>JAICKJ010000159.1 GCA_025928015.1 Thermomicrobiales bacterium
CCGGCGGAGAAGCGGATCAGACCGGACCCGCCGAAGGGCCAGATCAGTGACGACACGTCGCCGAGGCTGACCGCCTTGAGCGGAATCCGCAGCGCGTCGAGGAACGGTCCGGTCGTCCGTTCATGATCATGCAGCGCGAAGGAGATCATCCCGCCTGCGGAGCCGCCAGTCAGACGCGCGGCCAGCGCGTGCTGTGGGTGCGATGGCAGTCCCGGGTAGTTGACCCGCGCGACGGCCGGATGCGATGCGAGCAGCGCGGCGATCGCTTGCGCGTTCGCGGACTGCTGGCGGACGCGCAGGTTGAGCGTCTTGACGCCGTTCAGAATCAGCCAGGCGCTGAACGGGCTGAGCGCGCCACCCAGATGCGACAACCGGGCCGCGATGGGCCGCACCAGCTCGCGCCGGCCGGCGACGATGCCACCCAGCACGGTGCCGTGGCCGGACAGGTACTTGGTGGCGCTGTGGATCACGATGTCGGCGCCGTGCTCGATCGGCCGAACGAGCGCCGGCGAGCAAAACGTGTTGTCGACGATGAAACGCAGGCCGCGCTCCCGGGCAAACGCGGCGACTCCGTCGAGATCGACCACGCTGAGGGCCGGGTTGCCGAAGGTCTCGACAAAGATCGCGCGCGTGTCGGGCCCGATCGCCGCCACGATCTCGTCGATCGATGTGGCATCAACGAAGGTCGTGGACGCGCCGTATTGCGGCAGATCGTCGCAGAGGAACGACTTGCCGATCGGGTAGATGTCGTTCGCAGCCACGAGGTGACCGCTATTCTTGACGGTCTCCAGGATGGTCGCGCTGATCGCCGCCATGCCGGACGCGGTCGCAACGGCGTCCTCCGCGCCTTCGAGGTCGGCCAGCTTCAGCTCGAGAAAGCGAACGGTCGGATTGCCCTCACGCGAGTAGACGTAGTGCGGCAGGGCGCCGGTGTTGAACTCCGCGATCTGCGCGGCGGAGCGGAAGGCGAAGGTCGAGTTCTGGTAGATCGGCACGCCGGCCGCGCCCGTGATCGGATCGGGCGACTCGCCGGCGTGCACCGCCCGCGTCCCGAATCCGTGTCGAGTGGAATTGTCTGGTCTCCGGCCATTGGTCGCCATGGTCTCCCTCGGACGTTCACACACCCGCCGGTCGCCGGGGCGGCGGCAGGTCGCGGCCGTAGGCGGTACCCCAGCTGCCCCGGGCGATGAGCTGGTGGAGCGATTGCGCGCCTTTAGCATCTAACTGGAAGCGCAAGGCATTCGTGACCTCGACCAGTCGGTCGCGATCAACCTCCGCCTGCTCCGCGATCTTGACCCGCACGTCGCGGCGGCGCTCCACGCCGGTCTCGACCGCCTTGCACAATGCATCTACGACGGGATCGGGCCCGGACATATCCTTCGGCGCGACGAGCACGTGGCTGACCATCGGCAGCCCGGTCAGGATGAACCAGGCGCGGGCCAAATCCTCCTGGAACCCCGCTTGCGGCGGCGTGATGGCCTCAATGCCCTCGACGACGACGATCTGTGCGTCGCCATCGTCGCCCGTCTCGAATCCGCTCGCGGTGATGCCGAAGAACGGTCGCAGCAACGCCCGGATCAGCAATTCGGCCGTCCGGCTCGCGTGGTAGAGGCGAATCGGCGTCTCGTCAATGCCATCAGGTCGCACCGGCGCCCGCATCGCAATCGCCCCAGCGTTGCCGTATACGACGGCGACACCCGGGAGCAATTCGTGCGTCGCCGCGAGATCGGTCGCTTCGCCGGCGGGGATGAACGCGATGTCGTCCGGCGCCAGATCGGCCGCAGTCAGTCCCTTTTGGAGCTCGAAGGGAACCGGCAGCGTGGCCCAACCCTCGCGCAGCGGCATGGTCAGTTGCGATGTGACCAGAGCATCGTCGATCACGACGCGCATCGTATGCCCTTCACTCATGCGCCGGTCGAGGCCAGATGGGTCCACGACGGTAGCCCGCTCGACGCGGTGACGAGATCGCGGAACTGTTCGAGCGGGAAGCGCGGGTAGGAGCCGAAGACCTTGAGCATCGCGGTGTATTCCCGCACCTGTTCCAGCGCGGCCCGGACCGGCGGATCGGCGCGGTGGCCCTCGAAATCGAGCAGGAAGACGTAGTCGCCGAGCCAGCCCTTGTTCGGCCGGCTCTCGATCTTCGTGAGCTGGATGCCTTGCTCGGCGAACGGCGAGAGAACCTTGGAGAGAATGCCGGGCACGTTCGCCTTCACCGTCAGGCCGATCGACGTCTTGTCATTCCCGGTCGGCGCCGCCTCCCGCGGGGCGAGGACGACGAAGCGAGTCAGATTGCCCCGCACGTCCTGGACGTCGCGCGCGATCACGTCGCCCTGGTACAACTCGGCGGCGCGCAGCGGGCCAATCGCCGCCCGCGTCAAATCGTCGCCGGTGGCGACCGCCTCGACCGCGCCGGCGGTCGAGAGCGCCGCCTCCTGCTCGACGCCGGGCAGGACGCGGTCGAGGAAACGCCGGCACTGGCCGAGCCCTTGCGGGTGGGAGGCGACCGATCTGATGTCTTCCAGCTTGCCGCCCGGCGCCATGACGAGCATGTGGCGCACCGGCACGACCTCCTCGGCGATAATCTGCAGCGGCGTCTCGTGAATCAGCAAATCGAGCGTCGTATGCACCTGGCCTTCGATGGAGTTCTCGATGGGCAGGACAGCGGCGTCGGCCTCGCCGGCCTCGACCGCCGCGGTGAGCGCCGGGAAGCTGGCGTAGGGGATCAGCTGGCCGTCGCCCTGGCTGAAGAGGAGCGCGGCCTCCTCGCTGAATGTCCCTCGCGGTCCCAGGAACGCGGTTCGCAACGCGGTCGTTCCGCCACTCGTCATCGGCTGGGCCTCCCTTTGGGGCGCGAATCGCACATGCCGTATAGCGTACACGCAACCGCTCCGGGCGGCTCCCGTATACTGCCGGTATGAAGGCCAAGCGTGTTCCCAAGCAACGACCGCCGGCGGAGAATGTTGATACCGCCTGGCGCATCTTCCTCGCCGTGCCGCTGCCGCCAGACGTGGTGGCGATGGTCGATCGGGTCGTGCGCGACTTGAAGCGCGAGGAGTGGCCGATCCGCTGGACGACCGGTAGCAACGCCCACATCACGCTCCAGTTTCTGGGCGATGTCGCGCCCGAGCGGGTCGAACTGCTCCGGCTGGGGCTTGGCCCGGTCGTCGCCGAGCACCGCCATTTCCGGCTGCGCACGGCCGATCTCGGCGTCTTCCCGAACTGGAGGCGACCGCGCGTCCTCTGGTTGGGCCTCTACGGTCCCGCGCACCGCTTGCAGACATTGCATGACGCGATCGGCGCGTATCTGATCGGGTTCGACTTCCAGCTCGACGAGAAGGAGTTTCACCCGCACATCACACTCGGCCGTGTCCGGGACGTCCGCAATGCGCCGTCAGGCGACCTGCCCCAGCGCATCCGGCAGCGCTTCGAGCGAGCGACTGAAACGGGTGAAGTGAGCCACCAGCAGCCGCTGCCCGTCCCGGTGGACGAGGTCCACCTGATCCGCAGCCACCTCTCGCACGAGGGTTCGCGCTACGAGGTGCTGGCGCGCTTTCTCTTATCGGGGCGGCAATCGGATGACGCGAAGGAGGCGCTAGAATTTGGGGAGTGATCCTTGTGGCGGGAGAGTTGCGCCCGCAACGGGAACGGCACCCGCGCGTTGCACGGAGACACCAGGTCAGCCGGCCTGGTCGGGGATCGCGTTCCTCCACTGCATGCCTCCACCCGACAACGATGGAGCTCTGGCACCTGCTTGCTGCCGGGACGTCTCGGTATCTCGACCCCGCCACATGGGTGGTACTATTGGCAGTAGTGCCTGTGGTGGGAAAATTGCTTGTCCGCGCTCCGATCAGGAGAGATCCTCGGCTGACGCATCCGGGGCGGGCACTACTCTTTCTCCTGTGCTTGTCGAAACAACCACCGACCAGCGCCGGCGCGCAATCTCTCCTCCAACCATTCTGGGCGAGGAGAGAAGACAGTGGTGAACGTCAACTCGCCGTGATGGTGCGAAAGAATCGCAATATACTCGTAGCCGCCGCGGGAGAAGAAGACGTTCCACGAGATGCGTTTCGTGGGCTCCGGGCCAAATCGCTCCCAGTGGGCCCAAAATCCGGCATCAGTAAAATCAATTGAAGCAAGAGTAGGGTGCTTCGTATACGCCCGCAGTCGCTTGTCCGCTTCCCATCTCAAGGTCGGCTGCTCAAGCTCCAAACCCATCTGAAGATCCAAGGGGAGAACGATGCGATACTCGGCTGCTTCCCACTCCAGAACCGGCAACGTCTCTTCGTTCCATATCCCGTTTGGCCCGCGAATCGCATTCGCATTGAACCTGCTGACCTCACCGAACCGAGGGTCAACGCCATACCGCGAGGATTCCTCCTCGATGCTGGTCAGCATGCACAGCTGCTACTTCACGGCGCCGGTGGCGAGGCCGCGGACGATGTAGCGCTCGAGCAGGATGCCGATGACGACGAGCGGGGCGATCGCGGCGGTGGAGACGGCCGCCATCGCCCACCAGTTGATGCCCTGGGAGCCGGTCTGGCTCGCGACGAGGACTGGCAGCGTCTTGGCGGCGCTGCTCGTCAGCAACGAGGCGAAGAAGTACTCATTCCAGCACAGGATCACGGCGAGAATGAACGAGGAGACGAAGCCGGGCGCGGAGAGCGGCAGCACGATCCGGAAGAACGCACCCCAGATCGAGGCGCCGTCCACCATCGCCGCCTGCTCCAGCTCCGCCGGGATCGATATGAACTGGTCCCGCATGATCCAGATCACGATCGGCAGCACCATCAGCACGTAGACGAGGATCAGGCCGACGTGGGTATCGAGCAGCGCCAGCTCCTTGTAGAGGACCAGCAGCGGCATGGCGAGCGCGACCGGCGGCAGGATGAGCTGGGAGAGGAAGAAGAACGAGATGTCGCGGTTGCGCCAGATCGCCCACTTGTACTCGAAGCGCGCCAGCCCGTAGGCGGCGAGCGAGCCGAGGATCACCGCGATCAGCGAGGCGCCGACCGCGGAGGTGAGGCTGTTGGTGAACCGCTTGACGAACTCGCTCCGGGAGGAGTTCGGCTGGCCGATCGTGTCCGGCGACAGGCCGATCGACCGCCAGCCCCGCCAGTCCGGATGGAACTGCAACCAGGGCACAATGTGGTCCTGGGTCACGTCGATCGCGGTCTTGAACGAGGTCGAGACGGTCCAGTAAATGGGGAAGAGGGCGATGATGGCCCAGATGACCAACGCGGCATAGATGAGCACGCGCCCGGCGGTTCGCCGCGCGCGCCGGCGAGCTTTGGCCCGCGCGTCACCGGCCTCGGCCGCAGCGTTGACGCTACCGACGATGGCGCCCTTCTGGCGCGACGTCATGCGCATCGGGTCACCGCACCTTTCGCAGCCAGAGGCTCGAGAGCCAGAGCATGAGCGCCAGGAAGAGGACGATCACGATCAGGTAGAACTCGGCCAGGGCTGTCCCGTAACCGACATTCGACCGGTCGTTGTAGACGCGAAAGATGTAGCTGGAGACGGTGTCCGTGGCGCCGCCGGGCGCGCCACCGGTCACGTTGATGACCACGTCGGCCAGCTTCAGCTCGAAGATCGTGCGGAGGATGATCGTCGTGATGCTGACCGGCAGCATGATCGGGAAGACGATCCGCCAGAAGGTCTGCCAGCCGCTCGACCCGTCGACTTTCGACGCTTCCAGCACTTCGTCCGGCAGCGCCTGCAAGCCGGCCAGCAGGAGGATCATCATGAAGGGGATCGAGTACCACGAATCCATCGCCATGATGCTCAATCGGGCCGGCCAGGCGCGATCGAAGAAGGCGGGGGCCTGCGCGCCGAGGGTCCGCAGCAGTTGGGCCGCCGGGCCGAAGCGCGCGTCCATGATCGACTTGCCGATCATCCAGCTCACCGCGACCGGACTGAGCATGAAGGGCAACAGGAAGGTGATCCGGAAGAATCGGCGGAGATGGATCTCCTGGTTGAGCAGAAGCGCGAGGCCGAAGGCGATCGCATATTGCACGAGGACGCTGAGCACGTAGTAGACCATGTTCAGCATCGCCTGCCAGAAGAACGTGTCGTGGAAGAGCTGGCGCAGGTTGGCGAAGCCGTTAAACTGGCGCCCGACACTCGAGCTCAGATTCCAGCTGCTGAAGGCAAGCACGAAGCCGAAGGCGGTCGGAAAGACGACCATGGCGAGGGTGAAGAGGAGCGCGGGCAGGACGAAGAGCGCCCGCTTGCCGCGCTCCCCTTTCGTCATCACCAGGCCAATGCCGAGGCAGATCGCCCACAGCACGTAGACGTAGGCCACCGGCCGCCAGTTGGCGAAGCCGGGCGCGGACGCTCGCGCCGTGTGCGCGATCTGGATGCCGGCGACCGCCACGAGGGCGATCGTCGGCACGGCGATCACGGCGCGTCCCAGATTGCGGCGCGCCGGTGAGACGCTCCGATCCGGCACCTCCCAGGCGCCGGCTGCGGCGACAGTCGATTCGGTCATCTCACCCTACGAGCCGAGCGATGCCTGGTAGAGCTTGATCTGGCTCTCCCGACCGATCCCGTCGGTGATCTTCTCCCAGGCGGCACTGATGTTGTTCGCGCAGGTCTGCGCGTCCTCCTTGCCGGCATAGGCCTTGGCCAGCTCGTCCTCGGCCGCGCTGTAGTACTGGAAGATGCCAGGGATGCGCGGCTCGATCGCCGAGTTCGGGTGGTTGTACGAATCGGATTGCGACTTCAGGTAGGACTCGATGTAGTCCTTCGGATAGCCGACCTCCGTCCAGTAAGGGACGTTGAAGTGCGTCGTGCGATAGGGCTGGAAGCCGGACGGGTAACACGAGGTCCATTGCGAGATCGCCTCGCCGCCGAGGTGCGCGGCGACGCTCCAGCAGGCCTTGTTCAGCGCGGCGTTCTTCTCCGTCGCCTTCATGACGTAGACGCCCCAGCCGAGGTAGGCCATGTTCGGCGCGAAGTTCGGGCCGGAGGCGAGCTTCTCCCACTTCTGTGTCTTGGTGTTGTAGACGTCGTCCGAGCCCGGCAGGATGCTGAAGGCGACCTTGCCCTGCACGACCGACGAGTCGCTGGTGTAGACCGCCGGGCCGATATCGCCCCACCAGGGGCACATCGAGCCGGTGCCACCGAGAAACTCGTTGAACCCGGTCGTATTGCCGTCAGCGTTGATCTGATCGGGCGGTTCGTCCGGCAGCACGTCGATGACGTCCTGGATCGCCCGCACGAACGAGGGGTCGCTGATCCGTGGCTTCATCGTCGTCGGGTCGAAGAGCCAGGACTTGTCGCCGGGGTATTTGGCGTAGGCGGTCGCCCGGCTGGCGAAGAAGTACCAGCCGAAGCCGCCCCACGGCTTGCAGACGTCGAGGTAGCCATAGGCATCCTGCCCGTCGACCTTCTTGCCCTTGATGAACTTGGTCGCCGCCTGCACCTGCTGCCAGGTCGTCGGCACGGCCCAGTCTCCCTGGCCGCCGCTCTTGGTCCACTCGCTGGCCAGATCCTTGTCCGCGAAGTAGTCGGCCCGATAGTTGAAGTTATGGCAGTCGCCGTCGATCGTCGTGCGGTAGAGGACGCCATCCCAGGTGCCGACCGGCGGCTTCAGGTAGGCGACGAGGTTGTCGATGTTGATGACCTTCTTCACCCAGTCGGGCATGGGTGAGCCGAGCCCCTTGCCGAGCAGGTCGCCCTCGAAGGGCGCGCCCATTTCCAGCATGTCGAAATCGATCGTGCCGGTCGCGACGGCCTGCTGGAAGTGGGAGTTGTAGTCGGCCTGCGACAGGTCGATCCAGGTGATCTTGGCGCCGGTGTACTCCTCCCACGACTTGAGGAAGGCGCGGAAGACGAAGTCGTGGACGTTCTGGTTGTTGAGCCCCATGAAGCGGATCCCGACGCCCTTGAACTCGTTGGGCTTGATGACCGCCTTGGTCGGCCCGAGGCAGAGCTCGCCGACCTTCTCCATGTCGGATTGCGTCGGCTGGTGGGTGTTGGCGCCGGGGATCTTCAGGATTTGCTCGATGACGCTGTTGACTTCCGCGGCCGGCGTCTGCGCCCGCGTGGCTGATCTGCCGACGAGGCCGGAGGCGGCGAAGGCGGCCGTCGCGCCGGTGGCGCCTTTCAGGATGGTGCGACGAGAGACTGGCCGGGACAGGAATGGACCGTTGCGCTGAACCATGATCCGAACTCCTTCGCGACGCCCGTAAGCCGGGCGACCATCCACGCCGGATCGTTCTGCAATCGATTGACCGGCGCGGCACGATACCGCTTTGGACCCCCTGGTTGTGTTGACCCGGTTGGCGTGCGCCTCCACTGGAATATGGACGATGGTAGGGCGGTCACGAGAGGGGTGTCAAGGATTGCGCGATGACAACCGTGCATCGACCAAGCGCGCAGGCAGCTGTCCGACGGCAAATCGGCGCGATCAGCGGGGGCGCAGCAGCACGGCGCTGGCGCCGCGCCGCCTGAGGCGCTTGCCGGCGCGGAATCCGCCATCCTTCGTCGCCGCGGTGAGCACGCGGCTGACCGAGGTCGAGCGGCCGGCGAGCAGCACCTGGCCATCCGTGGCCACGACTGACGACATGCCCGCGACCAGGTGCCGGATCCGCGCCGGTGTAAGCTGGTCATCAAGCATCGCGACGAGGAGCGGAATCGGAGGGTCGTGCGAAGGCACGCACATATCCGGTGTCGGAGACGAGGCGATCCGGCTTGAATCCGCGCCATTGATCTCGAGATTGCGGCGGGTCGCTTTCAACGCGAGCAGGTCGCGACCGCCGAGCGTCCATTCCCTGGTCCCGTTCAGGAGCAGCGTGGCGAGCGCGACGTGGCCTTGCCCCGGTTGGTAGATGGCGCAGCGTTCGACCGAACCTATCATATCCAGCATCTCGATCGCGACCGCCGAGCTGTAATCCGGATTGTCGTATTCCGGCAACCCGTAGACCGGCTTGAACACGTAGGCCCGGTCGCCCAGCTCGATAATGCGCTCCTCGCGATCGAAGACGCCGCTTGCGAAGGCGTCGCACGACGAATGGGGGATCGCCGGTGCATCATCCCGCCGGACGTGGATCACGGTGTGCGTGGTGTGGCGTTCGGTCCGGGTGATCATGAGCTGCGCCAGGGCGGCGATGGCGTCGAGGATCGCGCCGGCGAGCGGATTGACGACAACCAGAGCCGCGAGGCCGCCCGGCTCCAATGTCGCCGGAAGCTGCCCGCACAATCCGTGCACGACCTGCTCGCCGGCCTTGCCCGGCACGTTCCAGAGCAGCAGATCGCTGCGTTCAGGGTCGTGCAGATCGATGCCCGCGGTGCCCTCGTGCATCCCGGGGCGGTCTGGCAAGTTCCGGCTCAGGTTCTCGCCGGTGAACATCAAGGCCAGCGCATCACGATCGATGAAGGTCAACCGCGCAGCGGGCAGCGCGGCCGCCGCGACGATGCCGAGCGGCCCGTAGCCGCAGCCGAAATCGACGACGTGCTGGATGTCCCGGAGATCATCCCACGGCAGCGATTTGAGCAGGAGGAGCGACCCCTGATCGACCGCGTTGCTGCTGAAGAGCTCCTGCGAGACGGCGAAGGCGAAGGTCCGGCCCTGCCAATCGAGCGTGACCGTCTTCGAGTACCAGGGAGTAAGGTCCATGCGCCCGAGTCTACCATTTCGGCACCGCGACGCTGTTGCGCTGCCTCGCGTCTGACCGTAGCATCCGGCCAGATAGCAGCCGCCCCCGAGAAGGAAGGAAACGATCAGTGACAGACCAATTGGGC
>JAICKJ010000320.1 GCA_025928015.1 Thermomicrobiales bacterium
CCGACCCCGCGGCGCGGCAGCTCCTCGTCGCTCGCCCGGCATACCGGCTCGGGCTGACGGCATCGGTCCTCGGCACCATCCTCGGTCCGTGCCTCAGCAATCGCGCCGCCATCGCCGGCCCGCTCATGACCCTCGCCGGCGGTCTCCTCCTCCGCGCGGTGGTCGTCTTCGCCGGCAACGCCTCCGCCGACGATCCGGCCGCGACGTTCGCGATGACGACCCGGTAGTCTTCAGTCTTGGGACCACAAGCAGGGACGCGACCCTACGTGGCCGCTTGCCAAGGGAAAGGCGACCACATGGGGTCGCCCCTACACAGCATGGCATCGCGCATTCCAACATGTGGTTATGGGAAGTGCTCCCCGTTCCCAGCGTTGGGAGCGGGATTGGTGGTGAGCGCTGCTACCGGATCCGCTCGCTCAGATACGCCGGCACGTCGTCGAGCGGGATGCGGACCTGGGACATGGTGTCGCGGTCGCGGATCGTGACGGCCCGGTCTTCCAGCGTATCGAAGTCGACGGTGACGCAAAACGGGGTGCCGATCTCGTCCTGGCGGCGGTAGCGCTTGCCGATGTTCGCCTGCTCGTCGTAGTCCACCTGCGGACTGACCTCGCACTGCAGCCGCTCGAAGAGCTGCCAGGCGACAGATGTCAGCTCCGGTTTCTTCGCCAGCGGCAGGACCGCCGCCTTCACCGGCGCCAGCCGTGGGACGAAGCGCAGCACGGTGCGCGTCTCGGCCTTGCCGTTGACGTCGGTCGTCGCTTCCTCGTCGTAGGCGTCGAGCAGGACGGTGAGGAAGGTCCGCTCGACGCCGAAGGTCGGCTCGACGACATGCGGCAGGAAGCGCGTCTTGGTCTCCTGTTCGAAATAGGTTAGATCTTCGCCGCTCGCCTCCTGGTGCGAACGCAAGTCGAAGTCGGTTCGGTTGGCGAGGCCGTAGAGTTCCTTCCACCCCATCGGACCGGGGAAGAGGTATTCGAAGTCGCAGGTCCGCATCGAATAGTGGGAAAGCTCTTCCTTCGCGTGCTCGCGGACGCGGATGTGCTCCGGGCGCAGGCCGATCAGCTCGATCCAGCCGCGCATCGCCGTCAGCCACTCCTCGAACGCGGTGGCGCTCTCGGCGGCCTTGACGAAGTACTCGATCTCCATCTGCTCAAGTTCGAGCACGCGGAAGATGAAGTTGCCCGGCGTGATCTCGTTGCGGAAGGCCTTGCCGATCTGGCCGATGCCGAAGGGCAGCTTGACCCGCTGTGAATTCAGGATGTTCTTGTACTGGACGAAGATGCCCTGCGCCGTCTCCGGCCGCAGATAGACTTGCGTGCCGGTCTCCGAGACCGGACCGATCGTCGTCTGGAACATCATGTTGAACTGGCGGGCGTCGGTCAGCGTCCGGTTGCCGCAGTTCGGGCAGGGCAGATTCGCCTCGCGGATGAGCGCGCTCAGCTCGTCCGGCGTCTTGGCCGAGGCGTCGGCGATGTGCAGGTGGCGCTCGACCAGATCGTCGGCGCGGAATCGGGCCTTGCACGTCTTGCAATCCACCAGCGGGTCGTTGAAGTTGACGACGTGGCCGGAGGCCTCCCAGACGCGCGGGTGCATGAGGATGCCGGCGTCGAGCCCGAGCATGTCGCGCCGGGTCTGGACGAAGGTCTTCCACCAGAGCTGCTTGATGTTGTTCTTCAGCTCGACGCCGAGCGGGCCATAGTCCCAGGTGTTGGCGAGGCCGCCGTAAATCTCCGAGCCGGGGAAGACGAAGCCGCGCCGCTTGGCGAGGGCGACCACCTTGTCCATGGTCGCGGCGCGCCGCGTGGTGGACCTCTCCTGCTGGTCAGTCATGCATTCCTCATGACGCTCGCCGGCCAAGGCGGCGAGCGGCGAAATCCTGAACGAAAAGGGATCAGACGCGGGCACCGGCAGGTGACTGCGGCTCGCGTTCCGCCTCGGCCGGCTCGGGTGCGGCCGCCTCTGGTGCCGGTGCTTCCCTTGCGGCCGACTCCGCCTCGGCCGCCGGCGCGGCCTGCTGGTGCTGGCCATTGGCGAGCTGCCGGTAGACCTGCGTGGTCGAGATCGAGACGTGGCCGAGCAGGTGCTGGACATCGCGCAACTCGGCGCCATGGTCGAGCGCGTGGGTGGCGAACGAGTGGCGCAGCGTGTGCGGCGTGATCTCCTCGATCCCGGCTTGCTGCGCGTACGACTTGAGGATCAACCAGAACCCCTGCCGGGTGAGCCGGCCGCCGCGGTGATTGACAAAGAACGCCGCCTCCCCGCCGTGGACGAGGTGGGGCCGGGCTGACGCCAGATACGCCTTGGTCGCCGCGAGGGCGCTGCCGAAGAGCGGCAGCGTGCGGACTCGCCGCGCCTTGCCCGTGCATTCGACCCGGCCGCCCCGGACATCGATGTCGTCGAGGTTGAGCGCGACCAGCTCGCTGACGCGCATCCCCGTGGCGTAGAGCATCTCCAGCATCGCGCGGTCGCGCACGCTTTCGGGCTTGCTGCTCTCGCCATCGCTGCAGGGCTGGGCGAGCAGCCGGGCGACGTCCTCCTGGGAGATCGCTTTCGGCATGTACTTGTCGACGCGGGGCGAGGCCATCTTCGCGCCGATCTCCGCCGAAATCACCCCCTGGCGCTGCAGCCAGGCGACGAACGACTTGATCGCGGCGGTCTTGCGGGCGACGGTCGAGGAGGCGTAATCGCGGGTGCGGAGGTGCAAAAGATAGGTGTTGAGTTGCTGATCGCCGAGATGGTGCCAATCGTCGATCGGGTCGAGCTGGTCGTCGCCCGGCGGTTGCCGCAGGTAGGCCGCGAACTGGGCGAGATCGTTCCGGTAGGCGGCAATGGTGTTCTGGGAGAATCCACGTTCAGCTTGCAAGGCGCTCAAGAAGCGGTCGATTGTCTCCTCCATCACTGATCCTTTCCGCGGCATGGTCGTTCGGGTCCGATCCGCCCAGATTCGGCGGCGGACCGCCATTCTTGACGTTATGTTACACAGTTTCGACGTTCAGCACCCGGTCGAGCGGGGCACAGGGCAGGCCGAACGCCTCGGCGACGCCCGGGCAGGTGATCTCCCCGTCGATGACATTGACGCCGAGGGCGAGCGCGGGATCGCGCTGGACGGTCTCCTTCAGCCCCAGGTCAGCCAACTGGAGACCATACGGCAAGGTGGCGTTGGAGAGCGCCAGCGTGCTGGTGCGGGGCACGGCGCCGGGCATGTTGGTGACGCAGTAATGGATCACGCCATCAACGAGGAAGGTGGGGTCGCTGTGGGTGGTCGGACGCGACGTCTCGAAGCAGCCGCCCTGGTCGATCGCGACATCGACCAGGACGCTGCCGGGACGCATCCGCTTGACCATCGCCGCCGTGACCAGCTTCGGCGCCTTGGCGCCGGGGATCAGGACGCTGCCGATGACGAGGTCGGCACCGGCGATCGCCTCGCTGATCGTGTGCTGGTTCGAGGCGAGGGTGTGGATGCGACCGTGGAGCACTTCGTCGAGAAAGCGCAGCCGGTCGACGTTGACATCGATGATCGTCACGTCCGCGCCCATGCCGAGCGCGATCACGGCGGCGTTGGTGCCGACGGTGCCGGCGCCGACGATCACCACATCGGCGACCGGCACGCCCGGCACGCCGCCGAGCAGCAACCCGCGGCCCCCGTTCGTCTCTTCGAGATAATGCGCGCCGACCTGGACCGACATCCGGCCGGCGACTTCGCTCATCGGCGTCAGCAAGGGTAATTGCCGGTTCGGAAGCTGGACGGTCTCATACGCGACGGCCTCGATCCGCTTCTCCATCAGGATGCGGGTCAGGCGCTCGTTGGCGGCGAGGTGAAGGTAGGTGAAGAGGATCTGGCCTTGGCGGAGCAGGTCGTATTCGGCCGGGACCGGCTCCTTGACCTTGACGATCATCTCGGCCCGGGCGAAAACCTCGTCGTGGCTGTCGATCAGCTCCGCGCCGGCTGCCTCGTACTCGTCATCGGCAAAACCGCTGCCCTGCCCGGCCGATCGCTCGACCAGCACCTCGTGACCGTGACTTCCGTACTCGTGAACCCCGGCGGGCGTCGTCGAGACGCGGAATTC
>JAICKJ010000007.1 GCA_025928015.1 Thermomicrobiales bacterium
CAGCTCATCGATGTCGATGTAGATCACCCGATTGACCTCAAGCCACTCGCCCAGCACCCGGGTTGCCTCGGCTTGTATGGAGCCGGCATCGGCGAGCGGCCGCAGCGTATCGCTGAGCTGAAGCAGAAATGCCTGTCGCTCTTCGCTTTCGCGAAGCGCCGCGTCGGTCCGGGTGCGCTCGGTGATGTCGACGACAAACTCGACGCAGGCGGATTGGCGACCGGTGCCCGAGAGCCGCGTCGGCGCGAACAGTCCCCACCAATGCGTGCCGTCTTTGCGGATGAACTGCTTTTCGTACGGCGCCGTTTCGCCCCGTGTGGCCAGTTGGCTCACGGCGTGTTCCGTCGCCTCCAGGAATTCCGGCGGTGTCAGCGACGCCCAATGCGTGAGGTTGCGAAGCTCCGCGACGCTGTAGCCGGTCATGCGCTCGAACGCCGCGTTCGCGTTCGTGATGTGTCCGTCCAGGGTGAAGAAGACCACGCCGATCGTGTCGATCGACGTCGCTTTCCGGAGCCGCTCCTCGGATGCGCGCACTGCCGCCTCGGCGCGCGCATGCTCGATGCGTGGTATGACACGGTTCGCCAGCTCCTCGAACAATTCGACCTCATCGTCGCGCCAGTCGCGAGGCTGCGAATCGCAGATCGCCAGTTGATAAATCCATGCCCCATCCTTGCGAAACGGGACGGTGATGAACGAGCGGACGTTGAGCCCGACATAATGCTCGGCGATGGCGATCGGATCGGTGCTCGTGTCACGAACAACCACGGTCTTCCCGGCGCGAGCGCGTTCGTTGAACGCCGGTGTGAGGAAGGTCGACAGCGACACGGTGTGCGGCAGGTTCGGTGCGTCCGCCGACCTCCAAACGTAGTTGACCGTGACCTCGTCCCGCTCTTCATCGATCGTGGCCAGGAACGAGAAGGGGACATGCAGGAAGTAACCGATCTTGGCGCCGACCGCCTGCATCAGCCCCTCGGCCGAGGTAAGCCGCGCGAGATCGTCCTGCACGTCCGCGAGAAAGGCGAGATTGGCCTCGTGGCGGCGCCGTTCCGTGTTGTCGCGCCCAACAACATAAAAGATGCCGGCAGCCGGATCGGGCCGGGCGCTCCATTCGACCCACCGGTAGTCGCCATGCGCGGTCTCGACGCGCGCCTCAAAGCGCTCTGCGCCATCGTCCGGCTGGAGGCTCGCGGCAACCAGCGAGCGGTCGACCGGATGGATCAGTGCGACGAGCGGCCGACCGACGAGATCTGCCGCCGGCTGCCCAAGCGTCTCCTCCATCGCGGGATTGACTTGCTGAATTACGCAGTCGAAGCCAATGATGCAGAGCATGTCGATTGACAGCGCGAAGAAGCGATCGACCTTCCCGGTGTCCGCGGGATCATTGGTCACCGTAGGTCGCTCCTTCCGTCGTCACTCCGGGCCGCGGCAAACCCCGAGTGGATGGCTCTGCAGTCTACCGCCGCATCCGCCACGAGTGGCGGCGCTCAGGCGGTTGGCTCCGTACGGTCCTCCGCGTCTCGCTCGATGTCACGGGCCTCGGCGGTGAATTCACGGCCGGCGGTGGCGAGCGCGGCGGCATTGTCGCGATCCTGCCGCGCCATCTCCTCGAGCTCGTGCCCGAGCGCTTCCAACTCCTCGCCGCCGGCCATCATCGAGACGACCTCTTCGCGCGTCACCTCACTCTTGGCGAAGGTGCCATAGCTGCGGCCACGATTCAACAGGGTGAAGCGATCACCGATCGGGTAGGCGTGATGCACGTTGTGGGTGATGAAGATGACGCCGAGGCCGCGCGCCCGCGCCTGTGCGATGTAGCGCAGGACGACGCCGGCCTCCTTGACGCCGAGCGCGGCGGTCGGCTCGTCGAGGATCAGCACCCGCGCGCCGAAATAGACGGCGCGCGCGATGGCGACGCTCTGTCGCTCGCCGCCGGAGAGCGTGCCGACCGGCTGCGAGGTGTCCCGCACCTGAATGCCCATCTTGGCCAGCTCTTCGCGGGTGATCCGGTCGGCGCGCTTGACGTCGAAGCGGCGGAACGGGGGCACCCATTTCGTCGGCTCGGAGCCGAGGAAGAAGTTCCGGGCAATGCTCATCAGCGGGATCATCGCCAGGTCCTGGTAGACCGTCGCGATGCCCATGGTGAGCGCGTCGCGCGGCGAGGCGAAGCGGACCTCTGTGCCATCGACCAGGATCCGGCCCTCGCTCGGCCGATAGACGCCGGAGAGCAGCTTGATCAGTGTCGATTTGCCGGCGCCGTTGTCACCCAGCAGGCACATCACCTCGCCGGCGTTGACCGACATGGTGATGTCCTTGATGGCCACCACCTGGCCAAAGTAGCGGGAGACGTTTTCGACCGCGATCAGCGGCGCCGGCGTGGTCGTCTGCATCAGCGCCTCGCTCCCGCCGCCCGTTGGCGGACGAACTCGTTGATCAGCACGGCGATGAGCAGCATCGCGCCGACGACGACCTGGAACCAGTCGGAGTCGTAGCCGGCGAAGAAGATGCCCTGGCGGACCATGCCGTAGATGAGCGAACCGAGCGCCGCGCCAATTGCCGAGCCGTAGCCGCCGGTGAGCAGCGTGCCGCCGATGACGACGGCGATGATTGCGTAGAGCTCCTGATTCGAGCCGCGCAGCACGTCGGTACCGGTCGTCAGGACAAGCTGGATCATGGCGACCAGCCAGGCGGAAAAGGCGGTCATCATGTAGAGCGCAATCTTAACGGTGTTGGTTGGCACGCCGACATTCCGTGCCGCCTGGATGCTGCCGCCGACGCCGAAGATCCAATTGCCGAACGGCGTCCGCAGCAGGAGCCAGGTGGCAAGCACGGTGATCCCGATCCACCAGAGAATCGAGACCGGATAGGTGCCCGAGCCGACCGGGATGCGCGAGCCGAAGAGCTTGTTCGCCACGCTGAAGCCGGGCACGTCGGCGATGCCGCCGACCTGCGTCAACCCGGTGATGCGGCGGGTGAAGCCGATCGTCGCGCCGCGAATGATGAAAAGTGTCGCGAGCGTCGTGATGAACGAGGGGAGATTGGTCATCACGACGACGAGGCCATTGAGCGCGCCGACGACGAGGGCGAAGACGAGCGCGACGATCATCGCCGCCCAGAGGTTCCAGTTGTAGGTCGTGCTGAGGATGGCGGCGATCATGCCAGTCGCGCCGAGCGTCGAGCCAATCGAGAGGTCGAACTCGCCGCCGATCATGAGCAGCGCGACGGTCGTCGCGAGGATGCCGAGCTGCGCGGAGACTTCGAGGTAGGTCGAGGTCCCGAAGGCGGTCAGGAAGCCGCGGTTCCCGGCGACGATCGCGAAATAAAGCCAGACGGCGATCGCGCCGACAAGGGCGCCCATCTCCGGCCGCACAAGCAGCTTGCGGACCGGGTTCGCCCGCAGCAGGCGTTCATCGACCGCCGGCGCGGCGGTCGCCCTGGTGGCCATCGCGCAATCACCTCATCGCCGCGGGGATGCCGCGGCACCGCGCCGGCCCACGGCGGGTGGCCATGGGCCGACGCCGGCTATGCCCCCGGCTAGCGGGTGCCTTCCTTCGTGAGCTGCATCACCTTGTCGACGTTGTCCTTGGTGACGAAGCCGGGGCCTGTCATCAGGACCGGGTTGGCGATGGTGTTGGCGTTGCGGTTGTAGAGCGCCAGCAGCACGATCGGCAGGTAGCCTTGCAGGTATTGTTGCTGATCGATCGCGAAGAGCATGTCGCCGTTCTTGATCGCGTTCAGCACGTCGGTCGACAGGTCGAACGTCGCCAGCTTGACCTTGCCCGTCTTGTTGGCCGCCTTGATCGCCAGCAGCGCCGGGCCAGCGCCGGTCGGGCCGAGCGCCATGATGCCGTCGATGCTGGGATCGGCGGTCAGGGCTGCTTCGAGCCGTTGCTGCGAATCGGTCGGGTTGTTCAGGTCGGTGACGATGTTCTTGACCTTGCCGCCGGCCTTGGTCATCGCGTCGGTAAAGCCGCGGCAGCGGTCTTCGAGCCCGGCGTTGCCGGCTTCCTGGATATCGCAGAGCGCGTTCTTGACGCCGGCTTCGGCCATCCGCTGCCCGCCGGCGAGCCCGGCCTCATATTCCGTCTGGCCGACGTGGACCAGCACGCCGAGCTTGGCGGCGACCTCGCTCCCGGAGTTGATCGAGATCACCGGGATCCCCGCGGCGACCGCCCGCTTGATCGCCGGGCTGAGCGCGTCGGCATCCGGGATCGAGACGACCAGGCCATCCGGCTTGGAGGCCACAGCCGCGTCGATCAGCTGCGACATGGCAACCATGTCGTAGGTGGCGGGCGCCTGGTACTCCACATCGACGTTTTCGTCCTTGCCGGCCTGCTCGACGCCGCGCTTGACGACGGACCAGAACGGATCGGCCGCCTGACCGTGGGTGACGACGACGAACCGGAGCTTCTTGGTCTGACTCTGGGCCTGGGCGGCGGTGAACGTGCCGCCGGTGATCGCGATGAGCAAGGTGAGGATCGACAGATAGCGAACGAGCTTCTTCATGCGCTTCTCCTTCGAAGCTGCGTCTCCCGTCATGGGAGCAATCGCAATCGACACGCTGTCCACACATGAGTCCTGATCCCGGATGCCGGTTTCGGTCCGCCGGTGCGCGGCCGGCCATCGCCCCCTTCCCAAAATGCGCCCGTGCGCCCACGCGACCCGGTCGTCCATCATCTTGCCGCCGGTGAGCGGCTGGCGCATCACGGTCGCCTGACGGGCCCCGGTAACGAATCGTCGAACCAGCTGAGTCCAGATTGCCCTCATAGTACGGACCGGCGGCCGCAAGTCAACCTCGCGCTGTGATCGCTTCGTAGGGATGATGAGGTTCACTGCTTGCACATCCTGAGCAAACAGCGCTGTTCGTACGCAATCTTGCGATTCTTCTCTAAAAGTCGTCTGGTTCGGGCCTTGACAGGAAAGGAACCAGAGTCTATAGTAAAGTCGTTCCGTTGTTCCGCCTCTCCATGAGAGGTCGCAGCGGCCTAGTACTTAGGTTTGTATTTCACATATAGACCCGTTCGGCTGGCGGGCACCACTTCAACGCCAGGCCGCACGAGCATCACCGCTGTGGGGGACCGACATGATCAGCTGGAAGTAACGACCAGTGCCACTCACGACCTTGAGCGAGACGATGGAGGAGGGGAGCGAGCCGTGATCAGCTGGAAGTAAGCGATCGATCGACCAATGACATTGAGCGACACGACGAGCAACGGGAGCACACCGTGATCAGCTGGAAGTAAGCACCATCCATGTTGACGAAGCGTTCGAAGCCACCGAGACCAGGAGCACACCGTGATCAGCTGGAAGTAGCGAACATAACAACAGGTGAGATTGATCGATACATGAGGGGCACAGGAGCGGACCATGATTAGCTGGAAGTAATGAAGACGATGTCGCGAGAAGCCGGGACGGGCGACCATCGGGTATTGCCCGAGGACATTGGGTATCGTCGATGGGCCGGAATGATTCCCCTTTGTCCCAGGCATAGATGTATACTCCGTCTGCATATAGGTGTCAGTCTCCTCCGGGGAGGCGCAGGCGGGGAACATGACAGGCACGGCGGAGACGCTGCCGACAACCACACGGGTGAGCGTCTCACTCCTCCTCTCAACTACGATCATTGTATATGCCATCGCGTTTTGGCAGGGATCGGCGTCGCTTGATGCCCATGATCTCACTGTAGCGATCATACTCTACACCTTCTTCGTTTTTGCCGAAGCCTTCGACGTCTCCTTTCCACACACCTCCGGAACCTTCCACCTCTCAGTGGGCTCGCCGGTGGCGCTCGCAGCCGGATTGACGCTTGGTCCGCTGGTCGGCGGCGGCGTCATCATTCTTGCGACGCTCACGGAATCGCTCATCGCGCGCCGGGCGCTGATCAAGTCCGTCGTCAATGTCGCCACCTTTGGGTTGGTGACCTTCCTCGGCGGCGCTGTCTATCACGAACTCGCCGACCCCAGTCGCAGCGCCCTCGGCAGCGTGCGGAACATGGTCGCGGTCACGGCCGCGGGCATTGTGTTCATCCTGCTCAACGCCGCCGTGGTCTCCTTCGTCGTCGCGCCGGTGGTCGGGGCATCCCCGCTCCGCATGCTTCAGACGAACCTGTCCGGCATCTACATCGAGCTGGTCACGCTGCCACCGCTTGGCGCGATCGTCCCGGTGCTGGCCGCGGAGAACCCCCTCGCCCTCCTCGTGATGGTGATCCCGCTCATCGGCCCAATGCTCGCTTTCAAAGGTTTTGAGAACGCCCGGCGCGAAACGCAGGAGATGATGGAGCGGCTGGCCGACATCCTGGAGCGGCGCGATCCATCCACCTACCACCACTCGGAACGTGTGACGGGCTACGTTCGGGCGATCTTGAGCGAGATGCCACCCTTGCCTTATGAGACCACGCAAGGTCTGCTCGCCGCCGCCCGCGTCCACGACATCGGCAAGGTCGCCATTCGCGATGAGGCGCTTCTCAAGGCCGGTCCGCTCACCGACGAGGAATGGGCCGAGATCCAGCAGCACGCCGCGATCGGAGCGGACATCGTCCAGCACCTCTGGGTGTATCGTCCCTGGGCGGCGGTCATCCGCCACCATCACGAGCGCTGGGACGGGCGAGGTTATCCTGACGGTCTGGCCGGCGAGGAAATCCCCATTGGCGCTCGCATCATCGCCGTCGCCGATGCCTATGACGCGATGACGGCCGACCGGGTCTACCGACCGGCCCTCGATCAGGCGACGGCTCTCCGCGAGCTGGACAAGGGGTGCGGCAAGCAGTTCGACCCGACGATCGTGGCGGCCTTCCACCGCGCTATGGGCAGTGAGGATCACTCCGCCACTCCCACCCGGGAGACGGCCCCCGTTGCGGTTCCCTGAGCTCCTCGACCAGCAACGTGATTCAGTGAGTGGGTTGTCTCCGCCGACTCAGCGCCAGGAGGAATCCGAGGGCAAGCACCGCGCCCGGCAGGGCGAGGATGCCGAGCGCCATGGATACGGACAGCCGCGTCTGCAAGATCGGCCCGCCGAGCGCGCCGATGATGCCACCGATCCCGAGCGCGAGCATGAAGACCGCCATGAAGCGACCGTAGAGGGATTCGGGGACGCGGTGCTGGAAGAAGGTCAGACCAGCCACCTCGTAGACATTGGTCGCGCAGCCGGCGATGACGAGCGCGCCCAGCGCCGCCGCGGTTCCTCCGAAGCCGAACCATGCCAGCCCCACAGCGCACGCGAACATGGCCACCGCCGCGACTCCTAACGCCGCGTGCTCGATGTGCGTGCCGATGCCGGCTACCGCCCCGCCCACAATCGCGCCGAGCGCCACAGCGGCGAAGAAGTACCCGGGCCCAGCCTCCCCCAGCCCCAGGTCGTCCGCGCGGACGACAAAGAGCGCGACCGCGCCCCGCACCGCGATAGTGACGCCCAGTGCCGCCACGGCGAAGAGCACCAGGTGCGGCTCCGTGGCCAGCGCTCGGTATCCACCGACCGGTTCCGGCGCTGCCGATTCACGCGCTTCGAGCTCCGCCGTGACCGGCGACGCCTCCTCCCTCGCGGCCGTGCCGCGCGCCATTCCGGCGATGAGCGCCACCGCCAGGAACGACAGACCATTCACCACGAAGACGGGACCGGCCCCGAAGCCGACCAGGATCAGCCCGCCAAGCAACGGCCCGATGAACTGCGCGCCAGTCAAGCCGATGGACAGGAGGCCGTTGACCGAGGCGAACTGTGACGGCGGTGTCTCTCGCACCAGTTGGATCCGCAGGGCCGGCCAGGCGATCGTCGACACGCTTTCGAGCGCCACCACCAGGGTGTAGAGCAGCCACAGCGACGGAAAGGGGATGAGCAGAATGAACGCCGTTGCGAGCAGGCTCATCACCAGATGGGAAATGACGAGGAGGCCACGCCCCGGAAACCGGTCCACGAGGGCGCCGGCCGGCGCTTGCAGGAGCAACCGCGGCACGGTGCGCAGGGCGAGCATCACCCCGACGCTCAACGCGCCGTTACCCACTTGATAGGTCAGCTCGAACAGCGCGACGGTGTTGAACCAGTCACCGATCTCGGAGAGGAGTCCCGCGCCGATCAACAGCGCGATCGACTGCTGGCGCAGCAGGTCTCGGTATCGCCCCATCCCCGCGCAGAGCGCGCCGCGGAGCAGCGTGGCTTTGGCTCGGATGGGAGCGATTGTGGAGGGTCCCGACTTTGGCATCGCTCCCGTTCCCGTCAGTGGGCGGCCCGACCAGGGCTATCAGGCATCATCACCCACAGCGTCGTCAGCGTCGACGATCTGGTCAAGTGTACGCGTCCCGGCGAGCAGCTCCGCCACCGACGCCGCCGTCAGGGGCGGAGCGAAATAGAACCCCTGCCCGAAGCGGCAGCCGGCGGCCCTCGCCTGCTGCATCTGTGGTCCAGTTTCGATCCCTTCCGCCACCACATCGAGGTCGAGGGTCCGGGCGAGGCCGGCGATGGAGCGGACGATCGCTCGTTCGGTCGCCTCGGTCGGCAGGCGCTGCACGGTGGCTCGATCCAGATTCACCAGCGTGATCGCATCGTGACGGAGCGCGGAGAAGGAGGAGTGTCGGCCCCCGAAGTCATCGACCGCGATCGGCACCCCCATGGCACGCAGGGCGCGAAGCGCCGAGGGGATCCCGTCGCCCCGCGCCTGCAACGCTTGCTCCCGCACTTCGAGCGTCAGGAGCTGGGCAGGGAGACCGCTCTCGACGAGCGCGGCGCGCACCTGATCGACGAAGTCTGGCCGTTGAAGTTGCCGCTCGGAGACGTTGACATGCATGCGTAATGGCGTGGCATCGGGCCGCATGTCGGCCCATTTCCGCGCCTGGCGGCAAGCTTCCTTCAATACCCATTCACCCATGGCCTGAATCAGGCCGGTCTCCTCCGCTAGCGGCAGGAAGTCATCGGGCGAGATGACGCCGGCGCCGGGCCGATGCCACCGCACCAGCGCCTCCATGCCCACGATGCGGCCGTCGTCCAGATCGATCACCGGCTGATAGACGAGGTGCAGTTGCTCGTGCTCGATCGCGGGTTGAAGCTCGAATTTCATTGCCAACCGCGCCATGGCCTGTGAATACATCGGCTGTTCCAGCAGGACGACGGTGGCGCGGCCATCCGCCTTGGCCTTGTAGTGCGCGATATCCGCGGCGCGCAGGAGATCTTCGGCGTTCTCCAGCTCCGGTCCACTCACGGCGACACCGATGCTGACGCTGACCGTCACGTCGTGACGCGGCAACGCGACGGGCGCGCGCTGCGCCGCGAGCATCTGTCGGGCAAGGTCGACCGCGGCGACGGAGGTCGTGCGCTCAAGCAGGACGGTGAACTCCTCGCCGCCGAAGCGGGCAATCGTGTCGCCCTCGGGCAGACAGGCCGCCAGGCGCTGACCGACGGCGACCAATACCTGATCACCCGTCTCGTGCCCCATCGTGTCGTTGATCTGTTTGAAATGATCGAGGTCGATGAAGAGCACCGCGACGTGCTCCCCGTGGCGCTGGGCGCGGCGCAGAGCCTGGGCGAGTCGATCGGTGAAGAGCGCGCGGTTGGGCAGCCCCGTCAGCGGATCGTGAAAGGCCTGATGGCGCAATTCCCGGGCGGCAGCGGCCCGCTCGGTGACATCCCGGGTGTTGACGAATATCCCGCTGACCTGGCCATCGGCGAGCAGGTTGCGCGCCGTGGCCTCAACCCACCGCCAGGCGCCATCCCGGTGCTGCACCCGGAACTGCGCCGACACCGCGCGGTCGGGATCGGCCAGGAGGGCATCCATCAGGCGCTCGACGTCCGGCTTGTCCTCGGGATGGACCAGATCCAGCGCCGGGAGGCCGTAGAGCTCGCCCGGCAGAAACCCCAGGAGTCGCTCCAGGTTCGGGCTCTGGTAGCGCACGGCGCCGTCCGCGTCGAGCAGGGTGATCAGGTCTTCCGAATGCCCCAGCAGGGTTTGGACCCAGGTGCCGGTCAAGGGGGGTTCAAGCGGCGACGTAGCGTCGCCTGGCTCGGTGGAGGTTGTCCCGACGTCATCGGCTGCGGCACACGCCCGTGGGCGACTCATCATCGATCCCTTGGGTCCCGCCGGGACGGCAACGGGGCAGTGCAGAGCAACCACCGCAAGCGCCGCGCACGCCGCCTCGCCGAAGTCCGTCCGTCTGCCATGCAACCCTCCTGGAACCATTGCGGGTCGCTTCCCAGTGCGCTCTCCGCTTATGACCTCAGGAGTATAGGTGATAGTGCCCATATCGGGCGACTGAATCCCGGTTCGCGCCCGAAGACGCGAACAACCCCGCCGGCCGTCGGGCCGGCGGGGTCAAGCGTACACGTCATGCCCGGCGTCAGCGCCCGCTGCGGGGCGATGGGCCGCGCGAATGCCGCTATTTGATCGCGCTGATCACGTCGCTGGCGCTGCCGAAGCGATCCGTGGCCGCGCTCTTGACGGCGTCGATTACCTGCGGGTCGCTGCCCTTCTCCTTGAGCTGCGAAATGAGCTCATCCTTGGAGCATGGGAACTTGATACCCTGCAGCAGGCTTTGGTACTTCGAGATGTCGAGGTTGCCAGCCGCGTTCTTGACCTTGTCGAACATGGTCACTTCCTCCTTCAATCCGTCGTGGCCGCTCTGTCACAACGTTGACCAAGGCGCTTCGGGCCGCAAGTTGCGTGCCAGTCATGCCCGACGGCGGCGAACCCGCATATCTGCTTGTCATAACACGATGACATCGCTGTCTACCAGCTACTCTCCAGCATTGGCGCCAGAGGTCCGCAGGGGACCGGCCCCGGCCGGCGCGAGCTCCGCGGCGGCCGTGACCTCGCTGACGCGGCGCTCGGTCGGCAGGAACCAGGCGACCGCGATCGAGACCAGAATGACGAGCACCTGGGCGCGCATTGCGCCCTGCATGCCGATCGCATCGGCCAGCGCCCCGAAGATCGGGGCGCCGATGGCCGAGGCAATGAATCCCAGACCGAGGATGAGGCCGGAGGCCACGCCCGCGCGCCCCAGCATGAGCTGTTGGGCCATGACGAGCAGCAAGGGGGCGGTGGACGCCGCGAGGAAGCCGACCGCCGCTCCGGTCACGAATCCCCACGGACCGGGATACTGCGCGAAGAGCAGCATCGCCGGGATGGTCAGCACGAGCGTCCAGAGGATGACCGCGCGGCGACCGATGCGATCGGCCAGGGTGCCGGCGCCGATCGCGCCGGCCGCGCTGGAGAGCACGTAGATCGTCGTCAGCGGCCCGTAGAACTCCGCGCCATACCCGAGCTCCTCATACCAGCTCGGGATGAACGCCTGCAGGCCGACGATGGTGTACGAGCGGAGCATCATGACCAGCACGATCACGGCGATGAGAAAGATCGGTGTCCGGAAGTCCGGGTTGAGGTGCCTGACCCGAATCCGGCCCCGTCCTTTCACCGCCACGCTCCGCATCGCGAACAGTACCCAGATCCCGATCGTCGCGCCGGGAATCACCATCAGGGCCGTCCCGTGGACACCCAGCAGACTGAAGACGATGGCGCCAATCATCGGTCCGAGCGCGACCCCGACGGTCCCGCCGGTGACGTAGATCGACATCGCGGTATTGCGCTGCTTGGCGTGGATGACGGCGCTGGCATTGACCGCCCCGAAAGGGTGGAACGCGCCGGACCCGAGCCCGGCGGCGGCGGCGAGCACGAGCAAAACGTGGAACGACGAGGCGAAGCCGAGCGTCGCGAAGGTGATCGAGGTCCAGAGCAGCGCCAGCCCGGTCAGACGCGTGCCGTAGCGATCGGCGACCCAGCCGAAGAAGGGCTGGGAGATCGACGCCATGCCGGTGTATGCCAGGGAGACGAGGCCGACGGTCTTGAGATTGAGGTCGAAGCGGTTGATGAGGAAGGGGTAGAAGACCGGCAGCAAGCCGACGTACATATCGACCGTGAAATGCCCCAGCATGAGGATGGTCAACGATCGGTTGCGGAGGATATCGAGCGCCGCAGGTGCGCGTCTGCCCATCGAGGTGTCCCATGAGATGAGGCGGCCGAAAGAGCCGCTCGCTGTCGCCGCCCGCATTGTACCCGCCACCCGGCTTGGTCAATATCATCGTCGCGAAATACCAAGCAGACATGAGTCATCCCTGAATGTGGTACGACACCCTACTTATTGGACTGCACACATCCGGGAGTACAATCGCAACGGAAGCGGCGCTGATTCATGCGAGGAGGCCCTGATGAAAGAGATTGTCGCCACTGTGAGCAGCAAGGGGCAAGTGACGATCCCTGCCGTTATTCGGAAGCATCTCGGAATCACTGAGCCCGACAAGATCGCCTTTGTCGTTGAAGAAGACGGCTCAGTGCAATTGCGGCCGGCACAGTTCACGCTGGAAGACGTCCTCGGCGCGATTCCCGCTCTTCCCAACGAGTCTGTTGATCTGGATCGAGAAATCGAACTGGCGACCGAAGAAGAGGTCGACCAGAAGATGCAGCGCTGGAAGCGCCAATGATCTTTCTGGATACCAACTTCTTCCTGCGCGCACTGACTCGAGCGGATATCCCGAAGAATCAGCCGATGAACGACATCGCGGCTGATGTCATGCGCCGCGCTGACCGCGGTGAGATTGAGTTGACGACATCCGACGCAGTCATCGCAGAGGTCGCGTTCATCCTGACCTCCAAACAGCATTACCAACTTTCAGTCACCGACGCTTCCGGACGGATTGCAACGCTCCTGAGGATTCGCGGCATGAAGCTGCGCGACAAGCGCATCATGCTCCACGCACTCGATCTCTGGCGCACGCGACCGAAGCTTGGCTTTGTCGATGCGCTTTCGGCGTCTTATGCTCAGCTCACCGGCACGCCTCTCGCGACATTTGATAGCGACTTCGACACAATCCCCAATTTGGAGCGCTGGTCTCCCTTGTGACGGGCCAAAGATCGCAGCGGCGGGTGGTCCGGGCGGCGCGCGGGGTCCTATACTTGCCAGGTTTGGACGCGTGTGACGCGCGGCCCCCTTTTTGTGTGCCCGATGTGAGGAGAATCCCGGCTTCGATGAGCGATGCACCCACCCCAGTCCAGTTGACTACCGAGGATGTCGCCTACCTGCTCATGGTCGTGCGCAATGCCTCAACCCCGATGACCACTGCCGAGCTGATCGAGTCGCTGCGCCAGCGCTCCCGCGCGTAACCACGCAATCCGCCACCGGCAGCCGCCGTTGTCCCTCAGTGTGTTGATGCAACGTTTTGATTACCCCAAAGGAGACCGACCAAGGATGGTGTCCGAACCGAAAACGCAGGTGAGCTTCGCCGGCTCCGAGAAGGAGCAAGAGCTCGCCGGACGTGTCTTCGACCTGATGTTTGCCCATGGCCGCTTCATGGCCTCCAACGCCCCGATCCGGCTCTCGGTCGTCTCGCTGGCATCCTTCTTTGAGCAGCACCCGCCCAAGGCGACCGCCGATAACATCACGGCCGCGGCCGCGGCCAATCCGGACGTCTTCCAGATTGAGGATCGGGATGGCGAAACGCTGCTGGTGACCACGGCCTCCGGGCACATCCCCGTTGCCACCCACGTCGCGACCGAGCACTCCTTCGCCCAGCGGCTCCGCACACCAATGCCGAAGCCGGAGAAGCCGGCGACGCCCGTGCGCGAGCGGGTCACGGTCGACCCCTCCTGGTCCACCTTCACCATCCCGGCCGGCGAGCTCGAAGCCGAGGAGGAGGAAGAGGAAATCGCGGCGCCGGCCGCGTCTGAGATGGCCGAAGCGGCGCCAGAGGTCACGGAGGTGGCCGCGGAAGAAGCCGTCGCCGAAGCGCCAGCCGCCGAAGAGGCCGTCGAGGCGCCGGTGGTGGAGGAAGCCGCGGACGTCGAGCCGTCGCCGGTCGCCGCGCCGCGCCTGGATCTGACCGGTGTCTCGGACGACCAGCTCGCCGCGGCGCTGAACACCCAGCTCGGCAACGATCCGCACGTCGCCCACTTCAGCGATCAATGGATGATCGAGGATCGCGTCCCGCGTCTCAGTCGCGGTGATCTGCGCCGGATCAAGGACTATATCGACGAACAGGAGCGGCCGCTGGACGACGCCACGCTCGTCAGTGACATCCTCGGCCTGCGGCCGAACGCACCCGACTTCCCGCTGATGAAGTTCGCGGTCAATTTCCGGCTTTCGCGCGAGCATCGCGACTTTGAGTTCGTCGGCACCAATGACCAGCGCTTCTGGAGTACTCCATCGCTGCCGTCGATTGGCACGCAGCGACGCAAGCCGAACGAGATCGGCACGGATTATCGCTTCCTGACCGAGGAGCTCCCGACGCAAGAAGCGCCGCGCTCGATCGAGTCGGTTGATCACGTCCTCACCTTCTACGAATACATTCACGGTCTGCTGCCCTTCGACGCGGAGATGCAACGGCTGCTGGCGCAGCCGGTGAGCGAGGACCAGAAGGTGGCGGTGCTCACGTTCGAGATTCCGCAGTCGTATGCCACCTACCTGGCCGAGCTACGCTACCCGACGCCAAACCGCGGCGGCTTCCTCCTTGGCCTCGACGACTTCTTCGCCGAGAGCCTGGTGCCAGGCGCGCTGCTCTCGATCGCGGCGACGGAGAACGACGGCCACTACAAGCTCGAATATCTGCCGGGAGAGAGCCAGAGCGCGCGCCTGCTGGAACTGGATGCCCGTCGCGGCCAGCGCTATGTCTTCCGGCCAACCACCTTCGAGTGCGAGATCCAGCCGAACATGCTGTTGACCGAGGACCGCTTTCCGAACCTGGCGACGGAGAAGCCACTGGACGACAAAATCCGCCGGCGGCCGGATGAGGTGGTCCGCGAGACCTTCAAACGAATCGGCATCGATACCGGCGAGGGTCAGATGGCCTCGTTCGACGACCTCTTCGCCGTCGTCAATGTCGAGCGGCCGTTCTCTCGCCAGTTGCTGACGGAGACGCTGGAGGGCGACGGACAGGTCAGCACGGATGACGGTGGAGACACCTGGACCTATGCCGCAGGGTAACGACGCGGAGGCGGCGAACCTGGCGGCGGCGCCCTCGATCATCGAGGTGCTGGACAGCTTCGCCACCGGTCAGGTACATGCCTCGGATGTCGCGGGCCTCGCCGGGCTCAACGACGACGAGGCCGCCACGCTCGCCCGGCGCTGGCCCGATCTGCCGGCGGACGAGCGCGTGGCGATCGCCCGCGAGATGCTGGAGCTGACCGAGGAGCGCGTCGAGCTGCTCTTCGGCGCCGCCTGTCGCATCCTGCTCAGCGACCCGGTGCCGGCCGTGCGCCAGCTTGCCGTCGCGACGCTGTGGGAAGACGAGGGGACCGATCTCGAACCGCGGTTGCTGGAGATCATCGCCCACGATCCATCGTCCGACGTCGTCGCGCAGGCGGTCCAGGGGCTGGCCCGGTTCGTCGATCAGGCGGTGATGGGCAAGCTCGATCCGACCGAGGCCGAGCATCTGACCCGGCTGCTGACCAATCTCGCCGCCGATGAGCAGGCACCGCCGCTCGTGCGGCGCCGCGCGCTGGAGTCGGTCGCGGCGCTCGGCACCGGACGCATCCCGCAGCTCATCGACGCCTTCTACCGCGACGACACGTCTGGATTTCGCGCCAGCGCGCTCTACGCGATGGGTCGCACCGCCAGCCGTCGCTGGTTGCACCTGATCGAAGCCGATTTCGGGAATGAGGACGCCGAGCTGCGCTATGAGGCGGCGAGGGCCGCGGGCGAGATCGCCGATCCACAGGTGTTGCAGGCGCTGGCCAAACTGTCCGAGGATGAGGATATCGAGGTGCGGCAGGCGGCCATCACGGCGATGGGCCGTATCGGCGGCCCGGCCGCCACCCGCATCCTCCGCCGTCTCGCTGAGACAGCGGCAGAGCCGGACCAGGAGGCGGTCGAGGAGGCACTGGCGGAGTCCGAATCGTTCGTCGATCCGCTCTCCTTTCGCCCGTGACAGGACGTAGACCGAACAGCATGACGACGACCATCGCGACACCGCTTTCGACCCTTGCGATCGAGGACCCGGCGACCGAATGGAACGACCGTATTCGGGATGCCGGTGGCCATCTGCTGCAGTCGTGGGAATGGGGCGAGTTCAAGAGCCGCCAGGGCTGGACGGCCGAGCGAATCATGGTCGAGGCGCCGGGGGTCCGCGCCAGTGCCCAGATCCTGTTTCGCGCCCGCGGGCCGGTCAGCGTCGGATACATCCCACGCGGCCCGGTGATCGACGGCGACGCCGGCGCCATCTGGCCCGCTTTCCTGGCCGAACTGGACGCACTCGCCCGCGTCCGCCGGGCCCTGACGGTAATCATCGAGCCGGACGGGCCGATCGGTCTGGCAGGGACCTTCCACGGCGCCGGGCTGGTCGCCGGTCCGACGCACGTCCAGCCCGGTCGAACGGTGAAGATTCCCTTGCTGGACGATGACGCGCTGCTCAAACAGATGCACCAGAAGACCCGGTACAGCGTCCGCCTCGCGATGCGACGTGGTGTCTGCATCCAACAGGTGGCGCCGGATGCCGGCGCCGTCGAACGATTTCACGCACTCCTCGCCGAGACCTCCGAGCGCAATGAGTTCGGCATCCACACCAGTGAGTACTACGCGGATTTTCTGGACGTCTTCGGGGCGCGCGCGGTCGTGCTGGAGGCGTGGAGCGAGGGTCATCTCGCCGCCTCGCTCATCGCCGGGGCGTTCGGCGACGAGGCGATCTACATGTACGGCGCCTCTTCGACCGAGCACCGGGCGAACGGCGCGGCCTTCCTGCTGCAGTACGAGGCGATGCGCTGGGCGCGGGAGCGCGGCTGCAGCCGCTACGACCTCTGGGGCATCCCCGAGGTGACCCCGGATTCGATCATGGGCGAGGGGGGCAAGGTCGCCAGCACCAAGGGCGACGACTGGCGCGGCCTCTATCGCTTCAAGACCGGGTTTGGTGGCAAAATCCTGGACTATCCGGCGACGATGGAGCGCCGCTATCACCCCTGGTTGGCGTGGGCGGCGCGCAAGACCAAGCGGCTGCAGGTGTAGCGCGTGGTCGCCTCGAACGACAGCCTCGTCAGCGTCGCGCCACGTCGCGCCACGCTCTCCGACCTGGCCTCGGCGGTGCCTGGCGCCCGCTTGAGCGGCGATCCGGCCACTGCTGTCAGTGGCATCCGCTTCGATTCCCGGCTGGTTCAGCCCGGCGACCTCTTCGCCGCGCTGCCCGGCGGCGATTTCGACGGCCACCGCTTCATCGCCGGCGCGGTCGCCAACGGCGCCGCGGCGATCCTCTGTGAGCATGATACGGCGGTGCCGGTGCCCCAGATCGTCGCTGCCGATGCGCGCGCCGCGCTCGCGCCCATCGCGGCGGAGTTCTTTGGCCACCCCTCACGCGAGCTGACGATGATCGGGCTGACCGGCACCGACGGAAAGACGACGACCAGCTACCTCGTCGATGACATTCTCCGCGCCGCCGGTCGACGAACCGGTCTGATGGGCACGGTCGCGATCCGGGTCGCGCCGGACATCGAGCTGCGCCTGGCCCACCAGACGACACCCGAATCGTCGCTCGTGCAGGCCTATCTGCGGGCGATGGTCGAGGCAAGTGTCGACACAGCGATCCTGGAGGCGACGTCGCACGGGCTCGCCCGGCACCGGCTGGACGGCACGACGTTCGACATCGCGGGCGTCACCAACATCACTCACGAACACCTCGAGTTCCACAAGACGATCGACGCCTATCGCCGCGCCAAGGCGATCCTGCTCGAACGGGTCGCCGCTTCGCGGGGTGTCGTCGTGCTCAACGCCGACGACGAGGGCGCCCGCTCGATCGCGGGCTACGCGGCCGGCGCGGAGGTTCGCTGGTTCAGCATGGGCGGGGCGGAGGCGCAGATCGCCGCGACAAACATCGTCACGCGAGGGGCGGGCTCCACATTCACGCTCCATCTCGACGAGCGACGCATCCGGATCGCGCTGCCGCTAATCGGCGAGTTCAACATCGCCAACGCGCTTTGCGCCGCCGGCATCTGCGACGCCGCCGGGGCCGACCTCGCAACCATCCAGCACGCGCTGGCGCACGCGCAGGGCGTGCCCGGGCGGATGAACCGGATCGCGCTCGGCCAACCGTTCGATGTTGTCGTGGACTACGCCCATACTCCCGACTCGCTGCGCAAGATCCTCACGCTCCTCCGGTCATTCTATCCGGCGAACCGGCTGATCGTCGTGACCGGCAGCGCCGGCGAGCGCGACCCAACCAAGCGGCCGTTGCAGGGCGCGGTCTGCGCCGAGCTGGCCGATGTCTCGTTCTTCACCAGCGAAGACCCGCGCAACGAGGACCCGGACGCGATCATCCGCGCTATCGCGGAGGGCGCCGAAGGGCGTGGCGGCCGGGCGAACGAGACGTTCTACGAGCTGACCGATCGCCGGGACGCGATCCGGCGGGCATTCGCGTTGGCTGACCCGGGCGATTGCGTCTTGCTGGCCGGGAAGGGGCACGAAACGAGCATCATCCTGGGATTCGAGCACGTCCCCTGGGACGAAGCCGCGGTCGCCACCGAGCTGCTCCACGAGCTGGGGCTACCGGCGACGGGAGGATAGACGATATGCCCGGACTTCTGCAGCAGTCCCGTTCCCGCCGCTGGATGCTCGGCACGCTGGCCGGGCTCGCGGTGCCGGTCATCCTGCCGGCTCGCGCGGCCCAGCAGAATGCACCGCAGGGGGAGCTGCTCTTCATTCGCGCGGGCGACATCTACCAATGGACGCCGGATGGCGAGACCAGGCTCGTCGCCGACGGCAACGCGCAATCGCCGCGCTGGGCGCCCGACCGTCTGAGCATCCTCTATGTCCAGAACGGTGGGTCCTACTCCAACCTCGTCCTCTACGACCTGCCGACCCAGCAAGCGCACCTGCTGACGGATAATGAATCGACCGCGGAGAAGGGGAGTCCCGAGTACGTCGGCGGCTGCTCGATCGTTGTCGATCCAGATTGGGCTCGCGCCGGGCTCATCGGCTTCGCGTCCGATATCCAGTCCACCACGGGCGAGATGCAACTCTGGCTCATGGGCGGCCCCGGTCAAAGCCCGAGCCTGGCGCCGAACGACGGCACCGTGTCCGGGAACATCGAAGGCGTCTCGCTCAGTAGCGGCGGCTCGCTCGCGGCGTTCACGGTGACCGAGAACGAATCGACCTATGTCGCGCTGCGCGACCTCATCAGTGGCGAGAACTTCCGGCTCATCGATGGCGCAGAAGGGGCATACGACCCGTCCCTGGCGCCGGACGCGAAGGCGGTCGTCGCCTCGCTGCGGGACCGGAACGGCACCAGCGACATCTGGCTGGTCGAGCGGGATACCGGCATGCAAAGCCGGATCACGCAGGGCCAGCAAGCGGTCGGCGCGACATGGTCGCCCGATGGCCGCTGGATCGCCTACATCCACGCAACGGGCGAGACCTTCCAGATCAAGGCCGTGCCACTCGACGAGCAACGGGCCCAGGCCACCGGCGATCCTCGCGCCCTCGTCGATCACGCCGACATCGACGCCACCAGCGGCCTCTCCTGGTAATAGCCGTCCGACTTCCCGGCCAGCCGCTCAGCACCTGTTAACCAGGCGACAGACAGCCGCCAGTTCTTCCGGTAGGGTGAAATACGGATGGGACGGCCCATGGCGACAGCGCCACAGACCGCTCCCACGGCCAATCGGGACTCACTGAACAACGAGCTGTGCGACCAAGGGACCGGCATCTGGCCGGCCCTCAGGACCGGTGTGTCCAAAACGCACAGGGATGACCGGACCGCGACGAGGCGGCCGGGGGAGAGGCAGCAGTACCGTGATCGCATTGACGCATATTTCCCCAATCGATTCGCTCCGAGCCCGCCTGCAAGGCGACGCGTTCACCTCCGGCGATCTGGAATTCGCCCCGGCCAGCCAAGCCTGGAATCTCTCGTTTCACCAGGCGCCGGCCGTGGTCGTCATGGCCGAAGACGCGCTCGACGTGCGCGAAGCCGTCCGCTTCGCCCGCTCCCAAGGGCTCGGCATCGGCGTGATGGCGACCGGCCACGGCACGAGCGCGCCGGCGGATGGCGGCGTGCTGATCAACACATCCCGCATGACCGGCGTCTCGGTCGATCCGGTGGCGCGGACGGCGCGGGTCGAGGCCGGCGCGAAATGGTCGCACGTCCTGCCGGCGATCGCGCCGCATGGCCTGGCTGGTCTGCTCGGCTCGACGTCGGATGTTGGCGTCGTCGGCTTCACGATGGGCGGCGGCATCGGCTGGCTCGGCCGCAAGTTCGGCTTCCAGGCCGCGACGGTTCGCGAGGCGGAGGTCGTGACCGCGGACGGCGAGCTGATCCACGCTTCGGCCGAAGAGAACCAGGACCTGTTCTGGGGGCTCGGCGGCGGTGGCGGCAACTTCGGCATCGTCACGGCGCTGACATTTGGCCTCTTTCCGCTCACGCATGTCTACGGCGGCAACCTCTTCTACCCGGTCGAGCAAGCGCCCGAGGTGCTGGAGCTCTATGCACGCTGGGCGCCGATGCTGCCGGAAGAGATGAGCACCGGCGTCGCCTTCCTGAACCTGCCGCCGCTGCCGATGGTGCCGGAGCCGCTGCGCGGCAAGTCGGTGATCGCCATTCGCGCCGTCTTCAGCGGCGCGGTGCCGGAGGCCGGCGCGCTCCACATGCACGCCTGGCACGTCATGGGCGCGCCGATCATGGACACCTTCGGCGTCATGCCGTACACGGCGATGGACGCGATTAGCATGGACCCGACCGATCCGATGCCGGGCATCCAGTACTCGGAGATGATCCGCGAGCTCTCGCCGGCGACGATCGCGGCGCTGGTCGAGACGGAGGGCGTCGGCTCCGGCTCGCCGCTGATCATGCTCGAGCTGCGACAGCTCGGCGGTGCCTACGCCCGCACCGGCAGCAGCCTCTCCGCCATGGGCACGGGCGAGGCCGGCTACATCCTGAACGCGGTCGGCGCGATCTTCGCGCCCGGCCTGGACGAAGCCATCAAGGCGCACCTCGCGACCCTTGCGGAGGCGCTGACTCCGGCGGTGACCGGTGAGTCCTACCTCAACTTCCTGGAAGCGGACTACGCCACCGCCGATCGCGTGCGGGCCTCCTACTCGGCCGAGGACTGGGACCGGCTGGTCGCGCTGAAGGATCGTTACGATCCCCAGAACCTCTTTCGCTTCAACCGCAACATCGCCCCGTCGCGATAGCTCGACCTGAGCGACATCCCGGGATCTGCGAGATCCCGGGATGTCGCGCTTTTTGCACCCGCCACGACTGACCGACTTGCCGAGTAATGGCGGTTTTCCCGGACGTCAGATGTTGGGCGGCGCGCCCGGCTTGACACCAACGACGATAAACGACAGGAAGACGAGGAAGAACCGGTCCTGATTCGCCGCCGCCCGCAGCTCATCCCACCACGCCCGCACCTGTGCCGGCGAGAGGACACCCTCCTTTTGAAGTCGAGCCGCGTGGCCACCAAACACCAGCTCGGCATGCTCCTCGGTGGGGAAGACCGGAACGATATCGACACTCACGTCAGTCAACCCACTCTCTTTGAACAGTCGCGGTAGCTGACGCCCGATCCGACCGTGAAGTATCGCATCGGAGAATGTGTGGGCAAAGGTCCGTGCCGTCTCTTTGTCGGCGCTGTCGATGATCGTCGCATCCCAATCCGGTTCGTGGACACCGATCCGGCTACCGGGCCGGGCGACGCGCACCATTTCGCTCATCACCTTGACGGGATCGGGAACATGCATCAGCACGCGCTCAGCATGGCAGACATCAAATGTCCCGTCCGGGTGCGGTAGCTTCTGGGCGTCGCCGACTTCAAACGATGCCGGCACGCCCAGGGCCGCGGCACGCTGGCGCGCCACACCGATCATCGTAGCGCTGGCATCGATGCCGGTGAGGCGCCCGGTCAGGCCAACCATGTCTCTCATCTCCAGCAGCGAGATGCCCGGTCCACAGCCAACGTCGAGGACGGAGTCACCCCGATGGAGCGCGAGCCGCTGCCGCATGAGGGTCTTGGCGGTCTCCATACCCGGGACTCGATGCACCGCATCCATGAAGCGAACGAAAAACGCGGGGTCGGACGTGTGGTCAACCGAGGTGAATAATGAGACGTCCTGATTCGACGATAGGTCTGGGACCCAAGTCATGGTGGTTCCTCCTGTGCGGGAGATGCGAAACAGACGACGGAGGTCCCATTTCGCTCACCATGATAGCGGCGCAGACAACATGGAATCGACGCAGTGGCTCCTCCGCGTGCCTTGCGGCGAGGCCAAGAGATGCTGGAACCACCTGAGGTTGACACTAGGCCCGGAACATCACCGGGTGTTCTCCAGCGCCGAAGTCAGCGAGTCCGCGTCCCGGCTCCCGTCGTGTCGGCCCTCGCTATCTCACCGTCACCGGTGGACCAGCCCGGCGGCTATGATTCCGCGGCGACCGGCTCCGGCTCGCCCTCGGCGACGCGGAGCGATTCCGCCGCCTCCGCCTTGACGTCGGGCCGGACCTCCATGCCGAGATCGTGGATTTGCTGATCGTCGACCGGCGAGGGGGCCTCGAACATCAGGTCGATGCCGCGCTGGTTCTTCGGGAAGGCGATCACGTCGCGGATCGACTCCTCATCGGCCAGGAGCATGGCGAACCGGTCGATGCCCATCGCGATGCCACCGTGCGGCGGGGCGCCGTACTCCAGCGCATCGAGCAACGCGCCGAAGCGCTCGTGCAAATCCTCGCGCTTGTGGCCCATCAGCTCGAAGACGCGCTCCTGCTGCTCCCGCTGGTAGATGCGAACGCTGCCGCCGCCCAGCTCGTTGCCGTTGCCGACGAGGTCGTACTGCTTGGCCCGCACCGCGCCCGGATCCGTCTCCAGCAGCGGCTCGTCCTCCTCGTAGTAGCCAGAGAAGGGGTTGTGGGTGGCGTCCCAGCGATTGCCCTCCTCGTCCCACTCCAGCAACGGGAACTGATAGACCCAGCAGTAGGCCATCACGTTCGGGTCGGCCAGTTCGAGCCGCTGCCCGAACTCGTCGCGCAACGCCGAGAGCGCCTTGGCGACGACGGCCGGCTGATCGGCGACGAGCAAGACCAGATCGCCCTCCTTCGCGCTGATACGGGTCGTCAGCGCGGCCAGCTCGTCCTCGGAGAGGAACTTGGCGATGGGAGACTTCACGCCGTCCGCCTGCACAGCGATCGTTGCCAGCCCCTTGGCGCCGAACTGCTTCGCCAGCTCGGTCAGCTCGTCGATCTGCTTGCGCGTGTAGCCCGCGCAGCCCGGCGCGACGAGCGCCTTGACCTGGCCGCCGTTCGCGAGCACACCGGCGAAGGCCTTGAACCCGGTGCTCTGCAGCGCGTCGGAGACATTCCGCAGCTCCAGCCCGAAGCGCAGATCGGGCCGGTCGTTGCCGAAGCGGTCCATTGCCTCCGGGTAGGTCAGTCGCGGGAAGGGCTTCTGCTGGATCGTCTTGGTCGAGTACCGCTCGGTCATCTCGACGTAGAGATCCTCGATCAGGTTCATGACGTCGTCTTCCTGGACGAACGTCATCTCGAGGTCGAGCTGGGTGAACTCCGGCTGCCGGTCGGCGCGCTGCGCCTCGTCGCGGAAGCAGCGGGCGATCTGGAAGTAGCGGTCGAGCCCGGCGACCATCAGGAGCTGTTTCATCTGCTGCGGCGACTGCGGCAGCGCGTAGAACGCGCCGGGGAAGCCGCTGCTCGGCACGAGGAAGTCGCGCGCGCCCTCCGGCGTGCTCTTGATCAGCATCGGCGTCTCGACCTCGACGAAACCGCGCGCGTCGAGGTAGTCGCGCATGTATTTGACGAAGCGGTGGCGCAAAATGATGTTCTGCTGCATCTTCGCGCGACGCAGGTCGAGGTAGCGGTACTTCAGCCGCAGCGACTCGTCGACGTCGACCTCCTCGTTGATGTAGAAGGGCGGCGTCTTCGCGGTGTTGAGGATGGTCAGCGCCTGGCCCTCCAGCTCGATCTCGCCCGTTGCCATCTTCGGGTTCGCCGTGCCCTCCGGTCGCTGCCGGACGACGCCCTCGACCGCGATGACGTACTCGTTGCGGAGGCTGCTCGCCAGCTCGTGCGCGGCGGGCGCGATCTGCGGGTTGAGAACGACCTGGGTAGTGCCGAATCGGTCGCGCAGGTCGATGAAGATCAGGCCGCCGAGATCACGACGTCGGTTCACCCAGCCTTTGAGCGTGACGGTCTTGCCGGCATCGTCGAGGCGGAGCGACCCGCAGGTGACGCGGCCGACGGCGGACGGACTGACATCGATCTGTTGCATGGAACTGGTGCCTCCGAGCATATCAGGGGATCGTCCCAAGACGATCGTCCAAAATGGTAGAATCTATATGATGGTGGTCGATTGAGGTTCGAAAATCCCAGTGGACACCGGATTATCCCCTTCGAGGGTAAGGCGATGCGGGAGCACATGGGTCCCGCCGATCGGCCACCACTCATCTCTCCCGCTGCCAAAGCAACTCTTCAGCGTGCATCCTCCCCTTCAAATCCCGTGGGACGTTGAATGCCGTCACTACGGGATTGTAGGTTCCGCGACCCGCACGCTTCTTGACAACAACCGCAATCAACACGCCCTTGCGCTCACGGTAGAACAGTACCTTTGTCGCCGGCTTCTTCTGGTCTCGCCGGATCTGGTCAGGATCAAGCAGGGCTTCAACCACGAGCTCCTCATGTTCCGCGATCAATGAGTGCCCCAAGTAGTGCCGGCGGCTGTTGTTGGTGATCCTGATCGTGATTCCTGCATCTTCGCTCCAAGCAACAGCGAGCGGCGCAGGAATAGTGCAGATCGTGACACTCGACCCCACCCCTAGCCGTTGGAGATCCCGCACGATCCTGGCGACGTCGCCTCCTTCTCCCTCCGCATCCGTTCCGTACGTATGGCCGATCTCGCGAATCGCGAGTCCATTACGCATGCAGTTGTTGGACGATCCACGCCACAGCAAGTCAATGGGACCGCTTCGCGGATCGGGTCACATGTCGCTCAAGCGCGGCGCGAAGAACGGCCTCGGGATCGTCGCCGTGGGCGAGGATCGCCGCGATGCTGGCCAGCAATTGGTCGCCGGCATCAGTCTGCCCGTTGTTTGATGGTGACAGCGGGTGCTTCCTGAGCGCGTGCGCGGCGCGGGTCAGCGCCGGCATGGCGTGCGGCTGGCCATCAACCGCCTTCTCGCGCTTCGGCGCCGCACCGGTCGCCTTCTCCTCGGCCTTGATCTCGTTCCAGGTCTTGACGACATCGTCGGCGGTCTTCGCCTCACGGTCGCCGAAGACGTGCGGGTGGCGCCGGATGATCTTCCGGCTGATTCCTTCGAAGACGTCCTCCAGCGTGAACGTCCCGGCTTCCTCGGCGAGCTGGGCGTGCATCGCGACGAGCAGGAACTGGTCGCCCAGTTCCTCGGCCAGATTGGCCGGATCGTCGGCGTCGATCGCGTCCACGACCTCATACGCCTCGCTGATGACCGCGTCCCTCAGGGTCGCGTGCGTCTGCTTGCGGTCCCACGGGCAGCCGCCGGGCGCGCGCAATCGGGCGACGATGTGCTGCAACGTGCGCGGATCGCGGTACGCCTCCAGCTCCGGCCTCGCCGCTACCCAGACCGAAGTGAGGTGATCGACGTCCTGCCGATCGAGTGCATAGAGCGGGCATTCGAAAATTGACTGCTGGCCCGGCACGCCGGCGGCGCGGACGACCGTCACCAGGTGATCCTCGGGCAGGATTCGGCCGAGCATCAGCTTGACGCCGGACGCGATCTCGCGGTTGTAGACCTGGCTGATGAGCATCGGCCGCGACGGCGACGCGGCCAGCAAGCCGCCGGCGAACGGGTCCTCGTCCTCCAATGCGGAAAGCGCGGCGCCATCGAGCAGTTGGACCTCGTCCGCCATCGGATCGGCGCCGGCCGCGGTCACGATGACGTCGATCGCGCTGACCGCATCGAGCGCTGTCACGTCCAGCCCGCGCTCGCCGGCCAGATCGAGCACATACCGGACACTCCGCTCCCCGAAGCGCGGGTGACCCGGGACCGCGTAGACGACTGGCCCGTCGCTCTGCTCGGTCACGGCGCAGACCCGCTTGGCGATCTTTGGGTAGAGATCGTCGAAGTTGTCGCAAGTCTCGTACAGGTCGTCGCAGGCAACAACACGTTGGTCGGAAGTCAGGTCGTCCAGACCGGGATGGATCGTGGTGCGGAGGACGATACGCGAGGCCCCGTCAAGCGCCCGCTGCGTGGCGACAGTGCGCAGCCCCGGATCGCCGGGGCCGAGCCCGACGATGGTCAGCGCCGCGGTCATCGGTCACCCCGGCTGCCGTTGGCCGCCTTGTCGGCGCTGCCGAGGCTGAGCACCGCCATGAACGCCTCCTGTGGGATTTCGACGCTGCCGACCATCTTCATCCGCGCCTTGCCCTCCTTCTGCTTTTCCAGCAGCTTGCGCTTGCGCGTCACGTCGCCGCCGTAGCACTTGGAGAGGACGTTCTTGCGCATCGCCTTGATCGTCTCCCGGGCGATGATCCGACTGCCGATCGACGCCTGCACCGGCACGTCGAACATTTGCCGCGGGATCAAGCCGCGCAAGGTCGTCACCAGCTCGCGGCCCTTCGGGTAGGCGTCGTCCCGGTGGGTAATCATCGACAGCGCGTCGACCGGCGCGCCGTTCACGAGCACGTCGAGCTTGACGAGATCGGCCGGACGCAACTCGCGGAAGACATAATCGAGCGAGGCGTAACCCTGCGTGCGGCTCTTGAGCTGGTCATAGAAATCGATGATCAGTTCGCCGAGCGGGATGTCGTACTTGAGTTGAACGCGGTCCTCGTCCAGGTAGGTCATCTCCTGGAACTCGCCGCGCCGGTTCGTGACCAGATCCATGATCGTGCCGATGTAGCGCGACGGCGCGATGATCGTCAGGTCCATCCACGGCTCGCGGATCTCCTCGATCGTGCCGGGTGAGGGCAGCGCCGAGGGATTGTCGACTTTCACCATCTTGCCGCCGTGCAGCTCGACCTCGTACTCGACGCTAGGCGCGGTCGCCAGCAGATCGAGGTCATACTCGCGCTCCAGCCGCTCCTGGATGATCTCCATGTGGAGCAGCCCGAGGAAGCCGCAGCGGAAGCCGAAACCGAGCGCCAGCGACGACTCCGGCTCGTAGGTGAGCGAGGCGTCGTTGAGCTGCAACCGCTCAAGCGCGTCGCGCAGCAGCGGGAAATCCTCGTTGTCGACCGGGTAGAGGCCGGCGAAGACCATCGGCTTGGCGGGCCGGTAGCCGGGCAGCGGCCGTTTCGCGGGACGCGCCGCCAGCGTGATCGTGTCGCCAACCTGACAGTCCTTGACGACTTTCAGCCCGGTCGCGATGTAGCCGACCTCGCCGGTCTTGAGCGACTCGGCCGCGACCATGGTGGGCGAGAAGTAGCCGACCTCCAGCGCCTCGGCCTCCTTCTTCGTCGCCATGACCCGCAGCCGGTCGTTCGTTGTGACCTCGCCTTCTACGATCTTCACGTAGGCGATGACGCCCTTGTAGGGGTCGTAGTGGGAGTCGAAGATGAGCGCCCGCAGGGGATTGCGCTCGCCCCCGGCGTTCGGCGCCGGGATCTTCTGGACGATCGCCTCCAGGATCTCATCGATCCCGATACCCTCCTTGGCGGAGGCGAAGACGATCTCGTCGTCGAGCAAGCCGATGAACTTGCCGACCTCTTCGGCGACGACCTGCGGCTGGGCGCTCGGAAGATCGATCTTGTTGATGACGGCGATGATGGCCAGCTCGTGCTCCAGCGCGAGGTAGACGTTGGCCATCGTCTGCGCCTCGATCCCCTGCGCGGCATCGACGACGAGCAATGCGCCCTCGCAAGCGGCGAGGCTGCGGCTGACCTCGTAGGAGAAGTCGACGTGGCCCGGCGTGTCGATCAGGTTCAGCTCGTACTCGTTGCCGTCGTTGGCGGTGTAGCGCATGCGGACGGCGCGGGCCTTGATCGTGATGCCCTTCTCGCGCTCCAGGTCCATCGTGTCCAGCACCTGCGCCTTCATGTCCCGGTCGGAGACGGTGCCGGTGCGCTGGAGCAGGCGGTCGGCCAGGGTCGATTTCCCGTGGTCGATGTGCGCGATGATACTGAAGTTGCGAATGTGGGATGTAGAGGTCTGATCGGTCATGGACTGGTGTGCGTCTCGACAGGGCTACGGGAACGCGCGTTCCCGGCGACGGCGGACAGTGGGACAGGCTGGCCCGATGACCGGGCATGAAACAGCCACCACTCCCGACCATGGCACCCCAAAGTATAGCCTTTTCATCGACTCCCAAAGGACGGCCTTCAGCTACCGCATGCGATCCCCGGGGCATCCTATCCCGGCCCTCGGGCCGGTGACGATCCCGGAGTTTCTCATCTTTCAGCTAACAGCCTCTGACAAAACCGCGGCGCACGTCGGCGAGCAAGCAGGATGGTTGCGCACCAGGGGATCGCGTCGAAGGAGCGCCGAGGGCACTACCGGTGTCTCCGACGACGGGGAACGCTTCAGAGTTCCTCGGCCAGCGCGACGATGATGCCCGCCGGGCCTCGCATGTAGCAGAGTCGGTACATGTCCTCGTACTGGACCACCTCGCCGACGAGTTCGGCGCCGTGGGCGCGCAGGCGCGCGACCGTGTCGTCGACGCTGTCAACGGCAAACATGACACTCCGAAGGCCCAGCGCATTTGGCGGTGCGATTGCCGGTTGGATCTCCACCAGTTGTGGATTGCGAAACTTCGTCAGCTCAAGCCGCCCGTGCCCATCCGGGGTCCGCATCATCACGATGTCGACCTGGACACGTTCGAGCCCGTTGACGCGATCCACCCACTCGCCCGCGACCGCCGCCTCACCCTCCCGCTCCAAACCGAGTTCGGAAAAGAACGCGATCGCGGCGGCAAGATCGTCGACGACGACGCTGATGTGGTCCAATCTCTTGATCGTCATGTCCCGAGTATAGCAGCGGCGCGATCCGCGCCCACAACGCATCAGGCAACAGGTCCTTGGCCATGGCACTCTCCGCCATGGCTCCAAGTCTGCTTCCCTGGCTGCTTACGCGACGGTTCTGTTAGGCGTACTAATACCCCTCGGCGGAGCCGTCGGCGCGGGGGTCGGCGCCGCCGAGGAGGCCGCCGCGCTGCTGGTCGACCATGATCATCTGGGCCTGGCCGGCGTCCGGGTTCCAGGCACTGATGACGGTGATCTGGTGGCCGCGGCGGGCCAGCGCCGGCAGCGTCGTCTCCGGGAAGCCGGATTCCAGGATCACCTGGTAGGGCAGGGTGCCGCCAGGACCGCCCGCGATCCAGCGCGGCGCTTCGATCGCGGCCTGCGGCTCCATGCGGAAGTCGATCAGGTCAGTGATCAGTTGCAGATGCACCTGTGCCTGCGCGTCGCCGCCTTGCGTGCCGATCGGGCCGAGCAGGCGACCGTTCCGCAACAACATCGACGGCATCAGCGTGTGCAGCGGCCGCTTGCCGGGTTGCAGCTCGTTCGCCGCGCCGGGGACGAGCGAGAAGTAGGTGCCGCGGTTCTGGAGCACGATCCCGGTGTCGCCGGCGACGAGCGCCGAGCCGAACGACTGATAGATGCTCTGGATCATCGCGGTCGCGTTGCCGTCGCGATCGACGGCGCAGAGGAAGACGGTGTCGCCCGGCAAGGCGATCTGCCCGTCGCCCGCCTGGTTCGGGTCGTAGTGGGACCAGAGCTCGTCCACGACGCGATCCGAGAGCCAGTACTTCGTGTCGATCTTGACGAAGCGGGGGTCGCCGATCTTCTGATCGCGCACGCGGAAGGCGAGCTTCTTCGCCTCGATGAGCGGGTGCAGGTGGTCGCCCGAGCCCCAGGCGAGCCTGGCAAGGTCGAGGTGCTGGACCATGCGCAGCTCGAGCAGCGACGTCATGCCCTGCGAGTTCGGCGGGATGGCGAGCACATCGACGTCCCGATAACGCGCCGAGAGCGGCGTCACCCACTCGCCCTCGTGCCGGGCGAGATCGTCGGTCGTCATCCAGCCGCCCAGCTCCTGCAGCGTGCCGGCAATCTCGCTGGCGATCTTCCCTTTGTAGAATGCGTCGCGCCCTTGTTTGGCGATCGTCCCCATGCTGGTCGCCAGTTGGGGCAATTGCAGCATATCGCCAGCGGCCGGCGGCCCACCATTCGGGAAGAACATCGCGGCCAGCGCCGGGTTGCCCTGGATCAGATCGGGCTCGGCGGCGAAGACGGCGGCCAGCCGCGGCGAAACGGGGAAGCCGTCGCGCGCGTAGGAGATGGCGGGGGCGAGGGTGCGGTCCCACGGC
>JAICKJ010000090.1 GCA_025928015.1 Thermomicrobiales bacterium
AGCACTGCGGAACCGTCTTTCGCGCCCTGTGCGCTCACGTGTGCCTCGCTTCCCACGGTAGAGAGGGATGATTTCGCGGCCCGGAGCCGTTCCGGGACCGCGCCGGGCCGCGTCGCGTGACGCCCCGGTTGGCGCCGCATTGTACGCACCCTGCCGAATGGCACAAGAGGGTGGGGCAGGCGACGCCGACGGCAATTTGCCTCCCGGTTATCGTGACGCACAAGGAGTTCCCCGGAGACTTCGACGTGTGCTGGAACATCGACGGCGTCGATCCATCAAAGCGCGATCTCGTCCTGCTCACATTCGACCCTGGCCGCAGAACTCAGAAGGCCAAATATGGTGGTGAGCTCTTTCCGGCGCAGGTGCCGGCAGACGAAGCGGGCACGATCTTCCCGGACTTCTTTCAAATCGGCAAACGGACCGGACGGCCGAAGGGCATTGTGGTCCTGAGCTTCGAGGATCGCCATGATCAAGAATGAACGACAGTACCGCATCACCCGCACGCAAGCGCGGAAATTCCATGAGGCGCTGCGCACCCTCGAGGACCGCACGGATCACAGCATGCCCGAAATCCTCCATCGCGCGCAGATCGACGCGATCCGGAGCCAACTGCGGGATCTGGAGGCTGAAATTGCGGACTATGAGGAGACCGCGCAGGGGACACCGGTTGTATTCGATCTGACGTCATTTGACGCGCTCCCCGAGGCGCTCATTCGTGCCCGGATCGCGGCGAGGCTGACGCAGCGGGAACTGGCGGATCGGCTCGGACTCAAGGAACAGCAAATACAGCGCTACGAGGCGACCAACTATGCGACGGCAGATCTTCAACGAATCGGGGAAGTGATCGACGCGCTCGGCATCGAGATCTCCGAGCGCGTTGTCCTGCCCGGACGCGTCACTCAGCGCGAATAATCTGCGCAATCAACCGGACATTTGTTCGCAAGATCGGAGAAGCGGCGGGCGAGCAGCAGCGCTAGGATCGAAGGAGTGCGATTGCAGGCGTCAGCCGAAGGGTGGATGGGGCTATCGGCGTGATCACGGCTCGGAGATACCGAGGATCATCCGGCCCATTTGCTCACCCGTAGGGTTTTCACGGGCGTTGGTTCCCGAGACTACGCCAACGATTGACGCCGGCGCCTGAGGAAGGGACGGAACAATGCAGCACCTGAATGAACGGCACTATCGGGCGACACGCGCGCGGATTCACATCTTCCGCGCCGTGCTCGAAAGCCTCGAAGCCTATCCCGACGATGATCTGTCCGAGACGCTCCGGCGCGATCGCGTCGAGTCGGTCCGGAATCAGCTCCACGAGCTGGAGTCGGAGCTGGTAAGCTCCGTCGCCGGCACGCCCCGGTTGCCGCCCGCGCCGACGCGGTTCCGGCCGGATGTGGCCACCAGGGCCTGATGGCCAATAGTCTGCGAAGAGATCATTGTCTTGCGAGATCGAGAAAAGAGCCACGTCGATGAAACGGCGATTCACCGCAAGCATCGTGCGCGAACACGGCATGTACCTGGCGCAATGGCTCGACGTGGATGTCGCGAGTCAGGGGCGACGTAAGGAGAGGCGCTGGCAAACCTCGAAGAAGCGCTCGAGCTCCATTTCGAGCCACCGCTTGCGACAACCGTGCCTGACCTCCGTAAGGTCGAGATCGGCTCCGCGTGAATTCCGTTACTCGTGGTCGGCGAGGAAATCCGGCTTGTCCAGTACCCACAGCCAGCTTCCATCGGGCTGGCGGCGCGCGACCTCGGCGGTGACCCGGGTGTCGCCGATGCGGGCGGAGGTGAGCGCGAGGTCGCCGGCGATCAGCGTGGGCCGCATCTCGCCCGAGGTCGACGCGCCGGGTTTCCGGTTCGCCAGGACCTTCTCCAGGGCCGCGCGGATTTCCTCATGCCCGACCTGGGACGCGCCAGTCAGGAAGGTCGTGACCGCGCCGGGCTCGTAGAGCGCGAGAATGCCATCGATATCGCCCTCATTCGCGCGCTCGCGCCAGAGCCGGGCGAGATCGTCCGGCGACATGGCGCGCTCGCGGTCTCTCGTTGCTCCCATACCGATCCTCCTCTTCACGAATGCCGCATGTGGTCGTAACGACGAGCGGCGCGAACCGAAGTCGGTCCGCGCCGCTCGTCGCCCCTCAGGATTCAATTCGTGACGCTCAGTCCGCGACGATGGCCAGGTCGACGCTCTCGCGCTCAGCGGCGGGCGTCAGGCGGAAGTGGTCCATCGTCAGGCACTCGGTCGGGCACCAGTCGACGCAGAGGGAGCAACGGATGCAGCTTCGCTCGTCGATCACCATCGCGGCCGCGTACGGCCCCAGCTCGGCCCGGGCCATCTCGGCCAGCTCGACGTCGTTGTCGATGCTGTAGATGCGGTCCGGCGAGATCATCTCGATGCACTGGTGCGGGCAGACATCGACGCAACTGTTGCAGAGGATGCAGCGGTTGCCGTCGATCATGATGTTGAGCTGGCACTGGAGGCAGCGCTTGGACTCCTCGAAGCCGATCGCCTTGGTAAAGCCGAGCTCGGTCTCCAGCGTGTTGTCGTCCGTCCGCAGCCCACGCTCCGACACCGGCAGCATCGGCATCATCTGGCGGCCGACGCCCGTGTAGTCGTCGCCCCAGACGAGGCGGCGACTGCTGGTGGACATCGACCACTCGGCAACGCCCTCGGAGAGGAGCGCGTTCGGCGTCTGCACGTACTCGGTCGGCACCCGGGTCAGCTCCATCTCGCGGACAACCGGCTCGGTGCCGCGCAGCGCGTGGTCGATCGCCTCGGCCACGCGCTTGCCTTCGCCAATGGCGGAGATGAAGTTGGTCGGGTTGATGACGTAGTCGCCGGCCGCCCAGATGTTCGGCTGCTCGGTCCGCAGATTGGCGTCGAGCACCGGCACGCCGCGGCGGTCGGTCTTGGCGAACATGTCGCCGAGGAATCGGTTGTCCTGCCGCTGGCCGATGGCGACGAGCACCATGTCGCACTCGATCAGCTCCTCGGAGCCGGGCACGGGTTCCGGGCGCCGCCGGCCAGAGGCGTCCGGCTCGCCGAGCTGGTTGCGGACCAGCTCGATTGCGCGGACCTTGCCTTCGTCGTCGCCGATGACGCGGGTCGGGGAGACCATGTACATGATCTCGACGCCCTCAACCTCGGCTTCCTCCAGCTCCAGCTCCTCAACCGGGATTTCGTGAATCGAGCGGCGGTACGTCATCACCGATCGCTCGGCGCCGAGCCGGAGGACGGTGCGCACGCAGTCCATCGAGGTGAAGCCGCCGCCGACGGTGACGCAGCGCTTGCCGACCCAGACATCTTTCTGGCCGAGCGCGCAGTCCTCCAGGAACTGGAGGCCGGAGACGACGCCCGTGAGCTCCTCACCCGGCACGCCCATCGTCTGCGCCGTCTGGCAACCGGCGGTGAGCACGACCGCGTCGTGCTTCGCGGCCAGGTCGTCCAGCATGACGTCCTTGCCGACCTCGGTGTTGTAGTGGATCTCGATGCCGAGGTCGGTTATCAGCTCGACCTCTTCGGCGATGACGTCGCGTGGCAAGCGCCACTCGGGCACGCCGGTCCACATGACGCCGCCGGGCACCGGGAAGCGCTCGTAAATCTCGACCTGGTAGCCCTTGCGGGCGAGCTGCCGCGCCGTCGTGAGACCACAGGAGCCGGCGCCGACGATCGCCGCGGTCTTGCCGTTCGGCGGCGGTGGCACTTCACGACGGGTCTGGTCTCGGTAGTCTGAGGCGACGCGCTTGATGTAGCAGATGCCGATCGGCGCGTCGACTTCCTTGCGGCGGCAGGCGTCCTCACAGGGGCGGGCACACATGCGGCCGAGACAGCCGGGGAAGACGTTGTGTTCCCGGTTGAGCTCGAAGCTGTCGGCGTAGCGGCCGTCGGCGACGAAGGCGATGTAGCGCGAGATGTCGGTGTGCGACGGGCAGGCCGACATGCAGGGAATGTTGTCGGAGAACCACTGTGCGTCGCCGGTGTAGAGGGGGTAGCGTTTCCCCGCGCGAACGGTGTACGGGGAGAAGAAGGAGGCGTCGACGAAGGCCAGCAGGCGGATGCGCCGCGTGTCCTCCACCTCGATATCGAATCCCTGGCCGGCGATGCCGTAGGACGAGAGTTCGCCCGCGGTCATGCCGATTTCGGCGGCGTCCATGGGGCGGAAGCGGTCGGCCGGGGCGCCGCAGGAGGGACACTCGTTGGGCGGCGTCTCGCCCTCGTGGATCCAGCCACAGACTTTACAGCGGAACATGTGCGGCTCTCCGGTTCGTTTGCGTACGATCGTCATCCCGGGTCGGGCCGGGATGCGGCAGCCGGTATCGCGCTCACCCGAGGGCGGCGCGCCAGGATTCTGGCGAACTCTGGCGGCAAGCCGCGGACACCCGATCCGGGCGCGGATTGGACAAAGTATACCCGCGGTCCGGCGCAGCGTATCGTTCTGCGTGGCACGGGTGCCGGAGCGGCAAGGCGCGGAAGGCGGCGCGACGGTAGGGGAGCGTCATGCAACAACTGGAACTCGTCCTGTGGCTACTGGTGATCGTCACCGTATTGGCGGCGATCGCCGACCGCCTGCGCATTCCCTACCCGATGGTGCTCCTGACCGGCGGCATCGTCCTCACCTTCATCCCCGGGCTGCCGACCATCTCGCTCGATCCGGATCTGGCGCTGGTCCTCTTCCTGCCCCCGATCCTTTTCTCGGCCGCCTATTCGACCTCCTGGCGTGACTTCTGGGCCAACCGGCGGCCGATCGGGCTGCTCGCGTTCGGCCTGGTGCTCTTCACCACCGGCCTCGTCGCAATGATCGCGCACGCACTCATCCCGGGCATCTCCTGGGCGGCCGCCTTCGTGCTCGGCGCCGTCGTCTCGCCGCCGGACGCGGTCGCGGCGACGGCGATCTTCGAGCGCCTCGGCGTGCCGAACCGGATCGTCACGATTCTTGAGGGCGAGAGTCTGGTCAATGATGCCAGCGCGCTGATCGCCTACCGCTTCGCCCTGGCGGCTGTCGTCACCGGAATCTTTACGCCCTGGGACGCCGTCCTGCAGTTCTTCATCCTGGCGATCGGAGGGATTCTCTTCGGCGCGCTCGGGGGCTATCTGCTCGCCCGGGCGATTCGCTACGTCCCCGATCCATCGCTGGAGACAGCGGTCACGCTGCTGACGCCGTTCGGCGTCTACATCGGCGCTGAACAGCTTGGGTTGTCCGGCGTGCTGGCGACGGTCGCCGCCGGGCTCTACTTCGGGCGGCGGGCGCCAGTTGTCCTGCCGCCATCGGCGCGGATCCGGGGCGAGGCGGTCTGGCAGTTCTTCGTCGTGCTGACCAACGGGCTCGTCTTCATCCTGATCGGGCTGGAGCTGGCCGACATTCGGACGACGATCGCCGGGCACGACCTCTGGCCGCTCCTCTGGCACGGGGTGCTGATCAGCCTTGCCGTCATCGTCATCCGCATCCTCTGGGTCTTCCCGGCAACCTACTTGCCGCGCTGGCTTTTCCCGAAGCTGCGGCGCAACGATCCGGCGCCCAACTGGCGGCTGACCTTCATCGTCAGCTGGTCAGGATTACGCGGCGTCGTCTCGCTCGCCTCGGCGCTGGCATTGCCACTGGTGACGGACCGGGGTGCGCCGTTCGATCACCGGGCGGAGATCATCGTCATCGCCTTCGTCGTCATCATCGTCACGCTCTTCGGGCAGGGGTTGCCGCTCGACTGGATCATCACCAGGCTGAACATTCCTGCAGACGATCGGATTCAGCGCGAGGAGCTGCTGGCGCGGCGGGTGGCGGCGCAGGCGGCGCTCGCCAAGCTGGACGAGATCGGCGACGAGATGTGGGTGCCACAGGATCATCTGGACGAGATGCGCACGCGGTATAACCACATCGTCGATCATTCGCCGGAGGGACCGGCCGGCGAGCTGGAGGAGCTGCACACCCGGGCCTACCTGAAGCTGCGCACGCTGGCCCAAGACGCCTCGCGGGAGGCGGTGATCGACTTGCGCAACCGCGGTGTCATCGGCGACGAGGCCCGCCGGCTGGTCGAGACGTCGCTCGATCTCGACGAGCTGCGGCTGGAAGTGTGAACAGGGGACGCGCCTGCGGAACGGCGCTTGCGGGGCACCAAGTTAACGAGCCAGCGCGAGGCCCCATCACCACAGAAAGGGACACATGATCATTCAGGTTGTTCAGGATACGGTTTGCCCATGGTGCAGGATCGGCAAGCACAACCTCGACGGGGCGCTCGAGGACTGGGACGGCGAGCCGGTCGAGGTCCAGTGGCTCCCGTTCCAGCTCGATCCTGACGTCAAGGAGAGCGAGAAAGAGGGCTTCACGCAGCGCCTGATGGAACGCAAGGGCATGAGCGCCGGGCAAATCCAGGCGATGTTCGACCGGGTGACGCAGGTCGGCAAGGATCTGGGCCTGGACTTCCACTTCGAGCGGATCAAGGTCGCGGTCGATACCATTCCGTCCCACCAGTTGATGGCGCTCGTCCCCGCGGACGACCGGAGCGCGGTGCTCGATCAGATTCACATCGCCTATTTCGAGCGGGGCGAGGACATCGGCGAGATCGACGTGCTGGCCGGGATCGCCCGCCACGCCGGCATCGCGCCGGCGACGGTGGCCGAGATCGAGCAGCGGCTGACGAACGGTTTCCTGCAGGACGAGGTGCTGGCGACGATCCAGGCGGTCCAGCAGGCGGGCGTGACGAGTGTGCCGTTTTTCATCATCGACCGCGAGGTGGCGCTCGCCGGCGCGCAGCCGCCGGCGACGATTCTGGCGGCGATGCGGCAGGCCAGCGAGGCCGGCGCGGCCACTCCGACCGGGCGGGGCTGATCGTCTCACCCGTTTGGCGCGCGATCGGGGCCAAATGCCGCAATTGAGCCCACTGACTACTTGTTTTTTCCGCCGTCGGGAATTACCCTACACGTACTGAAGACGTTGACACATCTTCACCCGCTGCCGAGGGAACCCGCTTGCCGGGGCATCGCTCCACCGCGATGACCGGTGACCCGTCGGAACTCTCTCGCATTGCGGACCCATCCAGAAGACAATCGCCCCAGAGCGTTTCGCTCCGGGGCGATTCGTTGTGCTGGACCTCCGGCCTATGCCGACGGTTGGAGCAACCGCTGGAACCAGCCGAGGACACGCGTGTAGTAGTCGACCCGGTGCTCGGCCGGGCCGCCGCGCAACATCAGGTGCGAGCCGCCGGGATAGCGGACGAATTCGACGTCCACGCCGGCCTTGTGCAGCGTCACGAACATCTGCTCGCCCTGGCCGATCGGGCAGCGGTCATCCGCCTCGCCCTGGACGATCAGCGTCGGCGTCGTCGTGTGGTGGGCGTAGGTGGCCGGCGACATCGCGACCAGCCGCTCCTTGTTCTCCCACGGTGTGCCGTGCCACTGGACTTCGCCAAAGACGTGGCTGATGTCGCTGGTGCCGTACATCGAGACGAGGTCGAAGCAGGGCGCGCCGCAGACGGCCGCCTGGAAGCGGTCGGTCTGGGAGATCGTCCAGGCGGTCATGTAGCCGCCGTAGGAGTAGCCGTAGATGCCGGTTCGCTTCTCGTCGGCGTAGGGCCGCTTCAGCACCTCGTCCACCACGGCCATCAGGTCCTTGAAGTCCTCGCCGCCCCAATCGCCGTGGACCATGCCGGCGAACTCGCGGCCGTAGCTGCCGGAGCCGCGCGGGTTGCTGGCGACGACGATGAAGCCGTTCGTCGCCAGCACCTGCTGGCCGGCGTTGAAGATGTAGCCGTAGTTGCCGTGCGGCCCGCCGTGGACATCGAGGATGACCGGATAGGAGTCGGCCTCGTCCAGATCGGGCGGGGTCAGCACCCAGGCGTCGATGTCGATGCCGGCGCGGGTGACGGTGATCTGCTCCCAGCCCGCCAACGGGTGCGCGGCGAAGAAGTCGTCGTTGACGTGGGTGACGATGGCCGTCTCGTCCGTCTGCAGGGCGTAGACGACGACCTCGCCCGTGCCGTCCAGACTGCTGGACCCCTGCACGGCGTAGCGCCGGGCGCTGTCCACGCTCAGCCCGTTGCGCGTCGCGTCCCAGCGCTGGACGATCTCGACCGCGCCGGAATCCGCGTTGACGGTGTAGAGACCGCTGGCGCCGGCGTGGATGGCGTGGATCAGCGCCGTCTGGTCGTCGAGCCAGACGGGTTGGGCCGGGCCGCTGATCGTCGGGAAGCCGGACTCGGGCGAGATGTCGAGGTCGTCGGTGAGGCGTTTGATCTCGCCGCTCGCGACATCGTAGCGGTAGAAGTCCTGTTGCGCCAGGTGCTCGTTGTCGGCGCTGAAGAGGATGAACGAGCCGTCGTTCGACCAGGCCCAGACGCCGACAGAGCCCTCCTCCTGCCCGACCAGTGTCGTCTCGCCGCTGGCGACATCGACCAGAGTGAGCTGGCTGGCCATGCCGTTGAGCTTCGCCAGCTTGGCCGCGATCGTCTTGCCGTCGGGCGACCACTGGGGGAAGACGTGGTCGAAGGGCTCTTTCGTGAGCTGGTGACGGTCGCCGGTCGCTACGTCGAGCACAAAGACCTGCTGGCGGACGTCGTTCAGGTAGCCACGATTGTCCTGCTTGTAGTCGATGCGGCGGACGACGCGCACCTTCGGCGGCGCATCGTGTTCGCGTGGCGTCTCGTCCAGATTCTCCGGATCGACCGAGGTGGTATAGGCGAGGATTGCGCCATCGGGCGACCAGGCGAGCGAGGTGATCGATTGCGCGTGGGCGGTCAGCACCTCGGCCTCGCCGCCGTCGAGCGGCAGCACGCAGACGGCGGGATGGCCGTCCGGCCCGCGATCGGCCACGAAGGCGAGGCGCTCCCCGTCCGGCGACCATTGCGGGTCGCTGTGGCGGTTGCCGGCCCGGGTCAGTTGCGTCGCGTTGCCGCCGTCGCGGTTGCAGAGCCAGAGCTGGGAGTGGCCTTTGCCGGACTCCTGGTCGGTTTGCGAGAGCGCGTAGACGATACGGGTGCCGTCCGGCGAGATGCGCGGCGTCCCCGCCGTTGTCAGGCCATAGACGACGTCCTCGGGCGAAATCGGGCTGGTTGCTTCACCCGTCGCTGTCTTTGCTGGTCTAGTCACTGTGCTTGACATAGTATTCCCTTCTAGTGGCTACGGCCTGAACGTCACCACGCCGTCATGCTGAGCGGGCGAAGCCCCGAAAGCCTGGCCTGAGGCACCGAATGGCCATCCCCGCGCGAAGCGCTTGCCCGCAGGCAACACCTGTCACCCACGCAGCTGTCCGCGGCGGCGGACCGGCTTCGCCGGGGGATGCTTCGACTTCGCTCAGCATGACGGCGGTATGGATTGGCAGACGCGAGCATCATTCGGTTCATTTCGTCTCTGCGACGCCGCACCAGTCGCAGAGGAGCAAGGCGATCGTCTTCGTCGCGGTGAGCAGGTCGTCGATCGGGAGCCATTCGTCCGGGGCGTGGGCGAGGTTGACGTCGCCGGCGCCGTACATGACCGTCGGCATGCCGCCGAAGCGCTGGAAGAGCCGCATGTCGGCCCCCCAGGTGACGCCGGCGATGGCCGGATCGTGCCCCGTCACCTCCTTGTGCGCGGTCATCACCACCCGACAGATCGGCTCGTCCAGCGGCGTCTCCGCCGCGTCGAACTGGCCCCCGAACCACTCGATGACGGGCGGATGCTCGCGTAGCCAGCGGTCCGCGTCCGCCTGATTCATGATCCGGTCCGTGATGAGACCCTGGACTGTCTCCAGATCCTCGCCGGGGAGGAAACCGGCCCGGATGTGCGCCTCCAGCGTCTCCGGCACCGTCGACGCCCAGACTCCCGTCCGGACGACACCGACGTTGAGCGGCATCTTGTTGTCGAACCCCTCGTAGAGCGGATGGTGTTTTGCCGCGTTGCGCTCCGCCTCGAACGCCTGCAAGTCCTGCAGGATCGGGACGAACTTCTCCAGCGCCGAGACGCCGGTGTTGCGGACGGCGGCGTGGGCCGAGCGGCCGGTGACCGTGAGGCGGAAGACGAGCGAGCCGCCCTGGGCGCGGACGAGCGCGAGCTCGGTCGGCTCGCTGATCAGCGCCGCGTCCGCCCTGTACCCGCGCAGGCAGGTCGAGAGGGCGCCGAGCCCGCCATTCTCCTCACCGACTGTGGCCGTCAGCGTGACCTCGCCATTGAGCGCGATACCGGCGGCGTCGAGCGCGTCGAGCGCGGCGAGGTGGGTCGCGAGCCCGCCCTTCATGTCGCATGAGCCACGGCCGTAAACGCGGCCATCGACGACCTCGCCGGCCGGATCGTGCGTCCAGGCGGAGCGCTCGCCGACCGCGACGGTGTCGATGTGGGCGTTGAGGAGCAGCGAGCGTCCCTCGCCGGCGCCATTGCGCTGGCCCGCGACATTCGGCCGGCCCTCGTAGCGCTCCTGCTCGCCCACGTGGAGCGTGTAGGGCGCGATCTCCTCGGCGGTCGCCTCCCATTGATCGACCGTCAGCCCACGCTGTGCGAACTCGCGGGCGACGACCGCCTGGACCGGCGCTTCCTCGCCGGTCACGGACGGAGCGCCGACGAGATCGAGCAGCAATTTGACGGTCTGGTCGCGGTGGGCGGCGACCGCCGCTTCGATCGCCTGTCGTTTGGTCTCCGTGAGTGCCGTCATGCGTCCTCCTGTCAGGCGACGCCGCACCAGTCGCAGAGCAGTTGGGCGACCGTCTTGGTGGCGGTGAGCAGATCGTCGATCGCGATCGACTCGTCCGGCGCGTGCGCCTCGATCGCATCGCCCGCGCCATACATGACGCTCGGCATGCCGCCGAAGCGCTGGAAGAGGCGCATGTCCGCGCCGCCGGTCATGCCCGCGATGTCGGGTCGTTGACCGGTGATGGTCTCGTGGGCTGCGATGATCGCTTGACAGATCGGCTCAGCGACCGGCGTGTCGGCGGACTCGAACTGGCCGCCGAACCACTCGATCGCCGGCGGGTGCTCGCGCAGCCACGGATCCTGATTCGCCTGCGCCATGATGCGGTCGATGACCGCCTGCTGGGCCTGCTCCATCGTCTCGCCGGGCAAGAAGCCGGTGCGAATCTCGGCGACCAGTCGGTCGGGCACGGTCGAGGCCCATTCGCCGGTGTGGACGACGCCGACGTTGATCGGCATCTTGTTCGGGTACTGGTCGAAGAGCGGGTGATGCTGCGTTTCGTTCCGCTCGCGCTCGAACGCCTGCAAGTCGTGGAAGATCGGGACGAACTTCTCGAAGGCGGAGACGCCGGCGTCGCGCATGGCGGCGTGAGCGTTGCGACCGGTGATCGTCAGGCGGAAGACGAGCGAGCCGACGTGCGCCGGGATGAGGCGGAGGTTGGTCGGCTCGGTGGTGACGACGGCGTCGGCGCGGTAACCGCGTAGCACGCTGGAGAGCGCGCCGAGCCCGCCATCCTCCTCGCCGACGGTCGCCAGCACGGTCACGTCGCCCCGTAAGGTGATTCCGCAGGCATCGAGGGCGTCGAGCGCGGCCAGGATCGTCGTCAGGCCGCCCTTCATGTCACACGATCCGCGGCCGTAGATGCGACCGCCGGCGATCTCGCCAGACGGGTCGCGCGACCAGAGGGCCGGGTCGCCGACTGGCACGGTGTCCATATGGCCGTTGAGGATGAGCGAGCGGCCGCCGCCGGCGCCCTTCCGCACCGCGGCGACGTTCGGCCGGTTGCGGTAGCGCGCCTGCTCGCCGACGTGCATCTCGTAGCCGGCCATCTCCTTGGCCGTCGCCGACCAGGACTTCGTCGCCAACCCGCGCCGCTCGCACTCGCGCTTCATCAGCAGCGCCGTCGGCGCCTCGCGCCCGGTCAGCGACGGTGCCGCGACCAGGTCCAGCAGCAGGTGGGTGGTCGCGTCCCGGTTGCGGTCCACCGCCGCTCCGATGGCACCGGTGAGATCCATCTCGACCGCCATGCGCGGTTCCTCCTGCCCTAACCCCCGGCCCCTTTCCCCCGCTCCTCCGTAGCGCGGCAGCGGGAAGGGAGAGTCGTTTGCAAGGGCCGCGCCGAATTCCCGTCGCCCGGGGGTAAAGAGTAAAGAGCGCGAGCTGAGCTCGATGTGCCACATGAAGGGGGTTGTCGCGTCGGGCCTGGGGACGGACGAGGTCGACGGGCCGGGCCGTTGGTTACGATTCCGGGTCGTACATGATCTCGCGGACTTCTTGGGTGCACCGGCACGAAACGGCGATCTTGGTGGCCCACTCCAGCGCCTCTTCGCGAGAGGACACCTCGATGATCGCAAATCCGCCGATGACCGCCTTGGTCTCCGGGTTGGGGCCGGCGGTGATCGTGCCGTCGGTGGCAACGATGCTAGCGCTTTGGGTTCTCAGTCCGCCGCCGAAAATCCACACGCCGGCGTCCTTGGCCTCCTGGACCACCTTGTGCGCAGCCTCGGCCACGGCGGGGAGGTCCTCCTCGGGGAAGGTCATCCATCCGTCATCGAACGAGATCAGGTACCGTGTCATCCCGTAGCTCCTCCTCTCGGCCTCCTCTGGCCGGCTGTTCCCTGCGACGAGCGCCTCGCCCCGGATCCGACTGGCGGCCGGTGGCCGGGCGCCCGGGCGGCGGCAGCGACGCGCCCACCGCTCACTGACCGTCGGTCAATTCGTGTCGCCGTACCATCCACCAAGCCTACAACCACTTTGCAGACACGCCCTGGCGGCGGGCGCGATCGAAGACATCGGAGTTGACGAGGCCCTCTGGCCGGTCGCCGTTCAGGCCGGCGACGAGGTTGTTCGCCGCCAGCGCCGCCATCTTGTTCCGCGTGCTGACCGAGGCCGAGGCGATATGCGGCACGACGATCGCGTTCGGCAGCGAGACGAGCGGGTGATCGGCCGGTAGCGGCTCCGGCTCGGTCACGTCGAGCGCCGCGGCGAAGATCTCGCCGTCCTTGAGCGCGGCGACGAGCGCGTCGGTGTCGACGACCGGGCCGCGCGCCGCGTTGATGAGCACGGCGGTCGATTTCATCGCCTTCAGCTCGTCCGCGCCGATCAGGTGGTGGGTCTCCTCCGTCAGCGCGACGTGGAGCGACACGAAATCGGACTGGTGCAGCAGCTCATCCAGCTCGACGTAGGTCGCGCCGGCTTCGCTGGCGGCCTCTTCGTTCTTGTAGGTGTCGTAGGCGAGGATCTTCATGTCGAAGCCGCTGGCCATCTTCGCCAGCGCCTGGCCGATGCGGCCGAAGCCGACAATGCCGAGCGTCGCGCCGCCGACATCCTGCCCCATGAGCAGCGTCGGCCCCCAGGTCTGCCACTTGCCGGCGCGGACGTAGTCGACGCCCTCGACGATGCGCCGGGCGGCGGCCATGAGCAGGGCGAAGGCGAACTCGGCCGTCGTCTCGGTCAGCACGCCGGGCGTGTTGCAGACAATGACGCCGCGCTCGGTCGCCGCCGGGACATCGACGTTGTCGTAGCCGACCGCGAAATTGCTGACGACGCGCAGTTGCGGCTCGCGGTCGAGCACCTCGCCATCGATCGTGTCGGTCAGCAGCGTCAGCGCGCCGACCGCGCCGTGGAGCAGCTTGGCGAGCTCCTCCGGGCTCGGCGGCAGCTCATCCTCCCAGAGCCGCACGTCGAAGTGCTCGTTGACCAGATCCATCCCCGCCTGCGGGATCACCCGCGTGACGGCGACCAGTGGCTTGTCGGACATGTGGCCCCTCATTTCTTCCGGCTGTGACCACGCGGCCTCGTCGGCGCGGGCCCTCGCAACCCCGGTCTTGTACCCGGAATCGGTGACCGGCACAACCCGCGGGAACCTATCATGCCTTGCGTGGGCGCATGACGCACCGGGCACGCACTTATGGTGAGGATGCATGGAGACGGTCCACGCGCTGACGCAGCGGACGGACAAGACGGCGCTGCGTCGGGCGATCGAGATCAATATCTACGGTGTCGGGCTGGCGGCATTCTGGACGACGCTCAACACGCTTCTGCTGCCCG
>JAICKJ010000144.1 GCA_025928015.1 Thermomicrobiales bacterium
GGTTCAGGATCAAGCGCATCGATCGCGATCTGCGCCAGCGGGTGCTGCGGCGGCGGTTGCGCGCCACGCCCATTCACAACGTCAATGTGCTGCACGCCGAGCGCCTGACGACCGGCGCACGGCTGGCGGACGACTTCGCTTCAGCCGTCGGCTCCTGGCGCTTCATCATCATCCAGTCGATCATCCTGGTCATCTGGCTGGCGCTCAACACCCTCGGCTACATCCGCCACTGGGACCCGTACCCGTTCATCCTGCTCAATCTGGCGCTCTCGTTCCAGGCGGCGTACAGCGCGCCGATCATCATGATGAGCCAGAACCGGCAGGCGGATAAGGACCGCCTCGCCGCGGAGGAGGATTACCGGGTCAACATCCAGGCGGAGTTCGATGTGGCGGCGATCCACGAGCGGCTGGACCAGCTCGCCGGCGCGCAGTGGGATGCGCTGGTCGTCCTGCAGACGCAGCAACTCGATCTGCTCAACCGGATTGAGGAGCTGACCGCCGAGTTGCACCGGGCGACGGTCGCGCCGCATTGAGGCGTGGTGGGAACGACGAACCGGGCCGTCAGAAGGACGGCCCGGTGTGCTCGCGGATCTGTGCGGCGCTAGTGGCGGGAGACGCCCCGCTCCCCTTCCAACAGGGCGAAGATTTGCGGGGTGGGCAGCCGCATGCTCTCGGCGGCCTCGCGGAATTCCGTGATCTCACCCGGCTCCATCTCCAGCGCCTCGGCCAGCCGGCGCGCGATGTGCGGGCGCGGGCCGGACTTGCCGAGCTCGATCTGTGAGACGGTCACGCGTGCCACGCGGGCACGGTCGGCCAGCGCCTGTTGCGACATGCGCCGTTGTTGCCGCGCCTCCCGAAGCGTCAGCATGCATCGATCTCCCTCCCCAACCAGCGGTGGCGGCCTGACCGGCGGGGTGCGGAGTGCCAGGTCGCCGAACCGGAGCCACCGGTTCTTACCGTGGATACATCCTAATCGCCCCTTGCCAGCGCGGAAAAGGTGAACGTTCGGCTTCTTTTGGGCGAGTTTTTGTCGCCATACTGTCCGTACATCCTCATCATCGGCGGCAGCAGGCGCAAAACGACCACCGGACGTGCGAAGATGGAGCCGGAAGTGATCTGGTCGGGGCGCGCTATCCGGACGCCTTTTGACAGTCCGTCCAGTCGGTGGCCGGCCACCGCATCGCCGCGCGGCTCGCCGACGCCGCGCCAGGGAGAAGAGAAGAAAGGACGACCATGCCCGATCCACGCTACGTCAAATGGGCCGACGTGATGACCGGCTACTCCGTCGAGGTGCAGCCGGGGCAGACCGTCGCTATCTGGGGCGAGGTCGCCGGCGCGCCGCTGCTGCGGGAGATTTACCGTTCGGTCATCGCCCGTGGCGGTCTGCCGGTGATGCTGCCGGTGCTCCAAGGGCTCTCGGCCGAGCTGCTGCTGAACGGCACGGACGACCAGCTCAGCTACATCTCGCCGGTCGACACCTTCCTGCGGACGCAGGCGGACGTCGTGATCAGCGTCCTGGCCGAGACGAACACGCGGCGGCTCTCGGCCGTCGATCCGGCTCGGCAGGGGGTGTACCGGAAGGCGCGGACGGAGCTGATCGACGCGTTCATGCATCGGGCGGGGTCCGGCGAGGCCGACTGGACGCTGACGCTCTTCCCGACCGACGCCTACGCGCAGGACGCCGACATGGACACCGAGGCGTACGCCGATTTCGTCCTCAGCGCCTGCAAGCTGGACGAGCCGGACCCGGTCGCGGCCTGGGTCGCGCTGCGCGGGGAGCAGCAGCGGCTGATCGACTGGCTGACGCCGCGCAAGGAGGTCCACCTCACCGGCCCGGACACCGACCTGACGCTCTCGGTCGCCGGGCGGACGTGGATCAACTCCGACGGCAAGCGGAACTTCCCGTCCGGCGAGGTCTTCACCGGTCCGGTCGAGGACTCGGCGAATGGGCACATCCGCTTCAGTTTCCCGGTGGTGACGTCCGGGCGGGAGATCACGGATATCCGGCTGAAGTTCGAGAACGGGAAGGCGGTGGACGCGAGCGCGGCGAAGAACGAGGAGTTCCTGATCAGCAGCCTGGACACGGACGAGGGCGCGCGCTACCTGGGCGAGTTCGCCTTCGGGACCAACTTCTCGATCACCCGGTTCACGAAGAACATCCTCTTCGACGAGAAGATCGGCGGCACGGTGCACATGGCGCTCGGCGCCGGCTATCCGGAGACGGGCAGCTCCAACAAGTCGGCGATCCACTGGGACATGATCTGCGACCTGCGCGAGGGCGGCGAGGTGACGGTCGACGGCGAACTCTTCGCGAAGGGCGGCAAGTTCCTGGTGTAGGGGCCGACAACGAGGTCGGCCCAGCGCCACCCGGCCGTAAACGGACCGGGCCAAGGTGACAGAGCCCGGTGTACCGGGCTGGGCCGGCGACGGGTATGGTGGATGGGAGAAGGAGATCGAACGATGTACTACATCCTCTTCTATGATCTGGTGGACGACTACGTCGAGCGGCGGGGGCAGTTCCGGGCCGAGCATCTGGGACTGGCGAATGAAGCGCTGGAGCGGGGCGAGCTGCTGCTCGCGGGGGCGCATGGGGAGCCGATCGACGGGGCGACGCTCGTCTTCACGCTCGACGATCCGGCGATCGTCGAGCGGTTCGCGCAAAACGATCCCTACGTCAAGAACGGCCTGGTCACGAGCTGGCGCGTGGTGCCGTGGCACGTCGTCGTGGGCGGCGGCTCCTCGGCGTGAACCGGACGGCACCGGCCGCTCTGACCTTGCCGTCTGGCCGGTGATCTCGCGTAGACTGGCGACCGGACGCGTGGGGTAGCAGGAGCGGGCCGGGATGCCGATCATCACCGCGGACAATCTGGTCAAGGAATTCCGGCTGCCGAAGCGATATGGCGGGCCGTTGGGCGGGCTGCGCACGCTCTTCACGCCGGCCTACACCGTCAAGCGGGCGGTCGATGGTGTCTCGTTCACGGTCGATGAGGGCGAGTTGGTCGGCTATCTCGGGCCGAACGGGGCGGGGAAGTCGACGACGATCAAGATGCTGACCGGCATCCTCGTGCCGACCTCCGGGATGCTCGAGGTCGCCGGGCTGGTGCCGTGGGAGAGGCGGGAGGAGAACGCGCTCAGGATCGGCGTCGTCTTCGGCCAGCGCAGCCAGCTCTGGTGGGATTTGCCGCTGATCGACTCGCTGCGGCTCGTCGGCAAGCTCTACCGCGTGCCGGCGGAGCGCTACCGGCGCAACCTCGACCGCTTCACGGAGCTGCTCGGGCTCGGCGCCTTCCTCCAGACGCCGGTGCGACAGCTCAGCCTCGGGCAGCGGATGCGCGGCGACCTCGCGGCGGCGATGCTCTACGAGCCGCCGTTGCTCTATCTCGACGAGCCAACCGTCGGGCTCGACGTGCTGGCCAAGGAGCGGATGCGCTCCTTCATCGCCGAGGTCAACCGCGAGCACGGCACGACGATCATCCTGACGACGCACGACTTGGCCGACGTGGAGAAACTCTGCCGGCGGATCATCTTCATCGATCAGGGGAAGGTGCTCTACGACGGGCCGGTGCAGCGGCTGAAGGAGCAGTTCGCGCCCTGGCGGGAGCTGGTCGTCCAGCTCGTGCCGGACGGCGGGGAGCTGCCGCCGGACGAACTCTTCGACCTGCCCGGCGTCGAGGTTGCCCGGCGCGAGGGGGCGAAGGTCTGGTTGCGGTTCGATCCGAAGCTGATCCCGGCGCCGCGGCTGATCGCCCAGGTGACGGCGCGGTGCCCGGTCTCCGATCTGGCGATCGTCGAGCCGGAGCTGGCGGGCGTCGTGCGGGGCATCTACGCCGAGCGCGAGGCGGCCCTGACGCCGTGAACCAACGTGACGACCAAGGGACGACGCAGCAGGAGCCCCGATCGCAATAGGCAATCGAAATAGGCAATCCGATCGGTGTCCGGGGCATGCTCACCGACTAGAATTGCGGTGGGTCGCCAACTCTCCCGGTGTTTCGCGGAGGAAAAGCCATGCGCCGGTTGGTCGTCTGCTTCGCATCGCTCCTGCTGCTTGCCTTCGGCAGCCCCATCGCCGCCGCCGCGCAGAGCGCGACGCCCGTCGCGGGCGGCGTGCCGCCCGGCCAGCGCCTGCTCGAGTTCGTCGTCAAGATCAGCCAGAACGGGCCGGAGTTCACGCTGCGCGGCTACGTGACCCACATCCAGGGCGTGGACGACGCGGCGCTCTGCGCCGGGGGCAGCGCCGCGAGCCGCTCGGAGGCGACGGCGCGCTTCACTATCTACGGTACGGCGCGCACGGTCTCGCTGGCCGAAGTCGAGGACCGGCTCTACAGCGTGGATGCCACGGGTATCCTGACCTTCTACCTCAATGACAAGGGTGGCGCCGACTTCGACACGAACAAGGGGTTCGACGCCGGAACCGTGGTCGCCACGTCCGCGGCCCGTTTCCAGAACGTGATCACGGTCATGTCCGCGAAGCAGGGGCTGGCGAACGGCACGGGCGATCTCACGGTACAGTCCGCCACACCGGTCACGCTCGGTGGCGCGACCTATCCGGTCGGGCAGCCCGGCACGTCCTGGCGGCTCTCCTTCAACGGGTTGGGCACGTTGCAACGCCCGCTGCCGCCGGTCGCGACCATCTTCGTGGCGGGCTCCGCCGTCGGCCAGTGAACGGGGCACGGAGATGGGCGACAATCCGAGCCGAAACGAGCGGGACGATCTGGCCACACTGGATGGCATGGCGCAGGCATTGATCGAGCGCGCCGCGCCGATCCGGTTCGGGATCGCGCAGACGCCCGCCGAGCAGGAGGCCGTCTACCGCCTGCGCTATCAGGTGGTCATCGCCCAGGGCTGGGGCACGCCGGCGGAGTTTCCGGACGAGATCGAGCGCGACGCCGACGACGAGCGCGCGGTCCACCTGGCCGGCTGGGACGGGGCGGCGCTCGCCGCCACCGCGCGCCTGATTTTCCCGGCCCCCGATCGGCGGCTCCCGACGGAAGAGGTGTTCGGGGTGGAGGCCGGGCCGCGCGGGCGGGTCGTGAACGTGGACCGGCTTGCCATCGACGCCGCGCACAGCGATCATCGTCATCGCCTGCTGCTGCGGCTGCTGGCCTACATCTGGCTGACGGCGCGCGCCGGCGGCTGCGACACCTGGGTTGGCATCGACTCGCCGGGCATGATCCGGCTCTACCGGGTGCTCGGGTTCGAAGGAACGGTGCTGGCTCCGCCGCGGCGCTTCTGGGGGGAGGATCGCGTCCCCTTCCGGTTCGACGGCGCGGCCGCGGCTCCGGCCGTCATCGCGCGGTGGGCGGCCGCCATCGCGGCCGAGCGGCGCGCGGAAACGAGGATCTGATTCTGCGCGGACGTCAACGACATCGACCGGAACGTGCGCCAGGCGGGTTTCGCGAAGGGGCGCGCCGGCCATGACCCGGACCTGGAGCAACGCGCCCGCCTACGCCGAGGTCGTGCGGATCGGCATCCGCTCGATGCTCGCCTATCGGACGCGCTTCTTCTTCAGCGCCCTGCAGATCATCGTCCAGATCTACGTCCTGCGCGTCGTCTTCACCTCGGTCTACGCCGGACAGGGGAGCGTCGATGGCATCACGCTGCGGACGACGGTCGTCTATCTGACGCTGGCCAACCTGCAGGGCTTCTTCAGCTCGTCGTTTCTCGACTACTTTATCCGTAGCCGCGTGCGTGAGGGGAAGATCGCGAGCGAGCTGGCGCGGCCGGTCGGCTTCCTGGGCCAGATGCTCGCGTTGCAGATCGGGTCGACGCTGGCGATGCTGCCGCTGCTCGTGGTCGCCTTCCCGCTCGCCTGGCTCGTCGGCGGCATGAGCGGCCCGGCGAGCGCCGGCTACGGGGCGCTCTACGCGGTCAGCCTGGCGCTCGCCTACGTCATCATCGTGCTGCTCGGGCTGATCATGGGCATCAGCGCCTTCTGGACGCTGGAGACGACCGGCATCGCGATGATCTACTCGCTCGTGGCGCAGTTCTTCGCCGGCGCGCTGGTGCCGCTCTGGTTCTTCCCCGGACCGCTGCGGGTGGTGGCCAACCTGCTGCCGTTCCAGGCGATGGGCTTCGTCCCGGTCTCGATCTACCTCGGGCTGCCGGACGGCGGCAATCCGCTCGCGGCGCTCGGGCTGCAGTGCTTTTGGGTGGTCGCGCTCTACCTCTTCGCGCGCTGGTTCTGGGGCCGCGCCCACCATCGCGTCGTGATCCAGGGAGGCTGAGCGATGGCGACAGCGGGCATCTGCTGGGATTTGGCGAAGGCGGCGCTGCGGGCGCAGATGGAGTACCGCGCCAACTTCCTGGTCGGCATCCTCGCCGGCGTCGTCTGGCAGGTGACGGGGTTTTTCACGATCTGGGTGATTTTGAGCCGCTTCCACTCGATCGGCGGCTGGACCCTGGGGGAGATCGCGTTTCTCTACGGTCTGCGGCTGACCGCGCACGGGTTGTGGGTGGTGCCGTTCGCCCGCTTGATCGACATGGATTACATGGTGCGGGAGGGGGAGTTCGACCGCTTCCTGATCCGGCCGCTCAACCCGATGTTGCAGATCATCACCAGTCGGTTGCGGATCGCCGCGCTCGGCGATCTGGTCGGCGGGGTCGTGCTGCTGAGCGCGGCGAGCGCGAAGGCCGGGGTCGACTGGTCGCCGGTCGCGCTCGTCTACCTGATCCTGGTGCTGATCGGGGGCGCGCTGGCGGAGGCGGCGTTGCAGATCGGCTGCGCGGCGCTCTCCTTTCGCTTTCTCGACACCGGCGGATTGCGGTTTCTGATCGACGACGCGTTCAACAAGTTCGGCGGCTACCCGCTCAAGATCTTCAGCGGCGGCATGCAGTTCTTCCTGACCTGGATCGTGCCGATGGCGTTCGTCGCCTACCTGCCGGCGGCGGTGCTGCTCGGCCGCACGGGCGAGCTGCGCGTGAGCCCCGTCGTCGCCTACCTCGCGCCGCTCGTCGGGTTGATCTGGTTCGTCGCCGCCTGGCGCATCTGGAGCTGGCAGAGCCGGAATTATCAGAGCTCGGGGCACTGAGCAGCAGCCGCGCCGCGCGGGTGAACGCCCCGCGCTCACTCCAGACGAAAGCCGGCTGAAGACCGGCTGACAGCGGCATTCTTGTTGATAGACTCCGGTGTGCGACCGCGTTGCCAATGCTTGGCTTCTTATAAGCCAAGAGTTACAATCTTACCAAGCCCGCTCAGGCGCCTGGCGCCTTGGCATTACCAGGAGTTTCCGCGATGATCAAACAACACCTGCGAAAGTCCGGCAACAGCTATGTCGTGACGATTCCAAAAGAAGAAGTCGAGCGGTTGCAACTGCGCGAAGGTGAGCTGATCACGGTCGAAGTGAGCGCAACCGAAACGCACCCTGTGCTTCCGCCTGACCTGAAAGAGATCTTCGAGCGGCGCCGCGAAGCGATGCGGGCTGCCATGGAGTATTTGGCAGAGCACTGATGCCGAACGAGGTGCGTTATCTCTCCGTCGCGAACGTGATCGCCTTATACGGGGAGACAATGGACGCTTACAGCGTTCCGAAGGCCGCGCTCGTGCGGCCGGAGGCGCTTGAAAGTGCGGTTCAGCGGCCGCGGATGGCTGGCTACTACGCCGGGGCGACACTCGTCGAACAAGCCGTCGCGCTCGCGACGGGCATCGCGCTCGCGCATCCCTGGGTAGATGGCAACAAGCGCTGTGCGTTCGCCTCGATGGTCGTGTTCTTGGAATGGAACGGTGTGTCGGTGCCGGATCCCGATTCCATAACGTTCCTCGCGACCGCGAAAATGCTCGAATCGGCGGTCGCGGCTTCCGGTGAGGGACGCGAACAAAAGACGCAGCGGTTGATCGACGAGTTGAACCGTTGGGCTGACGCAAGGGAAGCGGCGGATCACAGCAAGTGAACCAGCGCGTTTCGGCCCCAGCGCCAGATCCAACCATCGCTCTCCTTGCCGATGCGCTGGCGGACCTTCCCGCCAGTGGGCGGTGGCTGCTGCTTGGGTGCGAGCCGGCGATCCTGGCGAAAATCGAGCCCGGTCAGGCGGCGCATGTTCGGTGGGTGTCGAGCGATGTCATCGGCCGGGATGACGCCGGCGAGATCGCGCGTTCCGATGCCCGGGCGAGTGTCGAGATTTGGGACGACCCGGTCGAGCCGAGCAAGGGTGCCGGGCCGTTCGATGCCGTCGCCATCGCCGCGCCGGCCGATCGCGACCTGGCCCGTCGCTGGCTGGTGACCGCGCGAGCGTCGCTCACGCCCGGCGGTGTGGTGCTGCTGGCCGGGACGAATGGCGCCGGGATCCGGACCATCATTCGCGACGGGGCGGCGCTCTTCGGCGAACCGGCCTGGGAGGATTACCGCAAGAAGCGGCGGATCGCGCGGTTCGTGACCGGGGGCAATCTTCCCGCGCCGCCGGCGTGGGCGAGTGAGCCCGGGGTCGCGCCCGGCACCTGGCAGCCATTTACGGTCGCCGCGCGGGGGATCGAGCTGTCGATGGAAACGGTCCCGGGTGTCTTCGCCGGCGCTCGGCTCGACGCCGGAACCGCGCTGCTGCTCGATCACCTCGATGTGCCGCGGGGCGGGCGCGTGCTTGACGTGGGATGTGGCGCCGGGATAATCGGCATCGTGGCGGCGAAGCTGGGCGCGGCGTCCGTCGATCTGCCCGATGCCAGCCTGCTGGCAGTCGCCGCCGCGCGGCGGAATCTGGAGCGGAACGGGGCCGCCAGCGGTCACGCGATCGCCAGCGACGTCTACACGGCGCTGGCGGACGAGCGGTACGACCTGATCGTCAGCAATCCGCCGTTTCATCGGGGCAAGTCGCTCGATTACCGCGTGCCCGAGCGGCTGATCGACGAGGCGCCCGCGCACCTCGCGCCCGGCGGCCGCCTCGTCCTCGTCGCCAACGCCTTCCTGCGGTATGAGCGCCGTCTGGCCGACCGGTTCGACCGGGTGGAGACGCTGGCGGAGACGCGGAGTTACCGGGTTCTCGCCGCGCATTAGAGGCGCCCGGCGCGTGCCCGATGTGGCGCCGATGGCGACCACGTGGGGTCGAAGGGCGACCACATGGGGTCGGCCCCTACCATTCCCGGAGCAATGGGCCGTCCTCGCCGAAGAGCGGGTCGGCGTCCGGGAGGGGTACCTGGGCGATGCGCTCGTCCGTGCCGGGACGCTCGCCGGGCTCGCCCCGGTTCATGTCCCAGCGCCGGCCGCCGGGGTAGGCGCCGATGACGAGCAGGTCGGCGCTGGCGTCGAGGTTGCGGTGGGCGACGCCGGCCGGGAGCACGACGACGTCGCCGGTCCGCAGCGTGAGCTCGCGGCCGCCCGGACCGCCGAGTTGGACGGTGACCTGTCCGGCGGCGATGCCGAGCACCTCGTGCGTCGTGCCGTGGTAGTGGGCGAAGGGGTAGATGCCGTTCCGCCAGCCGCCGCTCCAGCCGTGCTCCTGGAAGCGCCCTTCCATCGCCCCGGCGAGATCGCCGGCGGCGGGATCGAACGCACCCCGGTAGAGCACCACCGGCAAGCGGTCGTTATTGGGGAAGCCGCCGTTTGCCGGCACGATGAAGGTCTCGACCTGCTGACTGGCCCGCAGTGTCGATGATGATCTCACGAACTGCTATCCTTCGCGTTTTTCGGTGTAGACCGGCAATCGGATGCGCCTGACGCGGACTGACGCTCGCGAATCGCGTGCCGCGTCGCGCCGGCGACGGCGCCGGACGCGTGGAAGGAAAGGGATCGATGATGACCGAGAACGAGATGACCGTGCTGACGGTCGAGCAATTGTTGAGCGAGATCGACGCGAGCTGGACCGACCTGCAGCTCTTCCTCGACAGCCTCTCGCCGGCCCAGCTCACCGGCCCGACCGATGCCGTCGGGTGGACGGGCAAGGACCACCTCGCGCATCTCGCCGCCTGGGAGGGGTCGATGGTCGCCCTCTTCCAGGGGAGAGCGCGGCACGAGGCGCTGGGCGTGGAGAAGTCACTCTACGACACCGGCGATTTCGACGCGATCAACGCGGTCATCCAGCGGCAGCACGCCGGCGAGTCGATCGGTGAGGTGCTCGGCAATCTCAACCAGACGCACGACGCCTTTCTCGTGGTGCTGAACGGCCTCTCGGACACGGATCTCCAGGAGCCACAGGCCACCTACTTGCCCGATGACCCCGAGGCGGATGGCTCGTACCCGGTCGGCA
>JAICKJ010000091.1 GCA_025928015.1 Thermomicrobiales bacterium
GTTGCGCTTTCCGGCGTCGGAGATGCCGCGTCCGAGGTATTGGGCCATGATCGGGGTGACCGTGTTGTCGAGGTGGAGGATGGTGACGCGCGGCGCTGCCTGCGATTGCGCCAGCGCCAGCCCGGCGTTGCCGATGAGCGGGAGCAGGAACGCGAGCGCAAACGCGGCGAGAAGGACGACGCGCAGCATAGGCCACAGCACGCCCACGCGCGTCGTGCGCTCCTCCGAATTGCTGCTCCGTTGTGTGCCCATTGTCCCGCGCCTCCAGCCCTGCTCTTGACAGAATACGCCATCTGGGAGGGGAAGGTTCCGGCCCCCTCCCCCGACCCCTCCCCCAACGCTGGGAGAGGGGAGAAGGCTGTTCAGATCGCGATATAGCGGTCGCCGCGGAGCGCGTTGTGGGCGGCGACGGCGACGCGGTAGAAGTAGTTGTCGATCGTGGGCTTGAACTCACTCGTGTGGATCGCGCCCTCGCGGATCTCGCGCGTGGCGCTGTCGAGGATCAGCGCCGGCGCCGCGTCGCGTTCGCCGCTGAGCAGGGCGAGGAGTGGCGGCATGGGGATGCGGACCAGCTCGGCCAGCTCGACAGCCAGCGGCCGGTACTCCGCCAGCGGCCGGCCGTCCGGCAGCAGGTAGACATCCTGGATCTCGAAATCCCGCACATCGGGCGGCCGGTCAACCACGGCGCGGCGGGTGCCGGCGAAGCGAAGCCGGTCGAGGTCCGGCTCGATGCCGATCTCCTCGTCGATCTCGCGCAGCGCTTCGGCGACCGTCTCGCCGGCCCGCAGGTGGCCGCCGACGGTCGCGTCGAGCCGCAACGGGGCAGTGTCCTTGCCGGCGGCGCGGCGCTGGAAGAGCAGGAAGGGCCCGCCGGTCTCGTCGTGGCCCATGATCCAGACGTGGACCGCCCGGTGCCAGTCACCGTCGCGATGGACGTCGGCGCGCCGTTTCGCGAGCCCTTTCGCCCGCCCGTTGGCGTCGACGATGTCGAAGAGCTCGTCAGGGTCCTGGGGCACAGGCATGGTGTCGGGCGGGATCATTCGGAAGGACTCCTGCCCACGAATCCGTCATTCTGAGGCACGCGGGTCGAAGAATCTCTCTCGTCGTTGCCTATCATGGGCTTTCGTCTTGGTTGCGGAGGCCGCTGCGGCGGGAGATTCTTCGTTCCTCAGAATGACAGCATGGTGGTTTGACAACGGCCAGCAACCCTCTCTCAGGATTGGGAGAGGGGCTGGGGGAGAGGGCCGCATTACGGCGTCACGGCCTGGGCCACCGACAGTGCCTGGGTCCAGTGGTCGGCCAGATTGAGGATGCCGCTGGAGAAGAAGCCGACGGCGATCACCGCGATCACCATGCCGGCGATGCCGATATTCAGCAGCGGTGTGCTGACCTTCTTGTGCTCCACCTTCGCTTCGCTGAAGTACATCACCGCGACGACCCGCAGGTAGTAGAACGCGCTGATCGCCGAGAGGACGACGATTGCGATGGCCAGCCAGAGCAGTTTGGCGTCAAGCAGCGCGACGATCACGTAGTACTTCGCGTAGAACCCGAGCAGCGGCGGCATGCCCATGAGCGAGAGAAGGAAGACCGAGAGCGCGGCGGCGGCCAGCGGCTCCTTGGCGGCCAACCCGGCGTAGTCGTCGAGGTCCAGACCGTTGCCGCGGTGCTGCACCCAGGCGACCACCGCGAACGCGCCAATGTTTGTGAACGCGTAGGCGAGCAGGTAGAACAGGACGGACGAGATCCCGAAATCGCCGGATCCCGTCCCGCCAAAGCCGGATACCGATTTGTAGGCGGCAAGGCCGGCCAGCATATAGCCCGTGTGTGCCACAGATGAGTAGGCCAGCATGCGCTTGACGTCACGCTGCGCGACAGCAACGATGTTGGCAAAGGTCATCGTGATGAACGCCAGGATGGCGATCAGTATCAGCCAGTCGTCGCGCAGCGGGGCCAGGCCCTGCACAAGGAGACGGATGGCGAGGGCGAAGGCGGCGGTCTTCGGGACCGAGGACATAAATCCGGTGACCGGCGTCGGTGCCCCATCGTACGCGTCCGGCGTCCAGAAGTGGAAGGGAACCGCGGCCATCTTGAAGCCGACGCCGACGATGATCAGGAGCAAGCCGAGCAGCAGCGACGCCTCGCGGTGGTCGCCGCTGACCGACGCCTGCAGGACGCGAGCGATCTCGGTCAGGTCGGTCGTGCCGGTGGCGCCGTAGATCCAGGCGAAGCCGTAGACCATGATCGCGCTGGCGAAGATGCCGAGCAGGTAGTACTTGAGCGCGCCCTCCAGCGAGGTTTCGCGCCGCTTGGCATAGGCGGTGAGCACGTAGGTGGCGAGGGATGAAAGCTCGATGCCGATGAAGAGCAGGATGAGGTCACCGGCGATGGCGACGATGAGCGCGCCGAGGGTCGAGAGGGCGAGGAGGACGTAGAACTCGCCGAGCGGCATCCGGCCTTCGAGGTATTCGACATAACTGGCAGAGACGAAGACGGTCAGCAGCGCGGCGACGAGGATCGTCATCCCCAGGAAGACGCCGAGATCGTCGGCGCGGAAGAGGCCGTAGAAGGTCGCCTTGTTTTCGCCGTACTGCCAGATGAGGGCGATGCCGGCGGCGACGTAGCCGATGATCGAGATGGCGGTCAGCAGGATGTAGTGTCGCTCGCGAGGTATGAAGGCGTCGCCGAGCATCAGGATGATCGCCAGGAAGAAGACAATGAGCTGGGGAACGACCAGGCCCCACTCCGGTTTGATCAGATCAAGCGGCATCAAAACGCTCCGTACACCCATGTCCCCGCCAGGGAACCCGTGGCCGCCCACACCGGACCGGCCGGTTTGTCACCTAATTGCCGATCACCCGCATCGCGCCATTGAGGACCGCGTGAAAGCTCGGATCGGCGATATCGAAGATCGGCTTCGGATAGACGCCGGTCAGGATCGTCAGGATCGCCAGCGGCACGAGGCAGATCAGCTCCTTCAGCGAGAGGTCCGGCCAGTTGGTGCTGTCGAGCTGGCCCTCCGCCGGCACGGCGTGCGCATCGTGCGAGCCGCCGCTGATGAGCGTCGGCACCGGGCCATGGCCATGATCGCCAACCTGGGCGAGCTGTGCTCGCTCGGCCGGCGTCAACGCGGCATCGCCCGGTTCCGGCAGCTGGTGGATGGTGCGGCCGAAGACGACCCGCTGGACCAGCCAGAGCAGGTACCAGGCAGCGATGATGACGACGCAGAAGGTGATGATCGCGGCGACCTTGTTGTAATGCCAGGTGCCGAGCGTGACGAGGAACTCGCCGACGAAGCCGGAGAGCCCGGGCAGGCCGATGCTGGCGAACATGAAGAGGACGAAGAAGGCGGACCAGACGGGCATCGGCGTCGCCAACCCGCCGAAGGCGTTGATGCGCAGCGTGTGCGCGCGTTCGTAGGCGATGCCGACGATGAGGAAGAGGGCGCCGGTATTGAAGCCGTGCGCCAGCATCACCATCATCGAGCCGTCCATGCCCTGAATGTTGTGGATGAAGATGCCGAGGGTCACGAAGCCCATGTGACTGACGGACGAGTAGGCGACCAGCTTCTTCCAGTCCGGCTGCACGAGTGAAAGGAAGGCGCCGTAGATGATGGCGATCACCGAGAGGACGATGACGAAGGTGCGCCAGTAGTTCGTCCCATCGGGAAAGAGCGGCAGGCTGAAGCGAAGCATGCCATAGCCGCCCATCTTCAGCATGACCGCCGCCAGGATGACCGAACCGGCGGTTGGTGCCTGGACGTGTGCGTCCGGCAGCCAGGTGTGCACCGGGAACATCGGGATCTTGACCGCGAAGGCGATGAAAAAGGCGGCGAAGACCCAGACCTGGAAGATGTGGCCATAGTGGCCGCCCTGGAGCGTGAGGATGTTGAGCGTGTGGGTGCCGGTCTGGTTGTAGTAGCTCTGGTAGAGCGCGACGATCGCCACCAGCATCAGCAGCGAGCCGAACAGCGTGTAGAGGAAGAACTTGACGGCGGCGTAGACGCGGTCCTCGTGACCCCAGATGCCGATGAGCAGCGCCATCGGGATCAGCATCAGCTCCCAGAAGATGTAGAAGAGGAAGAGGTCGAGTGACATGAAGACGCCGAGCATGCCGGTTTCGAGCAGCAGGATGGCGATGTAGTACTCGCGGGTGCGGACGTTGATCGTATCCCATGAGTAGATGATCGAGATGGCGCACAGGATGGTCGTCAGCACGATGAGCAGGACGGCGATGCCATCGACGCCCATGAAGTAGGAGACCCCGAGATCCTTCAGCCAGGTCTTGTGCTCCGTGAACTGAAACGTGTTGTTGTGCTTGAACGCGCCGAGCATCACGAACGACGCGATCATGCTCAGCAGCGACGCGACGACCGCGATCAGGCGCGAGGTCTCCCGCGTGGCGCGCGGCATGAAGAAGATCACCAGCGCGCCCAGCAACGGGAGATAGGTGATGGTGCTCAAAATCGGAAAGTTATCCACACGCCCCTCGCATCTTTCCTCGCAACCCGCGTTCGGTCTCAGCGCTAGCGGAACAGGGTCGAGAATCCGGCCAGATAAATGCCTACGATGATCACCATGCCCAGCGCGATACCGAGCGCGTAGTTGGCCAGCAGACCGGTCTGCACGGTCCGCATCCGCTGGCTGATCGCGCCGATCAGGGCGGCGACGCCGTTCACGGTGCCATCGATGATCTTCACGTCCACGATGCGCCACAGGAACATCGCGAAGTTGTAGAACGGCATGGTGATGTAGTTGTGGTAAATCTCGTCGAGGTACCACTTGTTGACGAAAAGTTGATAGAGCGGCGCGAAGCGCGCGCCGATCGCGGTCGCGCTGATCGTCCCGGTGATGTAGGTGAGATAGGCGACGAAGATGCCGCTGACGGCGATGATCGTCGAGATGATGCCGAACGTGACGGTCGTGGCGGTCGAGACGTGGGTTTCATGGGTCTCGGTCGCCGTCGCGGCCTGGGCGGCGGCGATCGCCGTCCGGGTGGTCGCCGGCTCCTGGATCGTGTAGAGCGACGCCTGCTCGTTGGCGTGGGTCGTCTGGGCCGGCGCCTGCTCGAAGACCGGCTCCAGGAAGTGCTGGAAGGGGCCGTTCTCCGGCGGGAAGCCGATGAAGCCGATCAGCGCCGCCGGGACCGCGAGGATGACGAGCGGGACGGCCATCCACGCGCCGGATTCATGCGGATGGATGGCCTCAGGGTTGAAACGCGGCGCCTTGAAGAAGGTCATGAAGACGCAGCGGAACATGTAGAGCGCGGTCAGGAAGGCGGTAATCAGCCCGACGACCGCCGCCAGCTTGCCAACGGACGACGCGCTCGCCCACGCGCCGACGATCGCCTCGTCCTTCGACCAGAAGCCGGCGAACGGGATCAGGCCGGCGTTGGCGAAGGAGGCGATCAGAAAGGTCCAGAAGGTGATCGGCATGAACTTGCGCAGGCCGCCCATCTTCCGCATGTCCAGCTCGTCATGCATGCCGTGCATGACCGAGCCGGCGCCGAGGAAGAGCAAACCCTTGAAGAAGGCGTGGGTCATGAGGTGGAAGATCGCCGCGACCCAGGCGCCCGTGCCGAGCGCGAAGACCATGTAGCCGAGCTGGCTGATGGTCGAGTAGGCGATGACCTTCTTCAGGTCGTACTGCACCAGCGCGATCGTCGCGGCCAGGAAGGAGGTGAAGGCGCCGATCAAGGCGACGACGACCAGCGCGCTCTCGGACTGCAGGTAAATCGGATGCGTGCGCGCGACCATGTAGACGCCGGCGGTGACCATCGTCGCGGCGTGGATCAGGGCGGAGACTGGCGTAGGGCCCTCCATGGCGTCCGGCAGCCAGACGTGGAGCGGGAACTGGGCGCTCTTGCCACAGGCGCCGAGGAAGAGCAGCAGGGCGATGGCGGTCATGGTGCCGCCGCTGACGCCGAGCGCGGCGTGGTTGGCTGCCTTGGCGAAGATGCCGTCCGGGCCATAGAAATCGACCGTGCCGAACGTCCAGAAGGTCAGCATGATGCCGAGGCCGAAGCCGACGTCACCGACGCGGTTGACGACGAAGGCCTTGACGGCCGCCTCGTTGGCCGAGCGGCGCCTGAACCAGAAGCCGATCAGGAGGTAGGAGCAGAGACCGACCGCCTCCCAGAAGACGTAGAGCAGGAGCAGGTTGTTGGCCAGCACCAGCATCAACATCGAGAAGGCGAAGAGAGGCAAGTAGGCGAAAAAGCGGTAGAAGCCGCCGTCATGCGCCATGTAGCCCTTGGAGTAGACGAAGACGAGCGTCGAGACGGTCGTCACGACGAGGAGCATGATCGAGGCGAGCTGGTCGACGTGGAGCGTCACCGGCACGTTGAAGGTGCCCGAGGGGATCCAGGTGAAGAGGTGCTGTTCGAGCACCTTGTCGCTGCTGCCGCGGATGTCGAAGAAGACGAGCACCGACACGACCCAGGAACCGAACATGGCGACCTGGGCGATGTAGGCGGAGGCATGCTTGACCACCCAGCGGCCGAGCAGGAGGTTGATGACGAAGGCCACCAGCGGCAGCAGGGGAATCAAAAACAGATAATGTTCCATCAACTCGCCCTCTTCTCCCCGAGTTCCGTGTGCAGGTTCATGCGGTGCTCGCCAGCGCGCGTCACTGATCAGTCACGCAGCGAGTGCATGTCATCGACATCGACGGTCTTGCCGCGCCGGCTGAGCGCGAGGATGATCCCGAGCCCGACCGCTGCTTCCGCCGCGGCGACCGCGACGGTGAAGACAACAAACGCTTGCCCGTTCAAGGTGTCGGTGGCCGTGCCGAAGGCGACCAGACTGATATTGACCGCGGTCATCATCAGCTCGACGCACATGAAGATGATGAGCAGGTTGCGCCGCACCAGCACGCCCATCAGCCCGATGATGAACAGGATCGCGCTCAGAAACAGATAATGCTCGACGCCGAGATGGCCCATGCCGCTTCCTATCTCACCTCATCCTGCGTGCCGGCGCGTGTCGGCCGCTCGTCTCCCTACACCGACGTGAAGTCGTCCGGGTCCTTCGCCATGACCAGCCGCCGCACGGCCGCCGGCTCCGGCGCCTTGCGCTCCTTTGTGACGATCGGTGTCTCGTTGCGCGGCCCCGCCATGAGCGCGGCCGGATGGTCCAGCCCGCGCGGGTGGCCGAGGCTGATCGTCGAGCGGAGCGTGCCGATCCGCTGCCCGAGCCGTTCCGGCACGGCGAGGACGATCGCGCCGATGATGCCGGTGATCAGGACCAGCGAGACGACTTCGAAGGCGAGCAGGTAGTTGGTCTGCAGGACCGAGCCGAGGGCCTGCACGTTGCCGCCCATGGCCGCGATGTTCGCCGGGGTGGCGTTGCCCTTGGGGCCGAACTGTGTCTGGGTGACGATCGCGGCGCCGATCTCCAGCAGGAGAATCAACCCGAGCAGGACGCCGACGCCGCGTTGCAGCGGCTGGGCGAGGTAGAAGCTGGGCAGCTCATGCGGATCGACGAGCATCAGGACGAAGAGCAGCAGGACCAGGATGGCGCCGGTGTAGACGATGACCTGGACGATGGCGAGGAACTCGGCGCCGAGCATGACGAAGATGCCGGCGACGTTGAGGAAGCAGACGACCAGCAGGATGCCGGAGTGGATCGGGTTCGGCGAGGCGACCATGCCGAGCGCGGCCAGGACGCTGATTGCGCCGATGATATAGAAGAAGATGAGATCCCAGGGCATCAATCCGCTCCTCTAACGCGGTTGCTCCTTACCGCTGCGTGCTCTCGAGCCGGTTGCCCGCCAACGGTGGCGGGCGAGCTGTCTGTCAGAAGATCTGGCCGTTGGCGATCAGCCGGATGAAGGCCGTGATGACGATGTTCAGCAGGGCCAGCGGCAACAGGACCTTCCAGGCCACGCCCATCAACTGGTCGAACCGGAAGCGCGGCAGCGTCGCCCGGAGCCAGATGTAGAAGAACATGAAGACCGCGACTTTGATGAAGAGCCAGACCAACCCGAGGCCCCAGTATTTCTCCGAGCCGGGGCCGCTGGGGCCGCCAAGGAAGAGAGTGCTCGCGAAGAGCGAGACGACCAGCATGTTGATGTATTCGCCGAGGAAGTAGAACGAGAAGCGGAAGGCGGAATACTCGGTGTGGAAGCCGGAGACGAGCTCGGTCTCGGCCTCGGGCAGGTCGAAGGGTGCCCGGTTGGTCTCGGCCACGGCGGCGATGAGGAAGAGGACGAAGGCGAGCGGCTGGGAGAGGATGAACCAGTTGGAGATGTGCAGCGGGCCGATCTCGATCGACCGTTGTTGCTGCTCCATGATCTCGCGCAGGCTCAGCGAGCCGGTGATGATGAAGATGCCGACGAGCGAGAGGCCGAGCACCAGCTCGTAGGAAATGACCTGCGCGGCGGCGCGGAGACCGCCGAGCAGCGAATAGCGGTTCGCGGAGGCCCAGGCGCCGACGATGATGCCGTAGACGCCCGCCGAGCCGATTGCCAGCACGAACAGGGCGCCGACGTTGAGATCGGTCGCGTAGAGATTGACGGCACGGCCACCGATCTGGACCGTGCCGCCGAAGGGAATGACGGCGACAGAGACGAGGGCGGCGACGAAGACGACGAGCGGGGCGAAGAAGAACAGCACCCGATCGGCGCCGGCCGGGATCAGGTCTTCCTTACCCAGCAGCTTGACGGCGTCGGCGAGCGGTTGCAGGAGCCCATGGGGCCCGGAGCGGGTCGGCCCGAGCCGGTCCTGCATCGCGGCAAGGACCTTGCGCTCGTACCAGGTGGTGTACGCCATGCCGACCAGCAGGACGTTCATGATGATGAAGGCCACGATGAACGTGAGCCACATTGGTTCCTGTGCCATTGCGTCGTCTGCCTCTGGCATAGGGGGCGCGCCGGCTGGCGACCCCTCCCCATGATCATCCCCCAGCGCCCGGTGCGTGGCCCGGGCACCGCTGGCAATCTTACCGCGAATCCCCGCGAACTGTCGCATTGCCAAACGATCCGCCCAACGCCGCTCTGCTTTGCCTCGGGATTGGCGCCGCGCAAAGGCCTCCGTCGCACCAACCGGGTCTCAAGTTGAGCGTGAGGTGTGGATGGCAATGGTCAGTTCGTTGCCTTTTGGAAAGCGACGATCATGATCGTGCCGGCATTTCGCATGTGAAGTCCTCGATTGATCAATAGCTTGAGGCCTGCATTGCTTGCTCGGATGACTCCAGGCAGCACATAGAGGCGGCCGACCGGGCCCGGTATGTTGGGCGCTAACCAATAATCGGCTTCTACGCGCACCGCAGTTGAGTCGGGAAGGATGGAGCTGACTTCGCTGATCAGCGTGGTAGGGCTGTGCACGCGGAAATGCCCTTCCGCGTGCTTGAAGCGTTGTCCATGCGTCAACGCGTTGATCAAAGTCTTGGCCCATGTTCCGTAATTCGTCATATTGATGAGGAGGTGTCCGCCCGGGCGAACCTTTGCCCAGAATTCCGGGAGAACGGTTCCTGGATCCGGGATATGATCATAGCTTGCAATAAAGGAAAGCAGATCTACGGACGCATCTTGTACCGGAACAGGTCGGTCAAGATCATATTGGATGAGCGTTTGCGTTGTCCTGGCACTGGTATGCGTTCGCTCCAGAGGAATGTCACTCGGCTCAAGTCCATAGTAGGCGCCACATACGTCCCGCAGTTCTGTGCCCCATCCACCTGGACCGCATCCAACGTCCATCGTGGTCGTGGGCCGAAGATCGCGCACGACCTGGCGCATCATGGCACGGTTCGCTGAGTAGACTCGGCTCCTGAATTTCGCCGTTCCTGGCAACGGCAGTTCGTGAGCAAGCAACGAGCGTTCCTGTTGCGGAGGTGACAACCGGAGGTCAAAGAACCCGGTGACGGGCGAGCGGTCACGTTTGAAGTTGCAATTGTCGCAGCGGATAACCGCATCCACCGTGGCCACTGATCCGATTTGCAGGCTTGGTGCCGCACAAGCCGGACATCTGAGCACCTGATCGTACATTCGAATCCTCCGGGACCATTGATCAGAGTGGGTTGACCAAGAACTTCAGTGGTTCGCGCCAATCGTAAGTCAACGACAGTGTAGCGCCCGGTCAGTGGCGGTCACCGTTCGCGGCGCCAGTGACGAGCATGATTGCCAGACCGTCGTAGCCCTTGCTGCCGACCGTTTGCAGCACGGTCGCGCTCACCCGGGGCTCGTCGCCGATCATCTCCATCAGCCGGCGGACGCCCTGGACATCGGGGTTGCCGCCGGTCTCGTCGACGATCCGGCCGCCGCGGACGACGTTGTCGACGATGATGATGCTACCCGGCCGGGTCAGCTTCAGCGCCCAGGCGAAGTAGTCCGGGTTGTGCTGCTTGTCGGCGTCGATGAAGACGAGATCGAACGGAGCCGCGCCCTCGTTCGCGATCTTCGGTAGCGAGTCGAGCGCCGGTCCGACGCGGACCTCCACGCGGTCGTCGAGCCCCGCGCGCTTGATGTTGGCGCGGGCAACGTGCGCATGGGTCGGATCCACCTCCAGGCTGATCAACCGGCCGTCCTCCGGCAACGCCCGGGCCATCCAGATCGTGCTGTAGCCACCGAGGGTGCCGATCTCGAGGATGCGGCTGGCGCCGCGGATGAGCGCGAGGAGCTGCAGGAGCTTACCTTGATTCGGGGCGACCTGGATATCCGGCAGGCCCGCCGCGGCGCTGGATGCCAGCGCGGCATCCAGCGCCGGGTCGGACAGGATCAGGCGGTCGCTGAAATAGTCCTCGACTGCATTCCACACGTCGTTGGCCATGTTCGCCTCCTCACGTTGCGCCGTCGCTTTGCGCGGACGGCTCCTCCACCGGCCGGTCCAGAGTCACATCTTGCCACGACGCCGGGTCTTCGAGCGGCTCCAGATGCGTGAAGACCGTCGTCGTCGGCACGGCGGCGCGGATATCGTGCTCGATATCTTCCAGCAATTGGTGGCCCTCCCGCACGGTCCAGTCCCCGGGGACGAGGATATGAACGGAGACGAAGTTGCGCGCGCCCGCCTGGCGGGTGCGCAAGGCATGGGCCGCGATGTGCCGGTCCGCGGCGTATCTGGCGAGGATCGCCTTCACCGCCTCACGGTCCTCCGGTTCGAGCGCGGTATCGAGCAAGCCGAGCATCGAGCGGCGCACAAGGCGCACGCCGGTCCAGATGATGTTGGCGGCGACGAGGAGCGCGACGATCGGATCGAGGATTTTGACGTCGGTCGAGATGACCAGGACGATGCCGATGACGACACCGACCGAGGTCCAGACGTCGGTGAGCAGGTGGTGCGCATCGGCGTCCAACGTGACCGAGCGGTACTGCTGCGAGGCGCGGAGCAGCCGGAAGGCGACGAAGAGGTTGATGACCGAGGAGACAATCGAGACGAGGACGCCGACGGTGCCATTCTCGATCGGCTGCGGGGTGAAGAAGCGTGGGACCGCCGTATAGACGATGAGCACGGCGGCGAGGATGATGAGCGCGCCTTCGAGCCCGCTGCTGAAGTACTCGGCCTTGGCGTGGCCGTAGGCGTGCTCTTCGTCCGGACCCTTGGCGGCGACGGTGAGGGCGATCAGCGCGGCGATGGCGGCGACGAGGTTGACGATCGATTCAAGCGCGTCGGAAAGCAGCCCGACCGAGCCGGTGAGATACCAGGCGCCGAGCTTGAGCGTGATCGTGACGATGGCGGCCGCGATCGAGAGCCAGGCGAAGCGGGAGAGGGAGGGCCGTGGCGGCGCCGTCGTGTCCATCCCGCCAGTATCCCACCGTGACCGAGCGGCTGCCGCGCGGGCTCAAACGCCGGGTTACACCCAGGCAAATTCACGTATGCGGACGGCCAAACTGCCGGGAACGGCTATTGGCGAGAGCGAAGCCAGGCTTGGAATTCCGCGACCCAGTTGCCGCTTTCCCTGACTCGTTCTGTGACGAAGCGAGAGAGTGCGTCAGCGGTGAGAGGCGGGAGCACGCCGCTTTCGGCCGAGCGCTCGTACTTTTCGCCGTGGAGGCGTAGGATCATAACCTTGCCGGTCGCTGCTTCGTATCGCCAAACCTCGGGAATTCTGGCTGCCGCGAAGATGGGCAGCTTGTTCAACGACGAATTCGCGATGTCGATCTCGACAACGAGATCCGGCGGCGGATCCACAGCGAGCTCGATCTGACTCGAATCAGCAACTTGAGCCGCGTGCTGAATGTAGAAGCTTGCGTCCGGCTCGAAGCCCTGTTGCCGCTCGGGATGCTTGAACGTCATCGAACCGACGCCATCCACGACGTTTCCTTGTTCGAGTGCCGTCATCGTGACAATCGTCGTGAGCACATAGATGATCCGCTCGTGACGGGTAGTCGGACTCACGATCTCCAACACTCCTCGGTCGTAGGTGAAGCGCGGGGAGCTCTTGTCCTTGTAGTTGGCGAGGAGACTCTCGTACGTCTCCCAGGAGACGTCGTAGAGGACGATGCGTTGGTCTGGGGCGCTGGTCTTCTGTATTGTGGCCATGCAAGTCGCCTCGGTGAATGTGCGTGATCAGCCGAATGTGGGATGCGGGGCGCTGCATCCAGCATATCGTGATCGTCCAGTCGCGGAAGCATTGTTTGCTTGGGGTCGAATCAGCGCGCCGTCCAGCGGAATGTTTCGACGCCTGGCGTGGCCGCTGGCGTCGCGTCAGGTGTTGCCAGGTCCGGTTCTGCCGCGAGCAGGGGCGGATAGACCCACCAGGTATCGAGCGCTGCCCGCAGGGTGCCGGCGGAGAGGTAATTCCAGTCGAGCCGGTTCGCGGCTCGCCGGCTGAGCACCGCGCGCATCACCGGCCATTCGCGCGTGCCGTATTGACCGGTAACGGCATAGGTGCCAATCACGGTCGTTGTCCGGACGCTCGCCACCGCCGCCGGATGGTAGACCGCGCGAAAGATGGTCAGGATGTCGGCCAGCCCCCTGTCGACGATCTCCGGCGCGGTGTCGCCCTCGCGCAGTGCGAACACCACGGTCGCGTCACCGGTGGGATCGATGCGGACGCTCGGCAGCCGTGGCACGCCTCGACCCGAGTCTGATGGGAGGACGGCCGCGATCGCGGCGCGAAGCTGCTCGCTTGGGGATGCTGGCGAGGCCGATGACGTAGCGCCGGTGGTCTGTGCCGCGGCGCCGATCATCAGCGAGGCCAGCAAGATCGCGGCAATCAGGACCCGGCACCGTTTCGCCACGACGGATGCGTGCACGGCCGATTCCTTTCGGGGGAAACGTCCAGGGGACAACCACGGTTGTCCCCCTGGATCCTTCGTCATATGCGTCGCCGCCTACGGTGTCGGTGTCACCTGCGGAGTCGGCGCCGTGCTTTTGCTGCTCGGCGTCGCCGGATATGCCGGCACGTACCCGCCGCCCGGTTCCGGTGTCGCCATCGGCGACGCGCTCGGCTTGGGCGCGTTCGTGCTGACGATCACCCGGCCGCGCATGAATGGGTGCGGCACGCAGAAGTAGTCGTAGGTGCCCGGCTTCGTGAACGTGAAGCTGTAGGACTGGCCGGGCTTCAGGATACCGGAGTCGAACTTGACGGGATTGCTTTCCGAGACGGTCGAGGTGACCGAATGCGGCTGCTTGCCCGTGTTCGTCCAGGTCACGGTCGTGCCCGGCGGAATGAAGATCGAGCCGGGAACGAACGCGAAGTCGACGATGTTGACATGGTTGACCGCGAGCGATTCGGCCGACACTTCAGACGATGGCGCCGGCGGCGCCGCGACCGGGCCCATCGTGCCTTTCAGCGAGAAGACCCAGAGCGTGTCGCCACGCGGGAAGTCGAGCTGGAAGTTGCCGCCGGACGCGACGGCCACGTACTGAACGCCATCAACCTCATACGTCCCGGCCGGCGCGTTCGCCCCGGCGCGGGTCTGGAACTGCCAGAGCCGGTTCCCGCTCTTCGCGTCGTAGGCGTCGA
>JAICKJ010000386.1 GCA_025928015.1 Thermomicrobiales bacterium
ATCACGATCCCGCTGCTCAACCCGACGATCGTCTTCCTGACCGTGATCGGCGTCATCAACTCGCTCCAGGTCTTCACGCAAATCCGCAACATGACCTCGCAGGGACAGGGCGGACCGCTCAACAGCACGATCAGCATCGTGCTCTACGTCTACCGACGCGCCTTCGAGACGCTGCCGTCGAAGATGGGCTACGCCGCCGCCGTCACCTTCGTGCTCTTCGTGATGATCCTCGTCATCACCGTCATCCAGATGAAAGTGCTGACACGCAACTATGAGTACTGAGCCGCTGACCGCCACCAGCATCGAGCGCGCCATCCCCCGGCCGGTCACGGCCGTCGCCACGTCGGGCCGCGACTACCGGCGAACGCTCGCCCGCATCCTCCTCTACCTGATCCTCGGGATCGGCGGCTTCGGCATGGTCTTCCCGTTCCTCTGGATGGTCGCCTCGTCGCTCAAGCACGCCAACGAGATCTACAACCTCAATCTCATCCCCGATAACCCGACGCTGGACAACTACCGGACCGTCCTGACCAACACCGAGTTCGTCCGCTGGTTCGCGAACAGCATGATCGTGGCGCTCATCACGACGGCGAGCGTCGCCTTCTTCGATTCGCTCGCCGGCTACACGCTGGCGAAATTCCGCTTCCCGGGCCAGCAGGTGATCTTCATCCTCATCCTCAGCACGCTGATGGTGCCGACCGAGATGCTGGTCATCCCCTGGTATCTGATGTCGATCAACCTCCACTGGGCCGACACCTACTGGGGCATCATGTTCCCCGGCGTGATGAGCGCCTTCGGCGTCTTCCTCATGCGCCAGTTCTTCCTCGGCGTGCCGAACGACCTGCTCGACGCGGCCCGGATCGATGGCGTCTCCGAGTTCCGCCTCTTTTGGAACATCGCCTTGCCGCTGGTCAAGCCGGCCGTCGCCGCGCTCTGCATCTTCACCTTCCTCGGCAACTGGAACGCCTACCTCTGGCCGCTGATCGTGACCCGCTCGGCGGAGATGCGGACGCTGCCGGTGGGGATCGGCTTCTTCTCCAGCGAGGCGGTCAGCGCCTACGAGCTGATCATGGCCGCCGCCGCGCTCGGAACGATCCCGGTGCTGGTCGTCTTCGCGATCTTCCAGCGCCAGATCATCCGCGGCATCGCCCTCACCGGCCTGAAGGGATAATCGCTGACCATGACGACACACGAGAACGGGGAAACGCCGGCGCGCGGCGGCTTCCCGGACGAGACCTATGCCCGCACCGTCCTGCGCCCCGCCTTCGGCCACGCGCGGGAGCTGCTCTTCGGGCCGATGCTGGCCGCCAACGTTGCGCACACGATCATGCTGGCCGACTGCGGCATCATCCGCGAGGACGACGCCGCGAAGCTGCTCGCGGCAATCGAGGAGGTCCAGGTCGAGGGGCCGGAGACGCTGGCGTACGTCCCGTCGGTTGAAGACCTCTTTTTCGCCGTCGAGGGGCGGATCATCGACCGGACCGGGCCCGACGTCGGTGGCAACCTGCAGATCGCCCGCTCCCGCAACGACCTCGACGCGGCCATGTGCCGGCTGATGCTCCGCGCCCGGCTGCTCACCTTCACCGAGCGCGTCCTGACACTGCGCCGGACGCTGCTCGGCGTGGCGAGGGCGCACATCGAGACGGTCATGCCGGGCATTTCGCACACCCAGCCGGCGCAGCCGACGACGCTCGCGCACTACCTGATGGGCGTGCTCGGGCCGCTGGCGCGGGACACGCGGCGGCTGCGCGAGCTCTACGCGCGGGTCAACCGCTCGCCGCTCGGCGCCGCCGCCTTCACCACGACCGGCTTCCCGATCGACCGGGCGGAGACGGCGCGGCTGCTCGGCTTCGACGGGATCGTCGTCAACGGCTACGACGCGGTCGGCGCCGGTGATCACCTGGTCGAGACGGTCCAGACGCTGCACAACCTTTGCGCCAGCCTCGCCCGCTTCACGAACGACATGCTGATCTGGGCGCGGCAGGACGTCGGCTACCTGCGCGTCGGCGACGCGTTCATCCAGATCTCCTCGATCATGCCGCAGAAGCGCAACC
>JAICKJ010000188.1 GCA_025928015.1 Thermomicrobiales bacterium
GATGCCATCGGGAACAGAAGGTATGGACAAGATAGGCGGCGCTCCTTCCACTCCCCGACGGTGTCATTTCGACCAACGGGAGAAATCTCCCGCCGCAGCGGCATCCTCGCCGCCAACCAGTCGGCGCCGCCTCTGCCCATCTTGTTGCCCGTTATGCTGGCCAACGGGTAACATCTCCGCGCGATCCGCTTTCCCCGTTCGTCGTGGTGAGCGACGTCGAAGGATCTCCCCGGCAGGGCGTCGTCCGCAGCGGCGGACCGGCTTCGCCGGGGGATGCTTCGGGGCTGCGCCCGCTCAGTATGACGGCGAGGCAGGTTTGCCAACCCTCCGTGATCGTCCATCGTGGCCGGCACTCGCATCCGCTCGTCAGAGAGATTCCTCGATGCGCTCGGAATGACGGTGTTAGGGCATTGCGAAGCGGGAAAGGGATTGACGCCGAGACGCGGGCGCACGGCGTGCGCCCCTGCCTTGCGACCCCTTCTGCCGGTTAGCCGTGCAGGGTCAGTGCCTCGGTCACGGACTGAGCGGCGAAGCGGCGGAGCTGGAAGGATTCGATGGGCAAGGACGGCTCCTGGCCGGTGGCGAGGTCGGCGAGGAGCTGGCCAGTGATCGGGCCAAGGCAGAAGCCGTGGCCGGAGAAGCCGGCGGCGACGATCAGGCCGTTGAACTCGGGCAATCGTTCGATGACCGGGAGCGCGTCCGGCGTCTTGTCGATCAGGCCGCCCCAGACGCGGCCGATCCGGGCCGTCGCGAGGTCCGGCGCCAGCGCCGATGCCTGCTGGATCGTGTCAACGACGAGGTTGGCCGGCGGCTGCACGTTCTCCGCCGTGTGCTGGCCGTGCTCGCCCCAGGGGATCGTCGTGCCGGTCAGGCGGAAGCGGCCGGAGACCTCCTGACGGCCGGCGAAGCCGCCCGTCGCGATGCCGAGCACCTGCGCCAGCGCGGGCGGCATCGGAACCGTCTGGACGACGGGCACGAGCGAGATGGTCAGCGGGAAGTCGATTCCCAGCGAAGCGAGCAGGCGCGGTGTGTAGACGCCCGCGGCGAGGATGACGGTGTCGGCGAACAGGTCGCCGCCGGTCGTCCTGACGCCCTGCACTTTGTCGCCATCGGTGAGGAGAGCGGTCACTTCGACGCCGGTGCGAAGATCCGCGCCGTGCCGTTTGGCGGCAGCGGCGAAGGCGGCGACCGTTTTGTGCGGATTGGCGTGGCCGTCGGACGGGCAAAAGGAGGCGGCAACGATCGTGTCGGCCAGCGCCGGGGCGACCGCGCGAACGGCGGCGTTGTCCGGCAGGTATTCCATCGGGATGCCGGCGGCATTGCCCTCGCTCACGATCTGCTCGATCGTGCCCGTCTGCTCGGGGGTCAGCGCGAGGCGCAGGTTGCCGTCCTGGCGGTATTCGAGGTCGGCGTCCAGCTCCACAGCGAGGTTGGTCCACCGGTCGATGGCGGCTTTGGCCAAGGGCAGCTCGGCCGGGTGCCGGCCGGATTGCCGGACACCGGCGAGGGTCCAGCCGGAGGCCATGCTGGCGAGATCGCCCCGCTCCAGGAGCGTCACGCGCCGGCCCTGGCCTGCGAGATGGTACGCGGCGGCGGTCCCGCTGATGCCGCCACCGACGATGATGATCTCTGCCTGTGTCACGTTGGATAGTCCCTTTCCCGTGTCGTGATGCCCGTGCCGAGTTTGCCCGCGACGCCGGTCACAGAGCCCGGAGCTACGACGATGTGACGTGATCCGCCATCGCCGTCCGCGCGGTGTTGGCATTCTCGCACCCACCAGTCCGGGGCGCGAGGCGCCGGCTTACGAGCGGGAGCGGGGATCGAGGACGTCGCGCAGGCCGTCGCCGACGAGGTTGAAGGCGAAAACGGTGATCAGGAGCGCGATGCCGGGCGCGAGGCTGAACCAGGGGTGATCGGTCAGGTAGGTGACGCCGTCGCGGATCATCTGGCCCCAGGTGGCGGTCGGCGGCTTGACGCCGAGACCGATGAAGCTGAGGCTCGCCTCCAGCCGGATCGCCGAGGCGGTCCACAGGCTGGCGAGGACGATCAGCTCGCCGGAGACGTTGGGCAGGATGTGGCGGGTGAGGATCCGGCGGTTGTTCTGGCCCAGCGCCTTGGCGGCCTCGACGAACTCCTTCTCCTTGATCGCCAGCGTCGGCCCATAGGCGATGCGGGCGAAGCGTGGCGTGATCGTCAGGGCGATGGCGATGATCAGCTTGGGCAACCCGGCGCCGAGGACGGCCATGACGAGGAGACCGGTGATGAGGTCCGGGAAGGAGAGCAGGATATCGACGAGGCGCATCAGCACGGTGTCGAGCTTGCCTCGGAAATACCCGGCGATGACGCCGATCGCGGTGCCGAAAACGCCGCCGAGGAGAACCGACAGGATGCCGACCAGCAGCGCGACCCGCGTGCCGTAGATGACGCGCGAGAGGATGTCGCGGCCGTAGTCGTCGCGGCCCAGCCAGTGACTGGCGCTCGGTTGGGCGAGGCGGTTGATCGTGCTCTGCTCGTTCGGCGCATAGGGCGCGATCAGCGGCGCGAAAACTCCGACGAGCACGATGGCGACGACCATGCCGAGGCCGATGACGGCCGTCCGGTTGCTGCGGAAGGTGCGCCAGGCGCGTTGCCGCTGGGAGACGAGCTTGATCTCGCTGGCGCCGCCGTTATCGTGCGCGCCGGCCTCGAACGAGGCTGCCGTGGGATTCGCGGTTCCGGCCATCAGTCGTACCTGACCCGTGGATCGACGACCGTGTAGATGATGTCGACCACAATATTGATCACGATAATGATCAGCGCGTAGACCACCATGACCGCCTGGAGCATCGTGTAATCCCGCTGGTTCGCGGCGCCGACCATGAGCTTGCCAAGGCCGGGCCGGGCGAAGACGGTTTCGACCAGCACGGAGTTGCCGATCAGGCTGATGGTGAAGATGCCGACGAGCGAGACGATCGGGATGAGCGCCGCGCGAATCGCGTGCTGGCTGAGCACGATGCGCTCGGCCAGGCCCTTGGCGCGGGCAGTCCGCACGTAGTCCTCGGAGAGGACGCCGAGCATGACCGAGCGGGTCATGCGGGCGATGTAGGCGGTCTCGATCAAGCCGAGCGTGATCGCCGGCAGGACGAGCGTCTGCAGATTCTTGCCGAGGTGATGGAAGTCACCGGCGCCGATGGCGGGGAACCAGCCGAGCCGGGCGGCGAAGAAGTAGATGAAGAGCAACCCGACATAAAACGACGGCGCGGAGAGACCGGCGAGCGAGAAGACGCGGCCGGTGTAATCCACCCAGGTGTTGCGCTTGACGGCGGTGAGCACGCCGGTCGGGATGCCGAGGATGAGGGCGATCAGGATCGCCGCGGCGGTGAGCTCGAGCGTGTAGGGGAGGACGAACTTGATCTGGTCGATGGCCGGCCGCCGGTTGATCATCGACTTGCCGAGGTCGCCGTGGGCCAGCGCGTTCATGTAATCGACGTACTGGACCCATTTGGGCTTGTCGAGGCCGAGCTGCTGCTCCAGCTTGTTCACCGCATCCTGCGAGGCGTATTCCCCCAGGGCCGCGACGGCCGGATTGCCGGGGATGACGCGGACCACCAGAAAGATGATGGTGACGACCACCAACAGGGTGGGGATGGCGAGCAGGAGCCGCCGGAAGATGTGCCTGAGCATCGTTCAGCCTTCGATTGACCGTGACCATGCCGTGTTCGCGCCGGTCAGCCCTCCGGCGCGAACCGGCGGTCGTGGCCACCGACCGGCGGCCGGGAGCCAGACGCCGTTGGCTGGCTCCGGGACCGCCGGTGCGATGTCAACATCCAGGGGCGGGGCGCCCCGCCGCGTGCCGATCAGTCAGGAGCTGATCGACGTGGTTTCGTCGATGCCCGGGTAGAGCTGGACGATGGACTTCAGCTCGTGGCCGTAGTCGACCTTGTTCGACCGTGCGTAGACGAGGTTCTTGATCAGGAACGGGTAGGCGGCGTAGTCCTTCAGGATCTGGGTGTTCGCGTCCTGCCACAGCTTCGCCTGCTCGTCCGCGTCGGTCGTCGTCCTCGCCTTGGCGACGGCGTCGTCGATGGCCGAGTAGTGGGCGAAGTTCGTGTTGCCGCCCTCGGTGGTGAAGAACTGGGTCAGATAGGTGTCCGCGGTCGGGCGGAAGGCGACGTAGATGACGAGTGGGTTGGTACCCTTGCGGATCAGCTCGTGCATCGCGGCGTGCTGGACGACCTGCAGGTCGATCTTGAGTCCGATCTTGCCCAGCTCGTCCTGCAACACCTCGTAATTGCGGCGGTAGTCGTCCATCTGCGAGGTGACCAGCTTGATCTCGAAGCCGTCCTTGACGCCGGCCTCGGCGAGGAGCTGCTTCGCCTGGTCGATGTTCTGCTCGTAGATGACGCCGGCTTTCTTCGCCTGTTCCTCGGTCAGCCCGCCGGGCATGAGCTGCGCCGGGACGACCGAGTAGATCGTTTCGCCGACCGGGGCGCCGAAGAGCGCGACGTGGTTCTCGCGGCTCAGGGCGAGCGCGATTGCCTGGCGCACCTTGGCATCGTCGAACGGCTTGGCGGTCACGTTGATCTCCAGCCAGATCGCCTCGCCGACGCCGAAGACGTCCGCCTTGACGCCGTCGGACTTGTTCATCTTGTCGACCCACTGCCCTTCCGGCAGACCGTTGATCACGTCGATATCGCCGGAGAGGAGGGCGGACTCGCGGCTGCTGGACTCCTCGATGTAGCGATAGTCGATGCCGGCGAGCTTCGGCTGGCCGCGGAAGTAGTCGTCGTTGGCGACGAGCGCGACGCTGTTCTGCGGCGTGTAGGAGTCGAATTTGAACGGGCCGGTGCCGGCCGGCGCCGTCTTGAAGGCGTCGGCGCCGAGCGCCTCGTAGGCCTTCTGGGGGACGACGTAGCCGCCGGAGTAGTTGGCGACTTTCGGCAGGAAGAGGGTGGGTGAGAGCGGGTTGTCGAGCGTGAAGGTGACCGTCTTGTCGTCGACCTTGGCGACCGTGATGCCCTGGTAATCGCCGGCGTAGGCCGAGGTGTTCTCGTCGGCGGCCTTCTTGAAGGAGAAGACGACGTCGTCGGCGGTGAGCGTGTAGGCGTCGCTCTTCCCGGTCTTGTGGACCTGGACGTTGTCACGCAGCGTGAAGGTCCAGACCTGCTTGCCGCCCTGGTCGCTCGGCTCCGGGACTGCGGTCGCCAGGTCCGGCTCGATCTGCGTGCTGTCGCCCGGCTTGAAGCGGACCAGGCCGTTGAAGACCATATCGACCAGCGCGCGGTCCTGCGTGCCCGCGGCGTAGTGCGGGTCGAGGCTGGCGAGGTCGGCCGCGTTCTGCGCGATGCGCAGCGTCGGCCGGTCCTGGGCCAGTGCCGCCGGAGCCATCTTCGTCATCGCCACAGTCAGGGCCGGGGCCGAGATCCCGAGCACGGCGGCGCGCTGAATCAACTGTCGGCGGGAGAGCCCCTTCCGTGATGCTTCGCGGACGAGCTCCTCGATCTTTCGTTCCTGCATCGATCTCTCTCCTCATGGCGTGTGAGACGGGGTCCAATGTGGATCGGTCTCGCCACACCAATGTTCGCGATGAGCGCCCTTGCTCAGATGCCTAATTGATGTGACGTTTTAAGGACCCGGTGGGAGAATTGTCCTCGCCGAGGTCCCCGAAACGTCTGGATTTCCGCCTTTTCTGGCTGAACCTTCCCATGCGTGTCGGCCCTTGTCAAGGCGACACATCCAAGTGGATGGACAGCGTGGAGATCACGGCTTGCTATGCTTCAACCAACCTCCGCCGCGGTGGCGGCATCGGAATGCGGCGACGGTCATGAGGATGGCGTCATGCACGCGAGCCGGGTGATTGCCGTTCTGGGCGCTCTGGTGCTCCTCGTCGCGGTCGTCCCGGCCAGCGCGCAGACACCGGTGGCGACGGTTGCAGTACGTCCGTTCACCAGCTATCGGATGAACCTGACCTTCGACCCGGCCGCGCGCACATTGGCCGGGTCCGAGGAGATCGGGTGGGTCAACACGACTGGCGTGCCTCAGGCCGAGGTTTATCTGCGCCTGTATCCGAAGGCCGGCTACTACCTCGGTGGCGGCCTGACGATCGGGAATCTTACGGTGAACGGCGCGGCGGCGACGGCATCGAGCGGCGATGATCCGACCGTCGCGCACATTGCCTTGCCGGCGCCGGTGCCCGCCGGCGGGAAGGCGGCAATCGGGCTCACCTTCCGGACGTCGATCCCCGTGGACGGGACGGGCAGCTTCGACATCCTGCGGCTCGACTCCCGGACCGGCATCTGGGCGCTGGCCGACTGGTATCCGATTGTCGCCGGGTATGACCCCGGGCGGGGCTGGTACCTGGCGCCGCCGCTCTCGTCCTTCGGCGATCCGACCTTCTCCGATGCATCCCGCTATGACGTCAGCCTGACGATGCCCACGGACTTGGCAGCTATTGGCACCGGCAGCGAAACGGGCAAACCGGTCGCAGCGGGCAATGGGCTCGTCACGTACCGGTTCACGACTGGTGCGCCGGCGCGCGAATTCGCGCTCGCGATCGGCCCGTCCGGTCACGTCGTCACCAGAGTGGTGGACGGCGTGACGTTGCGGGTGGCGACGCTCGGGAAGCCGTTCGTGATGACCCCGAAGCCGGCGCTGGTCGATCAGCTCGACGCCTTCACGCTCGACGTCGCGGCGGCCGCGTTCAGCGCGTACACGCGCTGGTTCGGTCCCTACGGCGAACGGGACCTGGATATCACGTACCTCACCGTCGAGCAGGCGCTGGGCGTCTCGTGGAGCGGCATGACCTGGATCAGCCGGCCGCGAGTGCTGGATGACGGCCAGTTGAGCGAAGACGAGCGGGTTCCGCTGGCGTTCACCATCGCGCACGAGATCGGGCACCAGTGGCTGGCCGGGATCATCGGCAGCAACAACAACGACTACGGCTTCATCAGCGAGAGCCTGGACAATTCGCTCACGCCAGCGGCGCTGGCCGGCGCTCCCCTGACGGCGACAGCGAACGAGGTCTGGCGCGATCAAATCGGCGGCCCGTATCTGCAGGCGCTCCAGTCCGGCAACGACGGCATCGTTGACCGGCCGGTGGCGGCGAATGCTGAGGACGCCAACCGCGCCACGCTGATCTACAGCAAGGGACCGCTCGGCTTCGAAGCGATCTGCCAGCGGATCGGTCCGGACGCGTACTTCGCCGGGCTCCGCGCCTACGGCCAGCGCTTCTGGTATGGCATCTCGACGCCCGCCGAGCTGCGGCAGGCGCTGGAGATGGCCGCCGCCGAGAACGGTGTGAGCCCTGCGGACGTCGAGGCCCTCTGGGAACAGTGGTTCGAGCGGGCCGATACGACCACGGCTGCTGTTGACGCCGCGCTCCGGCATGCCGGCAGTTGTGTTCCGGCGACGTAGGGCGGCCGGAACCACGATTAGAGCGCACATGGCATGACACGTAACCAAGACTGATTCGACAGATTCAAAATCCGGTATATTGACACGTAGTGGTCAGACTGGTATAGTTTCTGTAAGAAGCCAGCGTGATCCCTAAAGCGCATGGATGGGTCGCGCGGTTGACATGCACGAGGATGCGCAAGGTACCAGGAGCGAAGTGGCTCCCAGAGCATCTAAGGAGGCAGCATGATGGTGACGCGCAATCCCTTGATGGAAGACTTCGTCAATCTGCGGGAGACCGTTGACCGGCTCTTCAACGAAACCAGCCCGTTTCGAGGGCTGTGGACGGGTGCGGTGGCCAACGGCACCCGCGCCGGCCTGCCACTGGACGTCTATGTGACCGATCGTGAAGCGGTGATCCTTGCAGCGGTGCCGGGCGTCGATCCGGCGAACATCGAGATCACGGTCAATCAGGGCACGGTGACGATCAGCGGCGAGATTCCGAACGCCGCGGCGTCGGAGGACGCGAAGGGCGCGAGCTGGTATCTGCACGAGCTGCCGACCGGGACGTTCCGCCGCTCGCTTTCGATCCCGGTCGAGTTCGACGTGGCGAAGGCCGAGGCGAACTTTGCCCACGGCATGCTGCGGCTGACGTTGCCGAAGTCGGAACAGGCGAAGCCGCGCCAGATCAAGATCAATGTGACCGGTGCGCCGTCGATTGACGCCGCGGACGCCTCCGGCGAGGACAAGTAGCTATTCGTCCCGGCGCGGGCGGTGCGCCGTCCGCCTGAGCCCTGCCGTCCGCGCCGGGACCCTTCCCACATGACAGAAACGCGGCGGGGGGCGGTAGCGTCCACCGGCGCGGTTGGGTGGCTCGCGCCCGTGACGGGGGGGTTACGGGTAGCCCGCGC
>JAICKJ010000269.1 GCA_025928015.1 Thermomicrobiales bacterium
CCAGATTGAAATCAGGCGCTCAACCGACGAAGTCCCTTCGGGACTGAGACCGGCGGTGATTGCTCCGCGGATGGAGGGGCGCACGGCGTGCGTCCGTGTCTCGCCACCAATCCATTACGCTCTTCCCAATCCCCTCCACCGTCATTCTGACGCAGGAAGAATCTCCCGCCGCAGCGGCGTTCTCGTTCGGGACTCCATCCATTTCGCTTCTGCCACTCCCTTGGCCGTCATGCTGACCGGAGGGAAGCATCTCCCGGCGAAGCCGGTCCGCGCAGCGGACAGCTGCGGCGGCAGGAGATGCTTCGACAAGCTCAGCATGACGACCAGGGAAAGCGCTGCGCGCGGGGATGCTTCCCAGTGGTCAGCATGACGGCGGGACGGGGCGCCAGTGGGCAACGCTCGTCCAGCGTGGCAGGCACTCGCATGCACTCGTCAGAGAGATTTCCTTCGGCAAGCTCAGGACAGGCTCTCGTGCGCTCGGAATGACAGCGTTTAGGGCTTGCCGACGAGAGAAACGAGTGTTTCGGCGACGGGATCAGTCAGTGGTATTCGGGGTGACGCGTGCCTCTTTTGGTGGATTTGCGCATGGCTCGACGTGCCAGATGACCTCGTGGCCGCCGTTCCAGATCAGCTCGCCGAGGAAGTCGGCGAGGATATCGGCCGGGACGTAGTAGCTGTTCTCGTGCGGGGAGAGCTCCTCGGATTCGAGGCGGGTGACGACGCGGTAGAAGGGCGAGCGCCGCGCCTTCGCCTCCTCCAGCGGGGCGCCGTGCTGGTAGTGGTAGCGGCTGCCGCGGACGGCGCTGACCCAATCGACTTCGGCCCAGCCACTGCCATCGGGATTGTCCGGCACCCAGAGGTCGCGTTGCTTCTCGCTCATTCGGCTTCCAGCCCCCGGTATTGCCCCTCGTAGGTGAGCAGGGGATCGTCCGTGTCCGGCAGGATCGTGCCATCGACGATCCGGCCAAGCGTCAGCCAGTGGTCGCCCGCCTCGAGGTGCGAGACGACCTCGCAGATCGCCCAGGCGAGCGCGCCGGTCAGCACCGGCAACCCGGAATCATGCACCTCATGGCGGATGCCGCTCAAGGCCGCGTCAGGCAAGGGGCCGCGGGCGGCGAACCGGTCGGCGAGGATCGTCTGGTCGCGGTCGAGAATCGAGACGGCGAAGCTGCCACTCGCGGCGATGAGGTCGGCGAAGGAGCCCTCGACGGCGGGGCAGAAGGCGAGCAGGGGCGGATCGAGCGAGACGAGCATCAGTGACGAGACGGTGATGCCGCGGAAGCCGTCCGGCGCGGTCGTCGTGACGACGGCGACGCCGGTCGCCCACCGGCGTCGGAGCGCTCGCGCCAGATCGGGCAGATCGCCCCCGACCGGCGCGACGCTCCGCCGCTCACCGCCCCGGCGGATGCCGCCGCCGCTCGTCGAGCCGCTCATGGGGTCACTCCGGTCGGGTTGCCGGGCACGGGGTCCGGAGCTACGACATCACCGTTCATGGCAGGCGGTCCAGGTCTTCGAGGACGGAGCGGGCGTAGTCGATGATCAGGTCGGCGGCGCGGTCGAGGGCGAAGTCGCGGTCGGCCTCGCGCGGCTGGCGGATGTGCAGCTCGATCTGGTCGTGGAGGCGGACGCGGCGCCAGGTCTCCTCGTCGGGCTGGGCGGTGATGTCGAGCGCGGTGCTGATGTCCTCGTCGGTGAGCTGTTCGAGCCGGGCGCGGATGTCGTTGAGGGAGAGGCGCTCGTCCTTCAGCAGCTTGATGTAGCGCAGGCGGAGCAGGTGGCCGGGGTCGTAGGTCGCGGCGGGCCCGCGTCCGTAGGCCGGGGGCAAGAGCCCTTCGGCGATGTAGAAGCGGATCGTGCGGCCGGAGATGCCGGTCTCCCGCTCGAGGTCGCCGATGGCGTAGCGGATCGGGCGTGGTGGGTCGTAGCGGCGGGTGCTGGACGGCGGCAGACGTTCGCCGGCCAGCGCGGTTCGCGTTCGTTCGTTGTCCGCCACGGTGCGCTCCCTCCTGATCCGGCGCCAGATCGGCTGGCCCCCGGTCGTCACCCGGGCGCGTTACCACGTAGGATACGAAACGAGCGGCGGCGCGGCCGCCATTGTCAATCATTTCTGCTTCGCGAAGGCATGTTTCTCCATCATGGACGCCCAGGCGCTCATCTGGTTTGGACTCAGCGGCGGCACCGCGATCTTCGGGCTCTCCTTGCTCTATCAAAGGTTCGTGCAGAAGCAGCCGCGCGCGGTGCAGGCCGGCGCGTCGTACCCGATGTTCGCGCTGCTGATGCTCTTCTTCGCGCTCGGCGCGCTCGCCGCCGGGCTGATCTCGGCGTGATCGCCGCGTTTGCCAACGTGAGGAGGAGGGCGGGTTGAAGCACCCGTTGGTCGTCGGCGTCATCCACCTGCCGGCGCTGCCCGGCACCGTGACCGGTCAGGGCGCCCGCGCGTTCGGCGACGTACTGGAGCACGCCAAACGCGAGGCGGCGGCCTGGACGGCGGCCGGCGCGGACGCCCTGATCGTCGAGAACTTCGGTGATGTGCCCTTCCACCGCGACCGGGTCGGGCCGGAGACGGTCGCCGCGATGACGCTCGCCGCCGACGTCCTGCGCCGGGAGAGCGAGTTGCCGCTGGGGCTGAATGTGCTGCGGAACGACGTCGAGAGCGCGGTGGCGATCGCGGCGATGGTTGGCGGGAGTTTCGTGCGGGCGAACGTCTACGCGGCGACGTCGGTGACCGACCAGGGAGTGATCGAGGGCGATCCGCTGGCGGTGCAGCGGCTGATCAGGCGGCTCGACGCGCCGGTCGCGGTCTGGGCCGATGTCGACGTGAAGCACGCCGCGCCGCTGGCGCCGCGTCCGCTCGCCGATCTGGCCGAGGACGCCGTGATCCGGGGCCTGGCGAGCGCGCTGATCGTCTCCGGCCGGGCCACCGGCCAACCGGCCTCGCCCGACGATCTCGCGACGGTCCGCCACGCGCTGCGGGCGACGCCGCTCTACGTCGGCAGCGGCGCGACCGTTGCGCAGATGCCAACCCTGCTGAGATGGGCCGACGGCGTCATCGTCGGCAGCGCCGCGAAGGTCGATGGGATCGTCACGAACCCCGTCGATCCGGACCGGGCGGCGGAGCTGGTGCGGGCGGCAACGCGGGCGCGGGAGGAGATTGGCGCGCCGGCTCCATAGCAACGAGTCGGGATCGGCGATCGGCTAGCATAGGTCGCAGAACGAGGCAGGTGACCCGGGAAGGAGCGAGATCCATGAGCGAGGTCATGCCGCCGAAGCCGGCGTTTCTTTTCGATCTGGACGGCACGTTGGTCGACAACGTCTACCAGCACGTGCTCGCCTGGCGCCAGGCGCTGGAGTCGGTCGGCATCGAGCTGGCCGTCTGGCGCATCCACCGCCGGATCGGCATGAGCGGCGGGCTCTTCGTCAACGCCCTCTTCCGCGAGATCGGCCAGCCGATCAATCCGGCCGAGGCGAAGCGGATCCAGAAGCTGCACGGCGACTTCTTCGCGCCGCTGGCGAAGGACATCCGGCCGCTGCCGGGCGCGCAGGAGCTGTTGCAGACGCTGAGCGAGCAGAACGTGCCCTGGGCGATCGCGACCAGCGGCCACATGCGCAGCGCCAGCCTCTCGATCGCGAAGCTGGGGGTCGATCCAGCCCAGGCGACGGTCATCACCCGCGACATGGTGCGGCACGCCAAACCCGACCCGGACCTCTTCCTCGCCGCCGCGGCCAAGCTCGGGGTCGATATCACCCGCTCCTACGTGATCGGCGACTCGCTCTGGGACTTGCTGGCCGCGCAGCGGGCGCGCGCGCTCGGCATCGGACTGCTCTCCGGCGGCTACGGCCGCGACGAGCTGCAGGACGCCAGCCCCTACCGGATCTACAACGATCCGGCCGACCTGCTCGCCCACCTGGACGAGGTCGGCGTCCGCGAGGCGATCTGAACCGAGGGCCAACAGGATAGTGTGGCGGGGAAGCCGTTTCTCATCACGCCAACTTGCCCCGCTGTCATTCAGAGCGCAGCGAAGAATCTCCTGCCGCGGCAGTCTTCGTAGCCAACACATTTGTTTGCGTTAGGCAAGAACGAGAGAGATTCTTCGCTCTGCGGAGCTCAGAATGACAGGCGGATGATTGGCAGGAATCAGCCGTCGAGATTCCAGGGAGGAGAAGAGGGGTTTGGAGCCGATCACGTTTTTGTCGGGGAATCTGCGCGGGTGGGCGACGGAGAAGGAGGATGGGGAGAACGCGTGGGAGCACCGGGCGCCGCACTACGCCGCGCTGCTGCGGTCGTTGCAGCCGAAGCTGATCGGCTTTCAGGAGTTCGTGCCGCTCGACATGGACGATCTCGCACCGGCGCTGCCCAACCACGACCAATTCCTCGGCGACATCTCCGACCGCGAGCAGCTCAACCCGATCTTCTGGGACGCGCGCCGGTTCACGCCGCTCGACAAAGGCTCGTTCTGGCTCAACAAGTGGAAGGATCGCAAGGCGCTCGGCTGGGACGCGAACAACGAGCGCACGCTGTCGTGGATCCGCTTCCGTGACACGACCGACGACGCCGAGCTGCTCTTCTGCAACACGCATCTCGATCACATGGGCGAGACCGCGCGGCAACGCGGCGCTCAACTGATCCTCGACTTCCTGGAGGATTTCCCGGCCGAGCTGCCGGTGATCATCACGGCCGATTTCAATTCCAGCCCGTATCAGCCACTGCGCCAGGCGCCGGACAGCTCGCGGACGTTCGGGATGTTCGCCCGGGCCGGGTTCATGGACGCCTACCGCTCGGTGCATGGCATCTGGCCGCCGCCAGCGACCTTCCACGGCTACAAGGGCGCGAAGTGGGAGCCGGACAAGTTCGGCACCTGGTACATCGACTGGCCGCTGATCCGCAATTTGAGGCCGGTCGCCGCCGAGATCATCACGCACAAACGCGGCACGCAACCCTTGAGCGACCACTACCCGGTCTTCGTCACCGTGACGCGGACGAAGGCAGGCTGACCGACGTGAGACCGGCCAAGCCCTGAGCCGAAAAGGAGGTCCGATGCCGGACCGGCCAGTGCATCTGACGCGGGAGAACGCGTCCCGCTTCCAGGATCAGAGCGTCGTCGACGCCTATCCGCTGCGCGCTCCGTATCCGCCGGAGATC
>JAICKJ010000063.1 GCA_025928015.1 Thermomicrobiales bacterium
ATGGCAGGCGGCGTGCTGATCGTCGCTGTCCGGCACGAAGCCGGGTTCCGAGAAGGAGTGACGCGATGATCCCGACCCTACCGTTCGGCCGTACCGGTCACGACAGCACCCGCATCATCTTCGGCGCCGCCGCGCTCAGCGATGTCACGCAGGACGAGGCGGATCAGACGATGGACCTGCTCCAGCGTCATGGGATCAATCATATCGATGTTGCCGCCAGTTATGGCGATGCCGAATTGCGCCTCGGCCCGTGGATGGAGAGACAGGCCGGCGACTATTTCCTCGCCACCAAGACCGGCGAGCGGACATACCAGGGCGCGCATGACGAGATCCGCCGCTCGCTGGAGCGGCTGCGGGTCGATCACGTCGATCTGATCCAGCTCCACAACCTCGGCGATCCGGCCGAGTGGGAGACCGCGATGGGGCCGGACGGCGCCCTGAAGGCGGCGATCGAGGCGCGCGATGAGGGGCTGGTCCGCTTCATCGGCGTCACCGGCCACGGCACCCAGATCGCCGCCATGCACCTGCGCTCGCTGGAGCGCTTCGACTTCGACTCGGTGCTCCTGCCCTACAACTTCCCGATGATGCAGAACCCGCAATACGCGGCCGATTTCGAGCGGCTCTTCACGCTCTGCCAGGAGCGGAACGTCGCCGTGCAGACGATCAAGGCGATCACGCTCGGGCCGTGGGGCGAGCATCAGGAGCATTTCGCCGCGACCTGGTACGAACCGCTCCGCGAGCAGGGCGCGGTCGACCTCGCGGTCGACTGGGTGCTCGGCCGCCCCGGCATCTTCCTGAATACCGTCGGCGACATCCACGTCCTGCCGATGGTCCTCGACGCCGCCGAGCGGTTCGACGGCCAGCGTCCGACCGACGCCCAGATGGAGCACCTGGTCAAGGAGAAGGAGATGGCGCCGCTCTTCACGTAGGAAGACGGCGAGCACATCCAGGGATCCCGGCATTCTCACCCATCCCCGGTGAGGCCGGTTCACGTACCAGTCAGGGCAGCGGCGCGCCGTGGCGGTTGCCCGGCGTGCTGCTGCGTTGGCCTGCTCCCAACCCATGTTGGCTATTGACACAATGGCACGCGGGGGTAGGCTGGACGTACATATCTGAACGGAAATCGATGGTCGCCGCGCTTGACCCGCATCAATCCTCGCCATTAGGAGGACCATCATGGTTGACCGTCCCCTCCGCACCATGAGCCGCCGAACCGTCATCAAGGCCGGCGCCGTGGCCGCCCTCCCCGTCGGTGCCGCCGGAGCCGCCATCCTGCCGGGGGCGCTCCGGGGCCAGGGCAGCACCGACCAGGCCGCCCAGGCATCCGCCCCGTTCCCGGAGCTGGAGGAGGCGACCATCGCCGGTCTGCAGGCGATGATGGAGGCGAAACAGCTCACGGCCCGGGAGCTGGTCAACCAGTATCTGGCCCGCATCGACGCCCTCGATCAGCGGGGACCAAGCATCAACGCCATCATCGAGCTCAACCCGGACGCGCTCGACATCGCCGACGCGCTCGATCGCGAACGCGCAGCCAAAGGCCCGCGTGGGCCGATGCATGGCATCCCGATCCTGCTCAAAGACAACGTCGCAACGGCCGATCGGATGCAGACGACCGCCGGATCGCTGGCCCTCGTCGGCTCGCGCCCACAGCAGGATGCGACTATCGCCCAACGCCTGCGCGACGCGGGGGCGGTCATCCTCGGCAAGACGACCCTGAGCGAGTGGGCCAACTTCCGCTCGACGACCTCCACCAGCGGCTGGAGCGGGCGCGGCGGTCAGGCCGTCAACCCCTACGTGCTCGATTGCAACCCGTGTGGCTCCAGCTCCGGGTCGGCGGCGGCCGTCTCGGCCAACCTGACCACGGTCTCGATTGGCACGGAGACGGACGGCTCCATCGTCTGTCCCGCCTCGATCAACGGCGTCGTCGGCATCAAGCCGACGGTGGGGCTGACCAGCCGGGCGGGGGTCATCCCGATCAGTCACAGCCAGGATACGATCGGCCCGCACGCGCGGACGGTCGAGGACGCGGTGGCCGTGCTGAACGCCATCGCCGGTGTCGACCCCCGCGATCCGGCCACCCAGCCCAGCACCGGCCGGGCCCAATCCGACTACACCACCTTTCTCGATCCCAATGGCTTGCGCGGCGCCCGGATCGGGGTCGCCCGCCAAACCTTCTTCGGCTACAGCGCCTGGGCGGATGCCATCGTGGAGTCGGCGATCGAGACCATGCGCGCGGCCGGGGCCGTCATCGTCGATCCGGCGGATATCCCGACCGCGAAGGAGATCTCGACGAGCCCGGACGAGACCGATGTCCTCCTCTATGACTTCAAGGCGGACATCGCCGCGTACCTCGCCACCCTGGAGCCAGGATTCCCGATCACGGACCTGGCCGGTCTGATTCGGTTCAACGACGAGCACGCGGCCGAAGAGATGCCGTATTTCGGCCAGGAGCTCTTCCTGCAGGCGCAGGCCAAGGGTCCACTCACCGACAGGGCCTACCTGGACGCATTGGGGAGGAACCACGCGCGCGGCCGCGAACAGGGCATCGACGCGGCGCTGGCCAAGTACCATGTCGATGCACTGGTCGCCCCGACCGCGAGTCCCGCCTGGAAGACCGACCTCGTCAACGGCGATCACTTCCTCGGCGCCAGCTCGGGCCCGGCGGCCATCGCGGGCTACCCGCTCATCAGCGTGCCCGCGGGCTTCGCCTTCGGCTTGCCGGTCGGCATCACCTTCATGGGCACGGCCTTCAGCGAGCCGACCCTGATCAAGCTGGCCTATGGCTTCGAGCAGGTCAGCAAGGCGCGCCGGACGCCCAGCTTCCTGCCGACCAGCGTCGTGCCGCCGCGGATCTCGGCCGGTCCGCAAGGGGCGACGATCTTCCCGGCCACCCCGGTGGCCAGTCCGGCGGCGAGCCCCGTCGCGACCCCGGGCGCGACACCCACCAGCTAGTTCTCGCCGCCCGATCGGCTAGATTCCGCCGATCGGGCGGCCGGACCAATCCACGACGGCGTCCATCAGCTCGACGCAGTTGCCGTCCGGGTCGTCGAGGTAGAGCGAGTGGTTGCCATTATCGAAATCGACCTGCTCGATCGTGTAGCCGAACCCCTCGAGCCGGGTGCGGACGGCCTCCAGCGAGCCGTGCGCGATACGGAAGGCGAAATGGACGTGCGCGCCGCCGCGACCGTTGTGGATCGCGGCCGCGCCGCCCGTCTCCGGTGTCCAGAGGCCGAGCGCGACGCTGTCGCCGCAATCGAGCCAGACGGCCTGCCGCTCACCCTCCCAGCGGGTGATGACCGGCAGGCCGATGACCTCCCGGTAGAAGCGCTCGGCGGCGGCCAGGTCGGCGACCTCCAGCACCATCTCGTGCAATCCGGTCGGCGTGGTCCTGACGTCGGCGGTTGTGGGCGACGGATCGCCGCCAAGGATGGTCGGCACGGCTCACTCCGTCTCTTCGTAGAGGTCTTCGCCGCGGGAGAGCCGACGGGCGATTCGCGCCGTCTGCAGCATCGACCGGCTGGTCGGCGCGTGCGCCGCCAGATAGCGGGCGACGGCGACGAGCACCCGGTTGGCGCGTGCCGGCGCGACCGACGCCAGCTCGCGGTGGAGCGCGATCCCGGCCTCCAGCATCTGGTAGGAGTGGAACTCGCCATCCTCGCGCAGCAGCACGTGGCCCAGCGTCGCGATCAGCGGCGCCGGATCGTGGCCGAGGGCGAGGTAGCGCCAGGTGAGCCGGGCCGCCTCCTCGACCTGCTGCTCGCGGTCGAGCTCGTCGCGCAACTCGGTCAACAGCGCATCCGGGTCTGACGGCAGCGCATCGAGCGCGGCGGGACGCTCCTCCGGCAGCCGCGCGGCCGGCATGTTCAGGAAGCGGTCGAGATAGAGGCTCATCGCGCCGTGGTAGACGCCGCGCAGGAGCTCGGCCGAGGGCGAGCGGCGCATGAGCCGGTGGGTCGCGTTGACGTAGGTGAAGGTGTGGAGGACGGTGATCCAGTCGCCGAACTCGTTGCTCGTATGGAAGCGGGCGACGCGCAGGGCGGCGGCGTAGGTGAGCGCCTGGCTGACGCCGACCAGCGGCGCGCCGGTTTCCAGCGCCTTGGTCAGCGCGTCCACGATCGCGGCCGCATCGTCGCCGAGCAGCGTGGCGATCAGATCGTCATCCGCCTGCCAATCGGGGTCGCTGCCGGCGTTGGCGGCCAGCGCATCGATGCGGGCGAAGACCGGCTCCAGCAGCGCGATGAGATCGACCGGGTGCCGCCAGGCGTTCAGCTCCTCCGAGCGACGGCTATTGGCGAGCACCGGCGTCAGGCTGGGCAGGATGTCGCCGGCGCGATCCCAGCCGATCAGGTCGAGCAGCTCGCACGCCTTGTTGACGAAATCGAGCGTGTGGCCGCCGTCGATGAAGGCGTGGTCAGTCGTCGCCGTCGCCAGCATGCCGGCGAGCTGGGCCGGCGTCTCGCCACAATCAACGGCGGTCAGGATGACCCGTTCGGCGCCGTCGCTGTCCCGCACCTCGATGAACTGCCGTAGCCAGGCAGCGAGCCGGTCGACGGGCACATCGGGATTCGGCAGCGGATCGAGCGGGTGGCGTGGCGGCTGGCCGGCACAGTCGCGGGCGACGTTGACCAGCCCGTGGTAGAGGGCAAGCACCTGATCGTCCTGTTCGAGCAGCGGCAGAATGTTGCCCATCGCCGTCATGATCGTCAGACCGGAGCGCCAGCCGGCGGCGCGGTAGCGCGCGCCGAACTCGCCGCCGATCGCCAGTATCTCCGCCGGCGCCACTCCGGATTCCAGCGCGGCGATGACGTTCTTGGCGATGACCAGGTTGAGCGACTGCTCCAGGCCGTCGCGCAGCCGGGCGCGGGCGTGCGCGGCGCGGTCGCCCCGGCGCGGGCGCGGATCGACATAGACGATGCCGTCGCGCTCGATCACCTCGTAGGTCTGCACGTCGTCGGCGAACTGGTCGAAGGTGCCGCCGGACTCCAGATCGAAGCGGGCGTGGTGCCAGTGGCAGGTCAGGATGCCGTCGCAGACGCTGCCCTTCTGCAAGGGAAAGCCCATATGCGGGCAGCGGTTGTCGACGGCGTGGACGCGGTCGCTGTCGGCCGGCGCGAAGACGGCGATGCCGTGCCGGCCGCCGGAGACGACCGTCACCGGCGGCAGCTCAGCGCGCGGTCCGACGCGGACGAGGGCGTCCAGATCGGTCGAAACGGTCGGGGCAGTCGTCGTGGTGGCCATGGTCACTCCTTCATGCGCGCGGCGTCGCCGTCAGTCTCCGAGCTCCGACGTCTCGCCGATGATCGAGGTGGCGGAGGCGCGGGTGCGATCGGCGAGGGTGACGACCTCGTCGACCATCATCGCCAGCCGCGCCAGCACGCGCTCATCCGTGATCGCCGCCGTCTCGCGGTCGAAGGCCGACGAGCGGATGGCGACGTGCGTCGGCGCGATGAACCCCTTCAGCCCGCGCACGCTGTGGTGGAGCGCGTCGAGCACGCCCATCGAGGTCAGGCCGCCGTAGGCCATCAGGCCGACCGGCCGGCGGCCGAGATAGGGCGGGTTGTCGTTGGCGAGGAAGATGAGGGTGTCGAGGGCGTTCTTGACCGCGCCGGAGACGGTGCCGTGGTAGGTCGGCGAGCAGATGATGAGCCCGTCCGAGCAGCGGACCTGTTCGAGCAGCCAGCCAAGCGAGGCGGGATAGCGCTCCAGCGGCCAGGAGGGGTTGAAGAGCGGCAGCTCGAGCTCGTGGATCGCGGCCAGGCAGGTCTCCGCGCCGGCTTCTTCGGCGATGCCGAGGGCCGCGTCGAGCGCGGTCAGCGTCCAGGACTGGTCCGAGGTGGTGCCGCCGATGCCGAGAATGCGGGGTCGCTGATCGTTGAGCGGTCCACCCTCGTGGCGGTGCCACTGGACGCGGTTGAGGGGTGACATGGAGGGTGATCCTTCCTGCTGGTGCCGATGCGGGCGGCATCCCCGCGCCAGCCGGCAACCGGCGCGGAGCATCACGTCTCCATAGCCTACCGCGTCGCGCAAGGCTTGGCCCCTGTACGAACGAACAGGCTCAGAAAGGGAGGCCAGTGGGTGCGACGAGCTCTCGCTCGACCGCGGGCGGTGCGTCAGCGACTTCGGGAAGGGCAACCGGGACGGCCCTGAGGACCGGCCTACCGGCATCAAGACGCTGGGGCTGTGTTGGGCGGCGGATATGAGCCGCGCGTTCCGGGGTGCCGGGGAGCACCGGGGCTTTCTGGCGGCGCCACTCATCAACGGGAGCCGGCCGGGGAGCCGGCGCAGGAGCGGAGCCGCCGCCAACGCCAGACTCACGGCAGCCAGGGGCAGTGCCAGACGGCGCTGCGGCAGGAGACGCCACTGTTGCGGGCGAGGCTGCTGTCCCGGGTGCATGCAGGCGGACGTCGCGTCAATCACGTGCAGACAGACGACGCGCAGCGTGACAGACGACGAGACGGAGATGATCGTGTGGACATCGGGGAAGGTCTCGGAGATCGCATAATCGGCGATTCGATCGGCGCCGCAGGCCATGACCGTGCTCCTTCATGACTAATGACGGCTGCAAACAACACAAGCGTACTGGCTCATGCCGCATTCGCCATGCCCACGAAGAACGGCGAGGGGTGATGCGATCGGCGCTCTTCGTCAGGTCGCCAGGGCGACGCGGGGCGGCGACGGCCGGTTGCGCTCCGCCCGCTCCCTGATGCCGAGGAGCATCTTGCGCTCCATGTAGAAGTAGCCGGGCTCCATGAGCAGGCTCGGGATGCGGGTCGCCAGCGGCTGGGCGGCGCTGCCGCGCTGCCGGAAGAGCAGGCGCGTGCCGCCCTCGGCGGTCGGTTTGAGGACGAACTGCCAGGTCGCCGGGACCGGTTGGTCCTGCTCGCCCAGCGTGAGGATCAATGCCCGTTCCGGCTCGATGCGGGCGACGGTCGGGCCGAAGCGCGGAGTGATGTAGCGTTCGGGCAGGAACCAGACGTGGTCGCCCACCCGCAGGTGCTGCCACTCGGGCACGATCCGGTCGGCGTTACGGAAGTTGAGGTGGAGGAGCTCGTTCTCGACCCATGTGTAGGTGTAGAAACCGGCGCGGTCCTGGCCCATCTGCACGAGCCACGGCCAGACCTCCTCCGGCGGCGCGTCGATCGTGACCGCCATCGTCGTCATTGAACCGGTCTCCGGCACCAGATCGTCGCCAGGCAGCGGCTCCCGCGCCTCGTCGCCAACCGTGCCCCAGCGCGTGTACCAGGGGCGGGCCAGCAGCGGCAGCGTCGCCAGCCCGAACGCGACACCGGCGCCGGCCACCTGTCGTGTGCGCGCCTTCATGTCGCGCTCCTTTCCACCTCGTGATCCAGCGTCAGGCGGATCACGACGCGGCCTTGCAGCGCCTGGGCAAGCTCGGCACGCGAGAGCGGCGGGGTCGTGTCGAGGACGACGCCGACCCGCAAGCCAGCGCCTTTCGGGCCGTAGCGCGCCAGGTAGCGGCCCACCTCGGCGAGCAGTTCCTCCCGGTCGTCGATCACCTCGGCCCAGGCGGTCCGCTGGCGGCCGCGCAGGCGCACCTCGATCGGCGCGCCGCCGCGCAGGTTGACGCACCAGCGGTGCCCGGACCAGATCGTGAGGACGTCGCCTTCGCCGCTGTACTCCACCGGGATCGTGTACGCCTTGCCGGTCTTGCGGCCGGTGAACGCCAAGAGCAACACCTGCTTGCTCAGGAGCCCGTGCAGCGGCGAGCGCAGGAGCGCCACGACGAACGGATTGACCGCGTGGAGCACGCGGGTGCTGGGCACGCTGCGCCGGATGCGCGCTGGCGCCGGTTCAACGGGGGTCATGACGGGCGTAGCCATGGATATACCTTCTTTCGCGTTCTATCCGTCAGGTCGCGGGGGCGACAGCGGGTTTCGCGGCCGCCCGCTCGGCCCGTCGCTTGACCGCCCGCAGCGCGCCCTGCACCATCACGCCTTCGCCGCCCTTGACGAGCCGCCAGTAGAGACTGAAACGACGGACACGCGCCGGATCGATGACGTAGGTGCGTGATTCGAGCACGACCGTGTACCCGGTGACCGGATCGCCGCCGGGGATGATCCGGAACCCGAGCACCGTCCGCTCATGGCCCGGCTCGGCGAACGCCTGGAACTCCGCCAGGCTGTGGACTGTCGCGAACGAGATCGACGGCGTGTCGAAAATGCCGACCGCGCCCATCACCGACTCGTAGGGCGGCTCCTCCGCCAGCGAGATCCAGAAGCTCTCCGGCCCGAGCGCGAGGGAGAGGAAGGTCTGGTCGAGCGGGATGCCGGCCGGCGGCTGCTTGCCGCGGACGTAGAACGGGATCGAGCGGAGCTGGAAGAGTGGCCGCATGAGCGTGATCTCGCCCGGCGTGATCTCGCGGTAGGCGCGCTCGATCTCCTCCGGCGCGGCCTGGACGACGATCGTGTGGACGGCGCTGGCGTGATAGACGGGCATGACGGTGTCGAGCAACGTGACGCGGCCGGCCCGGATCGTGCCGGGCGTCTGGTGATCGGTGAGGACGGCCATGGGAGGACTCCTTTCGAATGCGGAGTCGATCTGCTCCATGCCACACGCTAGCGCCGCGCGCATGCCGGACGCGCCCCACGCCCATCCCGAACGTATCAAACGCGCAACACGCGACCTGTCCGCCGGCGTCCGTGGCACCCCGCGTGCGCGTTCGGGGCAGGAACCGGCCACGCGAGGTGGCCAACGGATTGGAGGCAAACCGTGCCAACGAACAGACGAACCGGCAATCCACCCCTGACCAAGGAGACGAACGCGGGTGGCATCCACGGCTCCCGCGACCGCGGCGACACCCGCGAGCGGCAGCGGCCCGAGTTCACGATCGGCGACGAGACCTCGCAGGAGCGCCACGCGCAGACGCATGACGTGGAGAAGGAGCGCCTGACCAACCCGAAGGGGCCGGAGCAGGAGAACGAGAGCTTCGCCCAGCAGCTCGCCAAGGACACACCGGAGCAGATCAGCCGGGAGCAGTCCAACGAAGTCCGACCGGCCGCCGACGAGAAGAGCCTGGTCAGCCACCTCTCGATGCTCTCCGGCGAGGAGCTGGATCGCCTGCCGGTGCTCAAGACCGGCACGCAGCTCGAGCAGGGCTCGGTCTACTACGACCTGAACGACCGCGAGCGCGGCCCGTTCAAGGCGATCGGTGGCGAGGTCGCCAACGGCGATAACAAATTCGTGGCCAAGAAGGGCACCGACTACGAGCTCTGGAACCGCCTCGTCGGCCAGGACGCGACCCCGGCGGTCGATCGCCCGGAGTAGCACGGTGGCGGATGAGCAACTCCTGTCGAGTCAATTCCCGTCATGCTGAGTGGGCGAAGCCCCGAAGCATCCCCGCGCGAAGCGCTTCTCCCCGGTCGTCATGCTGAGCTTGTCGAAGCATCTCCTGCCGCCGCAGTCGTCCGCGGCGGCGGACCGGCATCGCCGGGGGATGCTTCCCGTTGGTCAGCATGACGAGGAATAGCTTCCGTCAGCCCGCAGTCCCGCCAACCGATGGGGTCGCGCGGTAGACGGCGAGCGCATCGGCCAGGCGGTCGATGACGTGGGCGGCGTAGTCGAAGCGCGAGCCGGCGAGGCCGCCGCAGATGATGTGGGCGACACCCGCCTCCTCGTAAGCACGGAGTGCCGCCGCGACCTCCGCCGGCGACCCGGTCAGCGTCTTCGCCGGGTCGATCGGATCCGGCAGGTCAATGCCGGGAAAGGGCCATGCGACATTGACGCCAACGGTGATGCCGAGCGTCGCCGGGTCGCGGCCGACCGCCTCGCAGGCGGCAGTCATCTCGGCGCGACGGTTGGCGCTGGCCGAAACGTCGCCGAACCAGGCGGTGTTCCAGAGATCGGCGTGCTCGGCCGTGATCTTCAGCATCCGCTCGCCCCGGCAGGCGACCAGGATCGGCGGTCCGCCGAGCCGCGTCGGTCCCGGCTTCATCTCGCAGTTGGGCGCGCTGTAGAAGCGGCCCTCGAAATCCGCGTTCCCGTTCCGGAGCAGCGGCGCGATGATCCGGATCGCCTCCTCGAAGCGGCTGGCGAGGTGGTCGTAGGGGTAGCTGAAGGCCGCGAACTCCGGCTCGTGATAGCCGGTGCCGAGACCGAGGATGAGCCGGCCACCGCTGATCTCATCGACGGTGATCGCCATCTTCGCGAGCAACGCCGGGTTGCGCCAGAGCGCCGCGACGATGAGCGTGCCCAGCTCGACGCGCTCGGTCGCCTCGGCCAGCGCCGCGAGCGTCGACCAGCACTCCCAGACGCCCATCGGCGGCCGGTCGGGGAAGCGGTAGAGCAGGTGGTCGTAGACCCAGACGGAATCGAACCCGGCCTGCTCGACCCGGAGCGCCAGCGCCCGCATCTCGTCATAGGACGGCGGCCGCCCGACATCCGGATCCTCTCCCATCGGCACAATGAACCCAATTTTCATGCGAAGCCTTTCCGCGATTCAACGCAAATGTGCGCGTCAATCGAATGTCTTGGTATCTGCCAACTCTCTTCGCTGTCATTCTGACGAAGGAAGAATCTCCCGCCGCAGCGGCTTGCGCAGCCGACAAGAGCGCCGTTCTCCATCACGTGCCGGCGAGGCGGGCGACGACCGGCGCGAACGACTCCAGCCATTCGCCGCGCGCGACGATGTAGGAGATGCCGAAGCGCTCTCGGCGTTCCTGCAGCGTTTCGACGATCTGATCGACGGTCCCGATCAGGACGGGTGGCGCGTCCAGAATGTCCCGGGCAGGGAGGTTCCACTGCTCGCTGATCTGCTCGGCTTCAGCAATTGCCTGATCAGTGACCATCAGCCGTTGGAGCAGGATGTTGAGCTCCAGCAATGGGAAGCGGTCCCCGGCGGCATCCCGCACCCGGGCGACCTTCACGTCCGTCGCCTCCGCGGTGATATCGTCCAGGAAGAAGCCGGAGCCATCGGGACGCGCGCTGGAGAGGAGTCCGATCGCGTCGGCCTCACGGGCGGCGAAGGCGAGCATCCGCTTGCCACCGGCGCCGATCAACAGGGGCGGGCGCGGGCGTTGCGGCATGGGCGGCAGATCGGTGATCGTGTAGTGCTGGCCGTGGAACGTGACGGGGTCGTTTCCGAAGAGCGCCTTGATGATCCGCACGCTCTCCTGAAAACGGCCGACCCGGACGCCGGGTGGGTCAAACGGAATCCCGGTCGTCGTGTAGTCCGGGCCATGCCAGCCGGCGCCAAGGCCGAGCTCGAACCGGCCATCCGAGAGCAGATCGAGTGTCGCGGCCTCCTGGGCGACGAATGCCGGATGCCGGAAGTCGTTGTCCAGCACGAAGGTGCCGATGTGGAGCGTGGACGTGGCGTTGGCCGCGGCGGCGAGGGCCGAACCGAAGGCGAGGACGCCGACGTGGTCGGGCATGACGAAGGTGTCGTAGCCGAGCGCCTCCGCCTGGCGCGCTGTCTCGGCCCATGCACAGGCCGAGCCGGTCTGATGAAACTGGACGCCGAATCGGAACGGGTGCTGGTGGGACACGAACGGAACCCTCGATGCGGTGCTGCGTGCGCCGATCGCCCGCGCCGCGCGGGCGATCGGCGGTGATCTTACCCGAGAACGCGGCGGAGGAGAGCGAGGGCGGCGTCCACTTGGGGGCGCTCGCGCTGGTAGGCATCGTCAGTGATCAGCAGCTCGGCGGCGTCGGAGATCGAGAGGCGGCGCCAGAGATCGGTCGCGCCGGCGGATGGCGCGGTCCCTTCGCCGCGCTCGGGATCAGCAAGCGCGGCGTCGATGTCGGCGTCGGACAGGCCGTCCAGGCGGCGCTTGATCTCCCGCAAGGGCACGTAGGCGTCCTTGAGGCGGGCGATCAGGCGCAGTCGGTCGCGGTGCTCCTCCGTATAACCGCTGTTCGGGCCGGCGCTGACCGCCGGCGGCAGCAGTCCTTCGCCGATGTAGTAGCGGACGGTGCGCGGCGTCACACCTGCGAGCTTCGCCAGCTCCTCCAGCGTGTACGCCGGCGCACTGTCCTCGGTCACCTCGTCAGCAACTCGCTCATTCACCCGAAGGCGGATCGCCGGGCACGAAGCCCGGGAAGGTCTGGCCGCTGACCGGGCTCGGATCGACGAAACAGAGGCTTTGACGCCAGGCCGCCGCTTGGTCGAGCCGGGGATAGATGGCGGTCACGTCGTCCGCCGAGGCGTCGCTGCTCGCCACCCGGTCGTTCAGATTGTAGTTCGCCTGATCGGCGAAGGGCGTCGCCTCGACCACCTGCATCATGCCGTGATCCTCGTGCAACAGGATGTGGCAGTGGTTGACGTAAATGCCGGCATAGTCCGGGAAGCGGGAGCGGAAGATGACGCGGCCGCCGTTGCGCGGCACGGCGACGACGTCCTGCCAGCGGGGCGCGTCGAGGATATTGACGAGGTTGCCGTTTTCATCCGGCACTTCGATCCGCATCACCCAGTAGGGATTCTGATGCATGTGGAACGGGTGATCGACTCCCTTCGTTTGCAGCCGCCAGGCTTCGGGCTGCGCGGCGAACTTCGCCTGACCCTCGGCGCGCAGCAGCGGCGCGCCCGGATAGTAGCCGGAGTACTGGCCGACCGGCTTGGCGTTCGTATCGGCCCAGAGGCTGATCGAATAGTTGTAGATGGCCCACTCCTCGGCCGTGTCGACCAGCATCTTCGGCCGGAGCGGATCGGCCGGCTTGAACTTGCGGCCCATCGCGCTGGTGATGGGAAAGAGAGCGTCCGAGTCGTCGACGACATCCGACGCGATCGAGCCGGCAATCGACATCGTGCGCGTCATCGGCGGCAGCAGCAGGTAGTCCTCCGTGTCCGGGATCTTCGTGTAGCGGAGCGATTCCAGCTCGCCACCGTTGGCCTGGTCCTGGGTGATGAAGGCGCGGAAGTTTTTCGCCGTCTCGTCGCCGCTGGCGGTGGTGACGAGCGGGAAGTCGCCCGAGCCCCAGCCGGAATAGGTGATCGTGTGCGAGCGGAACTTGCCGGCGCGGCCCGGCAGCTTCGCGTCCGGGTCGGCGGGCGTGACGTTGTCCCCCGCCTTGATCTGGACCTCCTCGTCGGTGATCGGGAACAGGTAGTCCGCGACCGGTGGCAAGACCCTTTCGAGGTCCATCACGTTGTAGTCGGCGATGGGTGGCAGCGGCTTGTCGTTGGCATCCATCCCTTCGGCGACGATGAGGTAGGAGACGACGATGTCCTGGAACGGCGCGGCCAGCTTCGGCTTGTTGTATGCGTTCTGGAGCGTGTTCTGGTAATCGTCGGAGTGGAGTACCGAGGACAGGGCGAGCACGGTGTAGATTTCGCCCTTCGCGTCGCTCGTCGTCAGGCGGGGCGCCTGGAAGAAGAGATCGGTCCGGTTGCCCTGCGCGAGGAAGACCTCGTTGGGACGGACAAAGGCGTTCTTGACGCTCGTCGCGTCCGCGAAGCAGGCCTCATAGTTGGCCAGCATCGCCTGATTCGGATTGCCCGTCAGCTCGCGATCGAGCGGGTTCTCGGTGCCCGCGTTCTCGGCGGCGAGGTCCTTGACCGTGTAGGAGGCGTTATCCCCATCCACCTTGACGAGCGTGATCCCGTCGAAGGAGAGCTGGTAGAGGTGCTGCTTGTCGGCGGCCACCTCGGCGCGGGACGCCGGGGTGAAGGTGTTGGTGGCGGGATCGCGGAGCTTGACGAGGGTCGAGGTGACGCCGCCGTTCGGGGTCGCGCTCTCTTCGACCGCATACTGGCCCTTGAGGACCATGAAGCGCATGTAGCCGCGGCCATCGACGCTGCCGTTCAGGACGCGCCAGCGCTCGATCGCGCCGGGGCGCATCGCGATCGTCGCCGGTGTCTCATCGCCATTGACGGAGGGACTGGCGTTTCCGCCTTGGTTGAGCGTGTTGGTGTGCGCGTCGGGGTCCTGGGAGATGTTGAAGACGCGCTGGATGAACATCGTCCGCTCGATGTAGTCGTAGGGGCCGGTCCTGACCTGGGGATCAAGGGTTCGTTCGCCGGTCAGCGCCAGGTTGATCGCCTCATCGACATCGCCCTCGACGATCAGGAAACCGGCCATCCCGCTGGCCACCTGCATGTGCGTCGAGCCGTGACAGTGGGGGTGGTACCAGAACGTGCCCGCCGGGTGGGGCTGGGGCGGCTGGTCGGCCGCCATGCGCTTCTTCGCCTGCACGTTGCCGACGTGGAACTCAAAATCGGCGAAGCCGACCGTCTCCTCCTCCATGAGGAATGAAGTCTGCTCCGGATCACGCAGCCAGTCGCAGGTCGGGCTGTCCGCGTTCTCCATCCGGGCCTCGAGGTCCTTGCGGCCGATCAGGCGGAGGATGATGTTGTCGGAGTGGGTGCCATCGGGGTTGCGGCCGGGCCGGACGTGCAGGCCGTGCGTGTGCAGATTCGTGTCGTGGATGGTGTGGACGCCGTTCGTGTGCTCGCCGAGGCAGAAATCGCTCTGGATCTGGCCCCGAGCCATGGCCTTCATGTCGACATCCGCGGCGCTGAGCCAGGTGGGCAGCGCGGCAGGGTCGGGATAGACCCCGAAGGGTGTCGTGCCGAGATCTTTCCCCAACAGGTTGCGGAGGGTGACCAGGAGCACCTCATCGCCACGCATCCGGATCGTTGGGCCGGGAGTGCTGCCCTCGTAGGAGAAGAGGATCGCGCTCGGGTTGCCGTAGCCGACGATCGAGCCGGGGTTCTCGTTCTCGATGACGTTGAGGGTGAGGCGCTGCCCGGGCCAGTCGCTCGGCCGCCAGATCCATGGCTCCGCCCAGGTCTCCATCGATGAGAGGGAGATCGCCCGCGGCGGCGCGGGCGGCACCGGTGTCGGCGTGCCCTGCGCGAGGACGCGCGAGGCGAGCGGGATCGCCGCCGCGCCCGCCACGGCGGTGCGCAGGAGCGTTCGCCGGCTCACCCTGTCGTGGCGCGAGCCTCCATGCGGTCGGTCGGTCGTGTGCGGTGCGTCGCCCGGTGCCATGTCGCCTCCCCTGTGCATGCCGCCAGTTATGGACCTGATCTCACGATAACATCGCCGTTGATGCTGTCAATGCGCCGCGTGGGTCGCCGTAGGCGGCGCCGGCGGGCGATGATACAATCGGCGCCCGTGGAAATCGGACGCGATCAGGACTGACGCCCGGCAGCCCGCCGGGCGTGGAGAGGTGGCATGACGGACAGACAGGGCGCGCGGTTGCCCCTGAGCGGAATCACGGTGGTCGATCTGACGCGGGTGATGACGGGCCCGTACTGCACGATGATGCTCGGCGACCTCGGCGCCGACGTGATCAAGATCGAGCGGCCCGGCACGGGCGACGACACGCGGCAGTGGGGGCCGCCTTTCGTCAACGGTGAGGCGAGTTACTTCCTCTCCGTCAACCGCAACAAGCGCTCGGTCGCGCTCGATCTGAAGAGCGACGCGGGGCGCGAGATCCTCTGGAAGCTGCTCGACCGGGCCGACGTGGTCGTCGAGAACTTCTCGCCCGGGACGCTGGAGCGGCTGGGCTTCGGCTATGAGGCGGTCAGTGCTCGCCGGCCAGGTGTCGTCTATGCCTCTATTTCCGGTTTCGGACAATCTGGTCCTTCGCGCGACCGCACCGCCTACGACCTCGTCCTCCAGGGCATGGGCGGCATCATGAGCGTCACCGGCGAGCCGGGCGGCCCGCCGACCAAGCTCGGTGTCCCGATCGCCGACATCGCCGCCGGCATGTTCTGCGCCTACGCCATCGTCGGCGCGCTCTTCGGCCGCGAGCGCGACCCGGAGCGCCGCGGCCAGTACATCGACACCTCGATGCTCGGCGGCCAGATCGCGCTCCTCACCTACCAGGCGACGATCTACCTCACGGCCGGCCGCGTGCCGCGCCAGCTCGGCAACGCCCACCCGACGATCGTCCCCTACGACACCTACGCGACCGCCGACGGCTACGTGAACCTCGCGGTCGGCAACGACGCGCTCTGGAAGCGCTTCTGCACCGCGCTCGGCCACGAGGAGCTGACCGACGATCCCCGCTTTCGCACCAATCCGGACCGCGTCACCAACCGCGAGGTCCTCAACCCGCTGCTGGAGGAAATCCTGAAGGGGCGCGCGTCGGCCGAAATCGTCGCGTTGATGGACCGGCACGGCGTGCCGTGCGGACCGATCTACGATGTCGCCCAGGCCTTCGCCGATCCGCAGATCGCCGATCAGGAGCTCTTGCGGGAGGTCGAGCACCCGACGGCCGGGCAGCTCACGTTGCCCGGCTTCCCCTATCACTTCCACGGGACCCCACTGGAGATTCGCCAGCCGCCGCCGGTCCTCGGCCAGCACACGACAGAAGTGCTGACGGAGCTTGGCTACTCGGCGGAGGAGATCGAGACGCTCACGGCGACCGCGAGCGTGCAATGCGCCGCCGACCCGGTCTGACAGGCCGGCGGCGACCCAAGGAGTCCTGCCCGTGGAGATGACGAACGAGAATCCGGCCGAGCTGGGGTTCGATGTGCCGGCGCTCGATGCCGCCTGGGGCATGCTGGTACGGGCCGCCGAGGCGCACATGTTCGGCGGCGCGGTCGCGCTCATCGCCCGCTACGGCAAGATCGCGCTGCTTCGCGCCACAGGCTGGGCCGTGCGCGAGCCAGTCGACCAGCGTACGCCGGTGACGACCGATACGATCTTCGATCTCGCCTCGCTGACCAAGGTGACGGCCACCACCCCGTCGATCCTGCAATTGGTCGCCGAGCACAGGCTCGGCCTGGACCAGCCGGTCGGCGAGATTCTCTCAGCCTTCGGCACCGAGGGCGCCAAGCGCGAGGTGACGATCCGCCGGTTGCTCTCGCACACGGCGGGCCCGATCGACTGGCGGCCCTTCTATTTCAAGGCCAACGACCCGGAGGCGATGATCCGCCTCTTCGCCACCGATCAACCGGTCCGCACGCCGGGCGAGGAGGTGGTCTACAGTGACCCCGGCTTCATCATGCTGGGCGAGGTCGTGCGGGCGATCACCGGCCAGTCGGTCGCCGGCTACGCCGCCGAGCAC
>JAICKJ010000309.1 GCA_025928015.1 Thermomicrobiales bacterium
GAAGGTGGCGACGATCAACGCGATGGCGACCACATAGACGAAGCCGAAGACGCCGAGATATTGGTCCCAGCTCGTGCGTTCGCCCGTGTACCCCGCCAATGAGGCGATCACGCCGCCGACCACCGGCACTTTGCCGACGGAGTTCGCTAAACCCTGGCTGACTGGCTGGGTTGGCGCCTCGAACGCGACGTAAAACGGCGCCCACAGCACCACGGCGCTGACGATGAGCGCGCCGGCGATCTTGCCCCGCTCCGCGATGGAGTGGCAATGCAGCCCGGCGAAGACGGCGGCGAGCGCGACGACCAGATACGTCGGGAAGTCCCACGAGTTCATCGCGTAGAGCGCGCCGATCGCCACTCCGGTCGGGAACACGCGGCCCAGGACGGCCGGACGCCGCCACGTTCCCTCCGGCAGGTTGACCAGCGCCCAGGTCAGCCCGAGCGCGGCGATGGCGAAGGGCAGCGCCAGCAGGTGCGGGTGCAGGTCGGCGAGGATGAAGCTGAAGGCCGGAAACTCGGAGATCGCGGGTTGGCCGCCGGAGTCAGGGATGAACCGGGTCGCCTGCCAACCGACCGCGCTGAAGAACCAGCCGTGCCACTGTGCCGAGACGCCCTGCAGCACCTTGACCGCCGCCCAGGGATTGCCGGCGAAGACGGTCAGGAAGGCGGCGATGCCGCCGCCGATCATCGCGGCCCGCTCGCTCATCCAGCGGGAAAGGACGTTCGCGCCGAGGCTCGCCGCGCCGACGATCGTCATTCCGAAGATCGTCGCCAGCGCGAGGTTGAAGACGACCGCCGGCGTCGTGCCGATCAGCCGGCCGAAGGAGCCGAAGATGACATATCCGATGTAGTAGTAATTGATGTGGTGACCGGCCAGCCAGGCGTCCAGTGGCGGCATGTCGCGGGACCGCATCGACGACGCAAGCATCATCAGGTCGGACGACTTCTCCTGGAAGGTCGTCGCCGGCCCGTAACCGTGAAACCAGATGAAGGCCGCGAAGGCGATCAGAAATCCGGCCTCGGCGAGCAGGTAATGCCGGAGGAGGGTCCGGTCGAAGAGCTTCGCGCGGGCGGCCAGCGGCCAGCCGATGACGAGCGCCAACGCCAGCGTGACCCACAATCCGGCGACTCCAAATGGCACCGGCGAGACGCTGGCCAGGAACCAGAGCGGCCAGCTCAGCGCCAGCGCTGCCACCGGCCGCGCCAGCCCTGCCCCCCGGTCGGTGATGTGCCGGCCAAGGAAGGCCGTCAGGGGCAGGAACGCGAGCGTGGTAAGCAGGGTCAGCAGATACCAGCGTAAGGTGACGTCGAACCAGGACACGAGGCGGCTTCGTCCTCCGGATGCACGGGCGGATTGGGCACGGGCCAGCCGGAGGCTGACGCGCCTGTGCAATCCTAAACGAAATAACCTCTGCTGCTGTGGCGGGCTAGATCAGGCCGCGGCGGATCGCCTTGGCGACGGCCTGGGCACGGTCGACCGCGCCCAGCTTGTTGAAGATGATCTGGAGGCGCTTCTTGATCGCGATCTCGCTCCGGCTCATCGCGTGCGCGATCTCCCGGTTGGTCGCGCCCTGACTCGCCCTGGTGAGGATTTCGCGGTCCTCCTCGGTCAGGGCGGCGTCGCGCTGCGTCTTCTCTCGCGCCAGGCCGGAGAGGTCCTCCAGCACGCCGTCCAGCAGCTCGGGGCTGAGCGCGTGGCGGCCGCGCGCCGCCGCGTGGATGGAGGAGATCAACTCCTCCGACGGCGTGCTCTTGAGCAGGTAGCCGTCGGCGCCCGCCTCCAGCGCTTCCCGCACATAGGCCTGATCGCCATAGGACGTGAGAAGGATGATCGCGCCGCTGAACTCGCGGTCGCGCAGTCGCCGCGTCGCCTGAATGCCGCTTGCGCCGGGCATGCGCAGATCGAGCAGGATGACGTCCGGCCGCAGCGACTGCGCGAGCTCGATCGCGTCCGCCGCGGTGTGCGCCTCGCCGGTCACGCTGAGCCCGCTGTCGGTGCTCAGCAGCTTGCGGAGGCCCTCGATGACGACCGGATGGTCGTCGACCAGCAGGACGGAGATCATGCCGGTAGCGTCCTCGGCAGGGACCGATCGTCAGCGCCGTGGCGCTGGGGCGATGTCAGGGATTCTGCGGCTGAAGAGAGCTCGCCATCGGGCGCATGCCCATTGCCAGTGCCGTTCGTGGCAACGCTCTGCTGGTGCGCGGCCTCACTCTCGAGCAACGCATCGATATCGATCATCGTCACGTCCTCGGAACTCTTGCGTTCGATCAGGATGACGGTGCCGCCGCCGGGCCGGGTGACGATCGTGAACGACGCGCCGATCGCCGCCGCGCGTTCGCGCATGCTGAGCAGGCCGAGGGAGGTCGGTTGCACCGCGGTTGTCGGGTCGAAGCCGGTGCCATTGTCCCGGATCGTCACCCGCAACACCTCGTCGCTCGATTCGAGCTGGACGACGACGTCATCGGCCCGCGCGTGCCGCACGACGTTGTGCAGCGCCTCCTGCACGATCCGGTAGATGCCGAGCCGGACCTCCGGCGTCAGGTTGGGCGAGTCGCCAACGACCTCGAACTGGGCCGCGATGCCCGTCCGCTCGATCGTCTTGATGTACGCGCGAATGGCGGCCACGACGCCGATGTCGTCGAGGTCGGGCGGCCGCAGGTCGAAGATGACGCTGTGCAGCTCCTTCGAGGCTTGCTCCAGCAATTGGTTGACGCTCGCCAGCGAATCCGCCTGCTCTTCCGGGGTGGAACTCTCGCCGCCAAGCTGGATCGCCCGCGCCTGGTAGAGCGCGCCGGTGATCAATGGCGAGACTGCGTCGTGGATTTCGGAGGCGATGCGGCGCCGCTCGTCCTCTTGCAGCCGCAGGGTCCGACGCAGCAGCTCGCGCATCTCCTGGGCCTGGTGCTCCCGCTCCTGCCGGCTCTCGTCCATGCCGTGCATCTGCGCCTCGATCTGGTGGGCCATGCCGGCGAAGGCGTCAGCCAGGTCGTGGATCTCGCTCGCGCCGGTCGATTCGATCGAGTGGCGAAACTGGCCGTGCCGGATGGCGGCGGCCTGGGCCGTCAGCAACCGCAGCGGCCGGGCCGTCATCTCGCCGAAGAAGAACGCCATCGCCAAGATCACGAACGCCGCCAGTGCCAGCGCGACGATGCTCTGCACGATCAGACTCTGGGCGTACGAGCGTGGCGTCGGGTTGGTCACGAAGATCGACCATTGGGCGCCATCGAAGTCGAGCGGCATGAAGTAGACCAACCGCTTGGTGCCGTTGTTGTCGGTGTAGGTCGTGCTGTCCGTATCGCCGGCCAGGGAGAGCGAGATGGGGTTGTTCAGCCGGTGCAGGAACTGGTCCGGATTGTTGGTGATCTTCGGCGATCCCACGATCACCTGATTGTTCGTCACCAGCGCGATATCGGTGTCGCCGCGGGCGTACGGCAATATCGTCGCGGCCAGCCGGTCCGTGTTGATCATCGCGCCGATCACGCCGACGACCTGGCCCGGCTTCACGCTGTTGCCGACCGAAGTGCTCTCGGCGTCGGGCGCGGGGGGGACGCTTTCGGTCGTCGACGAGGCGTTCTGCGCTTCCTGATCGCTGACGGGCATGACCGGGAAGATCATCAGAATGACGCTCGTCTTGTCGTCGAGCTGATAACGGCCGGTGACGATCGATGTACCCGAGGAGACCACCTGCTGGAAGAGCGCCGAATTTCCTGTCAGCACCGGTCCGGGTTGCTGACCCGATTGGGCGACGAGTGTGCCGTCGGCGTCGAGCAGGAAGATGCCGGAGATCTCCGGGAGCGCCGTCTGGTATTGGCCGAGGGTCGTTCCTGCGGCGCTCGGCCGCATCTCGAAGATTTCTGGCTGATGCGAGAGGTTGGAGAAGGTCTCCGTATTGTCCTTGAATTGCGTGCGAAGCTGCCGGTTGATGACCTGCGCCAGCGAGCCCTCGGCGCTGACCAACTGCTGCGTATTCCGCTCGATGCCGCGGTCGAGGAAAAAGGCAACGACGACCAGCAGCGGCAGCAAACAGGCCACTGCGAAGAGGAGGAAACGCGCGCGGAGCGACAGGTGTCGGCTCATCTCGCGTTTGCCTCGAGTGGGTCATCCCATCGTCGCATGATCATCGCATCTCGACCGCTTCTCCCGGTCGTCGGGGCAGCGCGAGCAACCCACCGGACCAAATCTGAAGCGATTCCAATTCTTTGACTAACGGTCACGAACTCGAGGCCCACCGACCGCCCGAAACCTCCCGATTCTCTGGTGGCGCGTGGGGAATGGCGGCAGCTCGATGCGCGGGTGCATCCGATC
>JAICKJ010000296.1 GCA_025928015.1 Thermomicrobiales bacterium
CCCTCCCCCAAGTTTGGGAGAGGGGTCCGGACGTGCTCCCCTCTCCCAAACTTGGGGGAGGGGTGGCGCCTCATGCGCCGGGAAGGGGGCTCCCTGGCGTCTCGCGGTGCTCCTCTCCGGGTCCGGACGGACGCTGGAGAACTTGCTGCGCGTCATCGATCGTGGCGAGCTGGATGCGCGGGTCGTCCACGTCGTCAGCTCGGTTGCCGGCGCGCGTGGGTTGCAGGTGGCGTCGGAGGCCGGCATCTCCCACGAGACGCTGACCCGGCGCGGGTTCGCGGACAACGACGCCTACAGCGACGCGCTCTTCGCCGCGCTCGCGCCGTCTCAGCCGCAGATGATCCTGCTCTGTGGCTTTCTGCGCCAGCTCGTCGTGCCGCCGGCGTGGGAGGGACGCATCCTCAACATCCACCCGGCGCTGCTCCCCCGGGCGGCGTCCTACGCCGCCGGACGCGGCCGTTACGGCGAGCGGGTCCATCAGGCGGTGCTGGAGCACGGGGATACCGTCTCCGGCGCGACCGTCCACCTCGTCACGAATGATTACGACGAAGGACCGCCGCTGCTCCAGCGCGAGGTGCCGGTGTTGCCGGATGACACGTCGGCGACGCTCGGCGCCCGCGTCTTCGCGACGGAATGCGCGCTCTACCCGGAGGCGATCCGCCGCTACCTGACGGCGCACCCCGAGCTGCGCACGCCGCCCGTCTACGCTGGCAGCCGCCGGTAGACGAGATCGCCGGGCCGGATGATGGCCGGCTGAAGGCTGGTTGCGGCGATCGTGGTGTAGAAGCCGCGCATCCCGCGGTGGAGAAAATCGACCGCCTCGGTGATCTGCCGGTCCGGCGTATCGGAGGGTGCGTAGTCCGAGGCGAACTTCGCGAACTCGACACACGGCGCCGCGACGACGATCTGCTCCAGCGTGAACTCGCCGCGGTCCGTAGCGATCACGAGCCCGCCGGCCAGATCGTCTGCGCTCAGCATCCCGTCCGACTGCACCAGGATGTTCTCCCCGGCGATCCCCTCGGTCAGCCGTTCGCCGAACCGTTCCCGCATCCGCGCGTAGTGGGCCGTGAACCCGACCGAGACCCCGTTCTCGCCCCGAAACTTCGACTGGGGATGGGTCCGGTTATGCACATCGACGATCAGCTCGCCATTCGCGCCGATGCCGGTTACCCCGTCGCCGTCGACGCGCAACGCCATCACGCGGGTGATCGGCGTCGGCTCGAACCAGCGATGCGGCCGCTCCCCCAGCTTCAACGACGACCGCTGCACCTGCACCCGCGCGATGGGTCCGATCAGTGCCAGTGTCATCGGGCCGACCGCGCAGCTTCGCATCGCCGGGATATGGGTCATGTCAGAAGTCGCCAAAGATGGTTCTCCTCTATGCAAGCTGCTCCGTGCGCCAGCGCGGTTCGCTTCGTCGGCATCACTGCTCCTGTTAAGACGGCTCATGGATCATGGCTCGATGCGCGTGACGCCGGGATAGCGCCCCATCTTCTTGTCGAACGCATAGATCTCGCTCAGGCCGAGGTCAGCGGTCAGCGCGAGGTGGTAGCAATCCGCGAACGAAAGCGGCCCCTGTTTGGCCCAAAAGCGGTACGCTTTCAGCATGGTGGACTTGTGTGGATGGATAATGCCGGGAATGCTCAAGAGCTCTATAAGACGAATGCAGACTGTTTCCCTCGGAACGTCATAGACCTTGGAAAGGACATGAACTGATTCCAGCACGACCGTTTCTGATATGAACAGATCGATCGTCCCCCTCGCCACATTGGCGATGAGCTCGCTGGCACGATTGGAGGGACTGCGTCCGCTTTGGACCAGGTGATCGACGAGGACGCTGGTGTCGACGAATGCCTGCCTGGTCATTCGTCGCGAAGGGACGCCAGATACTCTTCGGCGATTGCGCGCTCGATGGCTTCATCTTCTTCTTCGGGATCGACGGGCGTAGCCTTCCTGTACTGTTTGAGTGCTCCGGCCGTTTCGCGCGCGATATCGATTGCACGGCGCAGCACGATCCGTCCATCGACCTGTTCCACGAGCAACTCTTCACCCTCGTGCATGTCGAGTGCCTCGCGAATTTCGGCGGGAATCGTGATTTGCCCTTCGTGATTGAGCTTGGTTGATCGGGGAAGCACTTGCCATTCTCCTTCGCTCGATATTGACAATTGTATCAGGGCCACTGCTGATCCCACGTTTATGAGACGCGGCTCTTACCGGGACGAAAAACCGCCGGGCTGGAGAGCATTGCTCCAGCCCGGCGGCCTATTTCAGGTTGAACTGAGCGTCGCCGTGCGGTTACTTGATGCCGGCGCCGACGAGGGATTCGCGGACTTCCTTGGCGGCGGCGACCATGTTCTTCAGCGCCGCGGTCGACTCCTCCGGCTTGCGCGTCTTCAGACCGCAGTCGGGGTTGACCCAGACCTGGTCGATGTCGAGCACGGTCAGCGTCTTCTTCAGGTTCTCCTCGATCTCCTCCCGCGGGGGCACGCGTGGGGAGTGGATGTCGTAGACGCCCGGGCCGATGCCCTTGTCGTAGCCGGCCGACTTGAAGACCTCCAGCAGCTCCAGCCCGGACCGCGCGTTCTCGATCGAGATCACGTCCGCGTCCAGATCGCTGATCGCCTGGAAGATGTCGTTGAACTCCGAGTAGCACATGTGCGTGTGCACCTGCGTCTCCGGCCGCGCACCGGCGGCGGTGATGCGGAAGCACTCGACCGCCCAGTGCAGATACTCGTCCCAGTCGGCGCGGCGCAGCGGCAGCCCCTCGCGCAGCGCCGCCTCGTCGATCTGGATCATCTTGATGCCGGCCTCGTCGAGATCATGAACCTCGTCGCGCATCGCCAGCGCGATCTGCTCGCAGGTCGCGGAGCGCGGCTGGTCGTCGCGGACGAAGGACCAGTTGAGGATCGTCACCGGCCCGGTCAGCATGCCCTTGACCGGCTTGTCGCTCAGCGACTGCGCATAGGTCGCCCAGCGGACCGTCATCGGCTCCGGCCGGGAGACGTCCCCGTAGATGACCGGCGGGCGGACGTAGCGGGAGCCGTAGGACTGCACCCAGCCGTTGTGGGTGAAGGCGAAGCCGTCGAGCTGCTCGCCGAAGTACTGGACCATGTCGTTGCGCTCGGGCTCGCCGTGGACCAGGACGTCGATGCCGAGATCCTCCTGGTGGTCGATGACCGCCTTGATCTGGCCCTCGATGAACCGCTCGTACTCCGCGCGGGTGATGTCGCCCTTCTCGAACTTGCGGCGGGTGGCGCGGACATCGCCGGTCTGCGGGAAGGAGCCGATCGTCGTCGTCGGCAGCTTCGGCAGGCCGAGCCGCTCCTGCTGGAGCTTCGCGCGCTGAGCGAAGGGCACGCCGCGCTGGTCGGCGTCGGCCGGCAGGTTCGCCAGCCGCGCCTGCACCTGCTCGTTGCGGCGGCGCGGGGATTTGGCGGCGCTCTCCAGCAACTGCTTGTTGGCGGCCAGCGCGTCCGCGATTGCGTCCTTGCCCTGGGTGAGGCCCTTGGCGAGGGTGACGACCTCGTGCAGCTTTTGCTCCGCGAAGGCCAGCCAGCTCTTCACCTCCGGATCGAGCTGCTTCTCCTCGTTCACGTCGTAGGGCGTGTGGAGGAGCGAGCAGGAGGTGGAGACGATGATCCGATCCGGATCGACGTGCTTCGCCAGCTCCTCGAGCGTGGAGAACGACGTGTTGAGGTCGTTGACCCAGATGTTGCGGCCGTCGACGACGCCGGCGACCAGCACCTTGTCCGTTGGAAAACCCTGATCCTTCTTGATGAAGTCGAGGTTCTCCGGGCCGCGCACGAAGTCGAGGCCGATGCCATCGACCGGCAGGTTGACGAGCGTCTCGTAGGCGTCGCCGACGTGGTCGAAGTAGGTCTGGACGAGGATCTTCGCGTTGCCCTTGGCGGCGGCGATCGCCTCGTAGGCGGATTTGAGCGCGTCGAGCTCACCCGGCACGAGATCCTCGACCAGGATCGGCTCGTCGAGCTGGATCCACTCCGCGCCGGCGTCCGCCAGCTTGCCGACGACTTCGGTGTAGACGGGCAGCAGCCGGTCGAGCAGCGCGAAGCGATCGAGCCGCTCCTCGTGGTCCTTGGCGAGCATCAGGAAGGTGACCGGGCCGACGAGCACCGGCTTGGCGTTGACGCCGGCGGCCTTGGCCTCCTCGAACTGTATCAACGGCTTGTCGGAGGCGAGGCGGAAGGCGGTGTCCGGGTGCAGCTCGGGGACGATGTAGTGGTAGTTGGTGTCAAACCACTTCGTCATCTCCATCGCCCGCACATCCTTCTCACCGGTGCGGCCGCGGGCCATGGCGAAGTAGGTGTCGAGATCGACCGTGTCGCCGCTCCACTTGTAGCGTTCCGGCACGGCGCCGACCATCGCGGTGGTGTCGAGGACCTGGTCGTAGAAGGAGAAGTCGTTGGCCGGGATGAGGTCGAGTCCCGCGGCGGCCTGGGCGTCCCAGCCGGCGCGGCGGACTTCGGCCGCGGTCTGCTGGAGGTCGGCCTCGCTGATCTTGCCCGACCAGAAGGCTTCGAGGGCTTTCTTCAGCTCACGATGTTTGCCGATGCGGGGATACCCTGGGATCGTGGCGCGCGCCATGCATCACTCC
>JAICKJ010000164.1 GCA_025928015.1 Thermomicrobiales bacterium
CATTCGCTTGCGCGAGCGCGTCGGTGCTCTTCGCCACGTGCGGCGAGCTGGGCGGCCGACAGGACGACCGGCGGGGGCGCAGCCTGCCGCTGATCGCCGGCGCGCTCTGCCTGGTGGTCGGAGTTGTCCTGGCGGCGGGCGCGTTCGGCACCGCATCGGTGCTGGCGCTCGCTGGCGCGCTCGCAGTGATGGGGGTGGGGCTGGGCATGCCGGATGCCGCGATGCAGGAAGCCGCCTTCGAGCCGGTGCCGGCGGAGCATGCGGGCGTGGCCGGAGGGGCCTACACAACGGTGCGCTATCTGGGGATCACGACCGGCACGACGATCTTCACCATCGCCTTCGTCACCGCGCCCCGGCCGGGCGAGAGCGATCCATTCGTCGCGCTCTTCGCCGGTCTGGTCCTCGTCGCGCTGGCCGGGCTCGCCGTGACCTGGCGCGTGGCGCGGTGGCAGCCGGCGCCGGCGTCATGACGGGGCGGGCGGCCGGTGCTCCGGGTGGACGGCGAGGTCCATCGTCAACATCGCGCGCCAGGCGCGGCGGGTGCGGGCGAACGGGACCCATTCGAGGACGAAGCCGCTGACCGGGGTCCAGACGACGACCCAGATGAGGACGAGGATGCCGGTCTGGAGCGCGTCGCGCAGCTCGCCGGGGTCGATCAGATCCGAGACGGCGAGCTGGTGCTGCAACCAGAGCCCGACCGCGAGGACGAGGATGGCGAGCGCCAGGTAGAAGACATTTGTAGCGAGGAACTCGCGGTGCGCCTGCCGGTTGGCGGCGAGCTGGCCCTCGCAGTACCGCTTGAACGCGTCGCGCATCTGGCGTTCGAGGCCGGGCGTGAAGGTGGCGGCGGGCACGCAGAGGGTGGCGCGCAGGCGGCGCGGGCCGAGCCAGCCGGCGTGGGCGAGCTGAAAGAGTTCATCCACGCCGGACTGGCCGAGGGCTCCCGGATCGAATGGGTCGTAGGTCGCGGAATCGAAGACGAAGAGCTGCCGCGGCGCGACGAGGTGCAAGACGATCTCGCGGTCCATGCGCCTCCTTTCGCGACCCGCCGGCCGCGGAGCGCGGTTACCCCTCGGGCGGGTGGAGCGGGAGGTTGCAGCCGATGAAGCCGTCGTCGAAGCCGGTGAGGACGGACTGGCGGCGCTGGGCATCGGTGCCGTGGGCGTTCGGATCGTCCCATTTGGTCGACTTGCGGTCGCCGGCGACGTCGGTGATCGCCAGCGCCTGGTCGAACGCCTTCTCGGTGATCGCCCCCTTGGCGAGCGCGTCCTGGTCGTAGGTGCCGGCGAGGCAGTCGGCCTGCAGCTCCAGCTCGATCGGGTAGATGCCGCCGTCCAGCTCCGGATCACGCGTGGCGTCGATGCCCATCAGCTGCTGGATGTGATGGCCCCATTCGTGGGCGACGATGTGGTACCAGGCGTAGCTGCCGAAGCCGATGGAGACCTCGGTCTTCATTTTCGGCGAGTAGTAGATCTTGTGGTCGACGGTGCAGTAGTAAACGCCGGCCTTGTCGATGCCCGTCTGGTCCTCGTTGCCACAGCCGGTGCGAATCGGTTTGGTGACGGCGATGATCTCCCGCGGCGGCGTGTACGTGATGCCGGCGATGGTGAAGGCGGACGCCCAGTAGGTGTCGATCGCCGCGTAGCCCTTGTCCTTGAAGGGGCTCTTGTACGACTGCGCCTTCGCGGCCGCGCTGTCCTGCTGCGCGACGAACGCATCGGTGACGCCGAAGAACCAGCGCCAGGTGACGCCGTCGAGGACCAGGTGCTGCGTCGCCGTCTCGCTCGCCGGCTTGCCGTTGCGCGTGCCGGAGGCGGTGTACGTGACCGTCGCGGCGTCCTTGTACGTCTTGCCGGTGACCGGCCAGGTCCAGTCGCCGAAGGTCACCTTGACGTCGGCATAGGCGCCGTCCGGGATCAGCGCGGCGGGAGAGGCGTAGTAGGCGCCGAGCCCTTCGCGGCTGAGCTTCTGCCGGACATCGGGGTGGAGCAGGTCGTAGAGGGTGTTGACGTCGTGATCCCGCTCCAGTGACGCGATCTGCTGGAGCGCATCGGTCACTTCGGCGGTCTTCGTGCTGGTGGCGCTGGTGGCTTGCGCGGCGACGAGGGCGGGCGACGCGCTGACGAGCAGCAGCATGGCGAGCACGATCACGATCGCCCGGCGTCCGAGATGGTTCATACCCGCGTGTCACTCCTGAATCAGTGTCATTTTCGTGACGGACCGGAGCCAGGCCGGTCTTTGTCCCATGGTAGACGATTCGCTGTCCGACGCTGTTCCCTGTTTGACAGTGGCTTTTGGTTTGACGCGGATCACGCCACTCACTATATTGATACGCAGTCTCAATTGGGTCGGGCGTTATCCAGACGACCGGCCCGCTCGCTTCAGTCGGAGGGTCCATGTCACACCTTACGCTCGCGCGCTCGCGCGGTGTCGTGCTGTTGGCGGTGCTCGTCATCGTGTTGCTGGCGCCCGCGTTCGCCGGCGGGCAGCCGGCGCTGGCCGGCGGGCAGAAGCTCAAGGTCGTCGCCACGTTCAGCGTGCTCGGCGACTTCGTCCACCAGGTCGGGGGCGACAAGGTCGACCTGAGCACGATCGTCCCGCCCGGGGGCGACGCGCACACCTTCGATCCGAAGCCGGATCAGGTCGCCCAGGTCGCGCAGGCGGATCTGATCTTCGAGATCGGCGTCGGGTTCGAGCCCTGGCTGGATGATCTCTACAACGCCTCCGGCTCCAGCGCGAAGCGCGTGGCGGTGACCGACGGCATGAACCTGATCGCGGCCGACCACGAGGCGGGGGTGTCGGACGCCAAGCCGGGCATCCACGATCCGCACGTCTGGCACGACGTGAACAACGCGATCATGATCGTGCAGACGATCGAAAAGGGGTTGAGCGCGAAGGATCCGGCGAACGCGGCGACCTACCAGGCGAACGCGAAGGCCTATCTGGCCCAGCTCGCCCAGCTCAACGCCTGGGTCAAGCAGGAAGTCGCCAAAATCCCGCCGGATCAGCGGAAGCTGGTCACCTCGCATGACACCTTCGCCTATTTCGCGCGGGCGTATGGTTTCCAGATCATCGGCACGGCCTTCGGCTCGCTGAGCACGGAGCAGGGCGAGCCCTCGGCGCGGGACGTGGCCAACCTGATCAAGGAGATCAAGGCGGCGCACGTGCCGGCGATCTTCGCGGAGAACGTCTCCAACCCGAAGCTGATGCAACAGATCGCCGACGAGGCGGGAGTGAAGCTCGGTCCGGACCTCTACACCGACGCGTTGGGCCCGCCGGGCAGCAGCGGTGACACCTACCTCAAGATGATGCACTACAACGTCAGCGCGATCGTGACCGCGCTGACCTCGTAACGTCGGGACTCACCGCTGCTTCTCGCGTGCTACACTGCATCAGAGTGTACAGAGTTGCACACCGAGGAGCATGCCCATGGCGTCGTGCGCACCATCCATCCAGACGAAGAACTTTACCGACACGCGGCAGCATTTGAGTCAGATCGTGAACCAGGTGGCGCGTCGAGAGACGCGCATTCTGATCGAGAAAAGCGGCGTGCCGGTGGCCGGCATCGTTTCGGCCGATGATCTTCGCCGGCTTGCCGAACTGGACGCGGCGCGTGACGAGCGGGCGGAGGCGATGCGGGAGATCAGCCGCGCGTTCGCCGACGTGCCACTCGACGAACTGGAGGCGCAGGTAACTCGCGCCTTGAGACAGACTCGGGAGGAGCAATCTCGTCAGACGGCGCGCGATGCCGGGCGATGATGCAGGTTGTCGTCCTCGATGCCAATGTCCTCGTTTCGGGCGTCGTGGGGCTGGAGCGTCAGGAGAGCACGCCGGGCGCCGTGCTACGTGCCTGGCAAACTGGCCTGTTCACCCTTGTCTCGTCAGAACCGTTGATCTCGGAAGTTCGGCGGGCTCTGGCCGACCGTTATTTCCAGCAACGGCTCCAACCACGGCAGGTGGACCGGTTCCTGGCATCGCTTCGGCTCGATGCCACGGTCGTCGAAATCTCGGTTACGGTGCATGGTGTTGCGACGCATCCCGAGGACGATCTCGTGCTCGGGAAGCGTCGGCGAGCGCGGATTTTCTCGTCAGCGGAGACATACAACTGCAATGTTTGCAGGCTTTCCAAGGATGCGCGATTTGCTCGCCGGGTGAGTTCTTGAAAATGCTTCAGGAACTCGGCCACGAGTAGTCAGGACAGCGGTTGACGCCACTCTCCGCGTGCCGCAGAGTGGCCGGACTGTCGCGAGGAATCGGCGAGTCGAGTCGCCGGAACGGAGTCTGATTATCAGCATGACGAGTTCAAGCGATGTGGCGGGGACCACGCCAGATGTGCGGGAAATGATCCCCGTCGATGGCCCGGTCAGTGGGGTGGCGCGGGTGCCGGGGTCGAAGTCGATCACCAACCGGGCGTTGCTCGTCGCCGCGCTGGCGAGTGGGCGGACGGAGCTGACCGGGGCGCTCTTCAGCGATGACACCCGCTACATGGCGGCGGCGCTCGGCGAGCTGGGCATCGCGATCGAGAGCGATGTCGCCGGCGAGCGATTTATCGTCACCGGCGGCGACGGGACCTTCCCGGCAACGGAGGCGGATCTCTTCGTCGGGAACTCCGGCACGACGATGCGCTTCCTGACGGCCGCGCTCACGCTCGGGCACGGCGTTTTCCGGATCGACGGCGTGCCACGCATGCGACAGCGGCCGATCGCGCCGCTGCTGGCGGCGCTCAATGCGCTCGGCGGAGATGTGGCGAGCGAGGCCGGGAATGGCTGCCCGCCAGTGACCGTGCGAGCCGATGAGCTGCGCGGTGGCTGGACGGCGATGGCCGGCGACCAGAGCAGCCAGTTCTTCACCGGGCTTTTGCTCGCGGCGCCGTATGCCCGGGAGGGCGTGACGGTGGATGTCGCGGGCGAGCTGGTCTCGAAGCCCTATCTGGTCATCACCGCGCAGGTGATGCGCGATTTCGGCGTTGAGGTGACGCTGGACGAGCGGGACTGGCGCACCTTCGCGGTCCCGCCGGGGCAGCGCTACGCCGGACGGAGCTACCGGATCGAGCCGGATGCCTCCAATGCCTCCTACTTCTTCGCGGCGGCGGCGGTGACCGGCGGCACGGTGCGGGTCGAGGGGCTGGGCCGGGGATCGGCGCAGGGCGATCTCGGGTTCGCGCGGGTGCTGGAGCGGATGGGCGCGACGGTGAGCATCACGAAGGCGTTTACCGAAGTCACCGGGCCGGCGGACGGGCGGCTGCGGGGGATCGACGTCGATATGAACGCGATCTCCGACACGGCGCAGACGCTGGCGGCGATCACGCCGTTTGCCACCGGGCCGACGACGATCCGCGGCGTCGCCCACAACCGGGTGAAGGAGACGGACCGGATCGGCGCGGTCGCAACCGAGCTGCACAAGCTCGGACAACGGGTGGACGAGTTCGCCGATGGCATGGCGATCCATCCGGCGCCGGTGACACCCGCCGACATCGCGACCTATGACGATCACCGGATGGCGATGAGCTTCGCGATCACGGGCCTGCGGGCGCCGGGCGTGCGCATCCTCGATCCCGGTTGTGTCGCCAAGACCTTTCCGGATTTCTTCGACCGCCTCGCGGAATTGGCCGGCGCTGGGAAGAACGGGCCGGCCCGACGCGGGTAACGTGGCATGGAGAATGCGAGGCCGGAACAGGCCGTAAGGGCGAGTGACGCGGTGCGCCGGGGTGGAGGGAAGGACGACCGGTTCCACGCGGCATGGTGAGACGCCCGCCAGGCGGGGAGTGCACATGAATTCGACGGTGGCTGACGCCAGTCCGAATGGCCGGCCCGGGCTTGTCCCGGGTCCTTGGTCGCGCGCGCATCAGGGCAACCATGTGGTGCTGTTTTATGAAGATGACGAGTACTTGCTGGCCGAACTCGCGCGGGCGGGCGGCGCGGCGCTCGATCTCGGCGGATCGGTGGTGATCCTGGCGACGGAAGAGCACCGCGCGGGCCTCGAACGACATCTGGCCGCGCGAGGATGCGACGTCGCCGGCGCGGTCGCTTGTGGCCGATTCGTTAGCCTGGACGCGAAAGAGGCGCTGGCGCAGGTGACGACGAACGGTCGCCTGGACGCGGGGACGTTCCGGCGGCGCATCGGCGGCATCCTCTCCGCGGCCGCGTGCGCCAGCACGACGGAGGAGACCCCCCTTGTCTTTGGTGAACTGGTGATCTTTCCGCTGGCGATCGATGACGCGGCGCAGTCCATCCAACTCGAGGGCCTGTGGAACGAGCTCCTGAGCGAGCTCGATTTCACGTTGGTCTGCGCCTATCCGCTGGATTCCTTTGGTGGCCGGGACGGCTCGGTCGCGATGGAGGCGGTCTGTGCCGCCCACACGTCCGTCGTCCCCGCCGAGAGCTACGCGGACCTGCCGACCGAGGCGGACCGGATGCGGGAGATTGCCCTGCTGCAACAGAAAGCGCGCGCGCTGGCCAATCGCGAGGAGGAGGCGCGACGCGCGCTCGACGCGCGGGACAGCTTCCTCTGGGCGGCGGCGCATGACTTCCGGACACCGGTCACCAGCATCCGCGGCTACGCGCAATTGCTCCGGCGCGCTACCCAACGCGGGTTGCCCCTCGACGCCAAACGGCTCGGATCGGCGCTGGCGACGATCGAGCTGCAGACTGCCAGGCTCACCGATCTCCTCGACCGGCTGCTCGACACGATGGGCGGTCCCAGCGGGCGATTGACGATCGAGCGGACGCTGATGGACGTCGCGGCGACATTGCGCACTGTGTTGGCCCGGCAGCCGCTCCCGGTCCGGCACCATCTGGCGTTGACCTGCCCGGAGGTGTTGCCTGGCTCTGTGGATCCGATCCGGTTCGAGCAGCTCGTCACGATCCTGCTCGACAACGCCGTTCGTTACAATCCGGCCGGCGGAGAGATCGGGGTCATCCTGGCGGATGATGGCGCCGCAGGCATCCGGCTGACCGTCGAAGATGAGGGTGTCGGCATTCCGGCCGATGAGCGCGCGCGAATCTTCGAGCGGCACCAACCGGCTTCGAGCAGCGAGCACCTGGCCGGGATGGGATTGGGCTTGTTCGTCGCCCGGCAGATCGTCGAGCAACACGGGGGCACGATCCACGTCGAGCAACCGGATCACGCGGGGGCGCGGTTCGTGGTTCAGCTTCCGGCGCAGCCGCCGGCGGCCTGAGCGAACGGATCGGGCGGCAAGGAGAGATTATGGCGCATGTGCTGGTCGTCGAAGACGATGACAGCGTCCGCCTCGTGGTCACGACGGCGCTGCGTGACGAAGGGCACCAGGTCGTTGAGGCAGTCGAAGGGGAAGCCGCGCTCACGCTTATCGACCGGCACATTCCCGACATCATCCTGATCGACCTGAAGATGCCCGGCATGGACGGCTGGGAATTCATCCGGCGCTACCACGAACGGTACCAGCGCGACGTGCCGATCCTCGTGCTCACCGCGGCGACGCATGGTGAGGCACGCGGGTTTGACGCCGGCGCCGATGATGTGCTGGAAAAGCCGTTCGACCTCGATGAGCTGGACGCGCGCATCCGGCGGCTCCTCGGGCCAGACCGTGCGCCCGTCCGTCCACCATCGCCCTCGCATTCCTCCGATCTCCCCGCCGAGTGATGAGCCAGTCACCAATCGATCGCCCACGGGATTCTCGGGCCGTGCAGCGGGTCGCGGCCGGTTACGACCGGATCGCCAGGCAGTACACCGCCTCGCGGTCAGCGCACTTGCCGCCGCTGCTCGTCGAGTTCGCGACGGCATTGCCGGACGGGGTGCCGGTGCTCGATCTTGGCTGCGGCGCCGGCGTGCCGATCGGCACCTGGCTGGCGAAGCGGTTCGCGGTGGCCGGTGTCGATCTCTCCCGCCGCCAGGTCGAGCTTGCGCGACGGAACATCCCCTCGGCAACGCTGATGCAGTCCGACATGGTGTCGCTCCGTTTCCCGCCCGCGTCCTTCGCGCTGGTCGTCGTCGCCTATTCGATTATCCACGTCCCGCGCGAGGCGCAGGCGGCGCTGGTGGCGCGGATCGCGTCGTGGCTGCGACCCGGCGGCGGCTTCCTGGCGAGCTGGGCGACGGCCGCCTGGGAGGGCGAGGAGGAGGATTGGGAGGGCTGGGGCGCGCCGATGTGGTGGAGTCACTACGGAGCGGAGACCAACCTAACGCTGCTGCGCAACGCCGGGCTCAGCGTCAATGAGCATGACGTGGTGACCGTCACCGGCGACGGCGAAACGTGGATGTGGGTGCTGGGCCACGCGCCGGACGGCTGCGTGTGACTTGGTCGCCGCGCCGCCGCGCCGGGTGCTAGAGGCGCTGGTATTCCTCGAGGTCGAGGACGAAGACGGTCGCGGCGGCGGGCTGGGGCATCTGCTCGGTGGCGCCCTCGATCGGGCCGGCGCTGGAGCGGGCGTGTTGGCGGATCAGGTCAAGCACCTTGTCCACCTGGTCCTCATCGGCGCCGATCATCAGCGTCGTGTTGCCGCGCCGCAGGAATCCACCGGTGCTGGCCAGCCGCGTCGCCCGGAACTCCTCTTCCAGCAACGCGTCGACGACGGCGTCGGCGTCCTCATTCTGCACCACGGCGATAATCAGCTTCTTCACAAACGAGCCTCCCCATCCATCGTGCGTTGAGCCGGATATTGGCGTGTGGATACGTCGTCGTCAAGCACCATCTCGTCCGGTTTCACGCGCGTATGCTACCCCAAACCGGGCAGCGTCGGTTGGCGCCTGGCGTCCCGGCCGTGGTCAGTGATACGTACGTGGTCGTGCTGAGCGTAGCTCCGGACCCCATATCCGGCTTCCCCGGAGCGGCCGGACACGAGACCGGGAGCTACGCGAGCGTCTGTCTATGCGCTGAGCCGGAACGGCGGGTACTGATCGGTGACGAGTGTCACCGCGTAGCCCGTGACGCGGTTGTTCCAGCGCAGCACGCCCTCGACGAGATCGAAGAGCCCACGTGGATAGCGGCCCGTGATGAGGATGGCGAACCAGGAGACGATGATCGCCAGGATGGCCGCGAGGTTCAGGAAGATCAGCACGATGTAGTGCGGGATGGCCAGCAGCCATTTCACCAGCGGCAGCCAGCGGTTCAGATCGTGTTCGACGTTCGGATAGACATAGTCGAGGTGGACGGTCTGGTGATCGTCCGTCGCCGGGTACTGGTCGTTCATCAGCGCCAGGTAGACGGCGACCCGGTTCGAGAAGCGAATGAATTCGACGTGCCAGTCGAACCACCAGCGCGGGTACTTCCGCCGGAAGAGGATCATCAGCAGCGTGCCGCCGAAGAGCACGCCGCCGGCCGCGGCGGTGGTGGTCGTCGCCGTCTCGCTGGCCTGCGAGGACCAGGTCCATTGCCATGCCTGCCCGGAGATGAAGCCGAGCAGGATCACGATCGGAATGGCCGTGAAGACCCGGAAGAGCGTGCTCACCCGGTCGAGCTGCCGGTCCGGGTAATCGACCGAGAATTGCACTGGATAGGTCGCCTGTTGCATCGTGTCTCCCTTTCTCACTATTTGTTGGTCCAGGTCCCAATCGGTGGCCGTACACCGGATACATTTTCGCGGATGCGGCGCGGTTTCGCTAGCCTCGGCCTCGACTGGCATCCGTCCGCATTGCCG
>JAICKJ010000109.1 GCA_025928015.1 Thermomicrobiales bacterium
CGGCGCCGCCAGCGGCCCGATGCTGGCGATGGCGCGGGACATCCTGGCCGAATGGCGTGACGCCCTCGCCGTCCCCGCCTTCCGCACCTGGCTCGCCGCTGGCGCCCCCTCCGACGACCGCCGCCACGAATCCCGGCGCCTCAAGGGCACGTAGCCCCGAGGGCGCGCGCCGTGCTCCCCTACGTCGTGACCGCAACCTGCTCCAAGCTCGCTTCTTTCAAGAGAGCTTCAATCTTCGCTTCGGCCCCCGGGGACAGTGACGACATCGGGGCGGTCGGTGTGGCCGAGCTGATGACACCGCGCAGCTTGAGGGCGACCTTGAAGCTGCCCCAGGCGGCGGCCGAGAAGCCGATGCCCGGCGCCTGCCCGACCGAGATGATGCGGAACAGCCGGTAGAGCCGCTCCTGCTCCGCCTTCGCCGTTCCCCAGTCGCCCGCCACCGCTGCGTCGTAGAGCCGCACGTAGCCGCCGGGATCGACGTTGCCCATCCCCGGCACGATGCCCGCCGCGCCCAGCCAGAGCGCGACGTCCGCCATCAGCTCGGAGCCGGTGAAGACGCTGAACTCCGGGTACTGCGCGGTGTCGAGCAGCACGCCGCGGAAGTTCGCCTCCTGCCCGCTGCTGTCCTTGAGCCCGCTCAGCACCCCGCTCGCGGCCAGCGTCGCCAGCGTCGGCCGCTCGATCTTCGTCTGCACGGCGCCCGGGATGTCGTAGGCGAGGATCGGCAGGTCGACCGCCTCCTGGAGCATCGTGTAGTGACGGACGATCTCCGCCTGGTCGGGCTTGAGATAGAACGGCGCGCACGAAACGATGCCATCCACCCCGTGTGCTTTCGCCCGCAAGGCACGGTCGATCACCCGCCGCGTCGTGAAGTCGATGCATCCGGCGATGACCGGCACGCGCCCGCCGGCCGCAGCGATCGCGGTCGTCAGCACGGTCTCCTGTTGCGCGTCCGTCAACCCGACCGTCTCGCTGGTCGAGCCGAGCAGAAAGAGTCCATGCACGCCCTCGTCCAGCAGGAAGGCAACCAGGCGACGCAGGTCATCGACGGCGACCTCGCCATCGGGTGTCATCGGCGTGCAAACCGGCGGGATCACTCCGTGAAACATCATGCAGTCAGACATCCTTCGCGACCATCTGCACCAGGAAGAGGAATTCCCTCGTCACGGCATCATACGACGGATGAAGCCACGCGCCACGTCCGTCCGCGCGACCACGGGGGGAAATGACTTTTGGCCCACCCTGAACAGCGGACGTCAGTTGACGGATGGGTGTCCGTGCGTCATCATGGGGCAAGTTCAACTTCAACACGCGCACCACCGTGTCAGAACCCAGCGACGGACGCACCGCTGTGCCATCACCAAATGATCCCCCTCCTCCGCCATCCTGGAACGTCAAGCAAATCCAGGGACGGCGATCGGGCGACCCACCGATTCCGATGTTGCCAACCATCGGACGGGGAAAAGAGGTCGCGGAGATCGTTGCGCTCCTGCGCCGCCCCGATGTGCGCCTCGTGACGCTGATCGGCCCCGGCGGCGTCGGGAAGACGCACATCGCCGTCGCCGCGCTGGAGGAGCTGGGCGATGAGCTGGGGCTCGTCCGCTTCGTCCGCCTCGCGCCCTTCCGCGAACCGGACATGATCCCCCGGGCGATCGCCCAGGCACTGGACGTGCGCGAGGTGTCGGGCGTCTCCATTGTCGACACGCTCCGCGCCCGGCTCCGCACGCGCAAGGCCCTCCTGGTGCTCGACAACTTCGAGCAGGTGCTCGGCGCGGCGCCCATCGTCAGCGATCTGTTGGTGCACTGCGAGGAGCTCAAGGCCCTCGTCACCAGCCGGGGACGGCTCAATCTCACGGGCGAACATGCCTATCCGATCGCGCCGCTGTCACTGCCCGACTATCGCCCTGCCACGAGCTGGGAGCAGGTGCGTAGCAATCCGTCCGTCCGCCTGTTCGAGCTTCGCGCCCAGGCGGTCCGGCCGGAGTTCAGCCTGACCGAGGAAAGCACATCGGCGGCGGCCGAGATTTGCCGGCGGCTCGACGGGTTGCCGCTGGCGATCCTGCTGGTCGCCTCACAGGCACGCACGATGACACCCCACGAAATGCTCAGCGATATGATGGACCGGCACTCATCCATCAGCGAGGAAGACGAGGCGACGCTCGGGCGGACGCTGCGCGAGGCGATCGAATGGTCGTACCAGCTCCTGGACCCCGAGCAACAGCGCCTGTTCCGGCGCCTGTCGGTCTTCGTCGGCGGCTTCACCCTCGACGCCGCCGAGGCGGTCGGCTTCTCGATCGACGACGCCTCGGTGCTCGACGGCATCGAGGCCCTCCTCGACCAGAGTCTGGTGCGCCAGTCCGTCGGTCCGGATGGCGAGCTGCGCTACGTGATCCTCGAGACGCTGCGTGAATTTGGCGTCGACCAGCTCGCGGAGCACGGTGAGCTGGAGGACGCCCTGCGCGTCCACGCCAGCTATTTCCTCGCCCTCGCGGAGCACCCGGAGCGCATCCCCCAGGTTGACTGGTTCAACCGGCTGGAGACGGATCGCGCCAACCTCCGCTCCGCGCTCGACTGGCTGGAGGCGAACGACGAGCCGGAGCAGCTGCTCCGGCTCGTCGCGGCGCTCGGCAACTTCTGGGATGTCCGCGGTCCGGTGCGGCTGGCCGTGCGCTGGATGGACCGGGCCCTGGCCCTCAGCCCGCCCGTGCCAAGCGCAACCCGGGTCAAGGCACTGACGTGGGCCGGCCTGCTCGAACGGGCGCGGGGCGACATGGACCGCGCGGTCGCCCGCGAGGAAGAGGCGCTGGCCGACGCGCGCGCGCTCCACGATCCGGCGCTCCTGGCCGATGCGCTCCACAGCTTCGGCCAGGTGCTGGTGAGCAAGGGCGACTATGCCCGCGCGGAGGAGGCGTACGCCGAGGCGGTCGAGCACTACCGGGCGCTTCCCGGCGGCCTCTGGGCCTACCCGATGGTCAATCTCGGCATCGTCGCGCTGCAACAGGGCAAGATGGACGAGGCACGCGAGCGGTTGCAGGCGGGACTCGCCGAACACCGCCGCTGGCGGAGCACGTGGGGCGCGGGTTTCGCCCTGCGCGCCCTCGGCGATCTCGCCCGCGAGCAAGGCTTTCCGGCCCAGGCCCGCAACCACTACTCCGAGAGCATCTCCATCTGGCGCGGCCACGGCTACGCACGCGGCATCGCCTATGCCCTCGTTGGCCTGGCCGCGATCAGCCGGGTGGGGCAACAACCGGAGCGCACGGTCCGCGTGCTGGGCGCGGCGGATAACGTCCGCTCGGAATATGGCCTGGCGCTGTGGGCGACGGAGCTGGCGGCGTATGAGCAGACACTGGCGGCGGTGCGCCCCCTGTTGGACCCGGACGATTTCGAAGCCGCCTGGGAGGACGGCGCGCTGATGACGCTCGACAACGCCGTCGCCGAGGCAATCACCCTGGCGACGGAGACCGTCGTGACCCGAACCACGCAGGCGCAGGGCTCCAGGAACGGGAGCGCGCCGGACACGCCGCCCCTCACCGCGCGGGAACTCGATGTGCTGCGTCTGCTCGTCGCCGGTCAATCCAATCCGCAGATCGCGAAGACGCTCGGGATCAGCCGCAAGACCGCGGCAAACCACGTCGCGGCGATCCTGGGCAAGCTCGGCGTCCCTTCACGCACGGCGGCGGCCACCCACGCCGTGCGCCACGGCCTGCTCCCCGCATCCGGCGGCAAGACGACGGCCTGATCCACCGGCACAGTCAGTGACCCGCCTGACCGTACAGGTCAATTTACCGACGGCGGCGCCCACATTCCGGTCGGATTTAAGTAGTCTTGCCGATGTCTCCAGCACTCGGTCGGCGCATGCTGTGATCTGTCAGGGACAGACCGACACGATGCCGAACGAGACTGGAGACCAGAGATGCGGGCACGCTACCCGACGTTGCGCTTGATTGATCAGGTGTTGCGCGCCGGCCAGTGGCCCTTCTCCAGCGATCCGGCGGCCGCCGAGCTGGAGCGCGAGGCCGAGCGGCTGGTCGGGGCCTATTGCAGCGACACGGTCTGGCTGACCGGCGATATCGCGGCCGCGCCGCTGATGACCATTCGCGATGCGCTCGAGCACGCGCGGTGTCGCGCCCTCCCCATCTCGCTGCTCGTCAGCGACCCTGAGCAGGCTCCCGCCACGCCACCCGTCCCCGCCGTGTGACCCGGTCACTCGTTCGGACCGTCAGGAGGTCAGCCGCGGATCAAGGGCCTCCTGCAGGCCATCGCCGATGAAGTTCACCGAGAGCACGCTGAGCACAATGGCGACGCCGGGCGGCAACCATTGCCACGGGGCCCCTTCCAGCACGCTCACGTTGCGCGCGACATTCAGCATGTTGCCCCAGCTCGGCGTCGGCGGCTGCACGCCAAGCCCGAGAAACGACAGGCCGGCCTCCAGCAGGATCGCCGTCGCGATCCCCAGCGTCGCGTAGACGACGAGCACATCGATCACGTTCGGGAGGGCGTGGCGAACGATGATCCGCCTGTCGGGCGCCCCCAGCGCGATCGTCGCGAGGACGTAGTCCTGGGACCGGATCAATAACAGCCGGGCGCGGACCAGCCGGCAGGCGATGGGCCAGTTGAGCAAGCCGATGAGCACCATCGTCTTTCCGACCCCAGGACCGGTGATCGCCGCCACGGTCAGCAAGATGACGATCGGCGGGAAGGTCATCATGACGTCGGTGCTCCGCATGATGACGCTATCCACCAGACCGCCCTTGAATCCGGCCACCGCCCCCAGCGTCATGCCGATCAACAGCGAGATGGCGACCGCGACGACGCCGACCGAGAGGGAGACGCGGCCCGCGTAGATCGTCCGGGCGAACGTGTCGCGCCCGGTGCGGTCGGTGCCGAACAGATGCTCCAGCGACGGCCCCTGGTTGCGGTCGCGCAGGTTGACCTGATTCGGATTGTGTCCGGTGACCAGCGGCGCGGCGACCGCCAGCAGCACGAGCAACGCGAAGACGGTCAAGCCCGCGAGGGCGAGCTTGTTGCGCCGGAACCGGCGGGCCGCGAGCAGCCAGGGCCGCTGCACCCGCGCGGCGCGGATCGTGGCGTCCCGCGGCACGGCCGCGGAGGTGGTCGCAGCGTCACTCATAGCGGATCCGGGGGTCGACGATCGCGTAGGTGACATCGGTCAACAGATTGGCCAGCAGGATGATGACCGCCAACACGAGGATGAGCCCCATGATCAGCGGGTAGTCCCGCGCGGTCACGCTATCGATGAAGAGCTGACCCATCCCCGGCCAGGAGAAGATCGACTCGATGAAGACGGCGCCGGCAATCAGGGCCGGCACGTAGCTCCCGATGATCGTGACGATCGGCAGCAAGGCGTTCTTCAGCGCGTGCCGCATGACGACGGCCGTGCTCCGCAGCCCCTTCGCCCGCGCCGTCCGCACGTAATCCTGCGTCATCGCCTCGATCATCGCGCCCCGGGTGTAGCGCATGGTGCTGGCGATGTACTGGATGGCGATGATCAGCGCCGGCAGGATCAGGTGCCAGATGTGATCGGCCAGGCTGCCATTGTCCGGCGCCGAGAAGCCACCGGTCGGGAACCAGCCAAGCCGGAGCGAGAAGACGTAGAGCCCGATCAGCCCGGCCAGGTAGACCGGCACGGAGATCCCGAGAATGGCGAAGCTGGTCAGGACGAGATCGAGCCAGGTGTTGCGACGGAGCGCGGCCACGATACCAAACAGCAGCCCGAGGCTGACGCCGATCACCAGCGCCGTGCCCATCAGGAGCAAGGTCGGGCCGATGCGGCGGCCGATCACGGTCCGCACGGGCTCGAACGTGCTCGTGCTCACGCCGAGATTGCCCTGGACCGTCTCCCGGAGCCAGTAGAAGTAGCGTTCCGCCGCCGGCTTGTCGAGGCCGAGCTGATGGCGCAATCGCGCGCGGGCCGCCGCCGACATCGGCGCATCGGGCGGCACGTAGGCATTGAGCGGATCGCCCGGCGTGAGCTGCAACAGCATGAAGCTGAGGATGGTGACGAGCAGCAGCAGGGGGATGAGCATGAGCAGCCGCCGCTGGATGTATTGCCCCATGCCGTCCTTTCCGGAGCATTGCGGAACCGGCCACCGTGACGCGGGGATTCATTCTGTGCTCCCTGGCCGGCGCCGATCGGCGCCGGCCAGAAACGCATCAATCAACACTACGACGCAATGTCCCAGTCCTGCGCGGCGTCGTAGTAGCGGCCGCCGCCGGGTCCCGGCGTCCAGATGAAGTTCTGCACCTTGGTCGAGACGCCGCCGAAGCGCTCGGCGACCCACATCGACGCCCACGGCAGCTGGTTGGCGACCGCGTCGCACGCCTGCTGGTAGACCTGCGCGCGCTTGGCGGAATCGACCGTCGTCTGCCCTTCGGCGTAGAGCTTGTCGATCGTCGCGTCACTGAAGTGGCCGCGATTCACGCCGGTCGGCGGCGTCGCCGACGAGATGAAGTAGGGGCCGGTGACCGCCGGATCGGGGCCGTTCGCGCCGCCGACGTACATCATCGTCCAGTCGCTCGTCTTGGCGCCGATGTCCTGGAAGGTCGGCGTATCGACGACCCGAATCGTGATATCGATGCCGACATCCTGCAGGTTCTGCTGCATCGCCACCAGCACGTCCTGCGAAGTCTGGTCCTGGTAGTAGGTCACGACCTCGATCGGCTTGCCCTTGATGCTGTCCCAGTTCGCCGCCTTCAGCAATTCCTTCGCCTTGTCCGGATTGTAGTCGTACGGATTGACGTCCTTCGGCACGTAGGCGGAGTTGGTCAGCATGCAGGAGCTGAGCTGCGCCTTGCCGCCGTAGAGCTGGTCGACGATCGTCTTGCGGTCGATCGCGTACATGAACGCCTGGCGCACCTGGACGTCCTTGAAGCGCGGATCGGTCATGTTGAAGACGAGCGCGTTCGCCACCTGCGACGGTCCGGCGATGACCTTGAGATTCGCGTCCTTCGCGAGCGAGTTGGCCTCGTCCATCTGCAGATACGTGAAGGAGATCTCCCCCTTGCGCAGCGCGATGACCGAGCTGCCGGCCTCGGGATAGTAGCGGTTGATGAGCTTGTCGAGCTTCGGCTTGCCCCGCCAGTACGTGTCGTAGGCGTCGAGCTCGACGTATTGCCCCGGCACGTACTTGCCCCACTTGAACGGGCCGGTGCCGATCGGGTCGGTGTGCCACCAGTCGGACTTGACGAGGTCGGCCGGCTTGATGTCCTTCAGCGCGTGCTCCGGCAGCATCACGAGGAAGGTGAAGTTGTCGAGCATCGCCGCGTCCGGTTTGGACAGCTTGACGACGGCGGTGGCGTCGTCCGGCGTCTCGACGGAGGCCACTCCCGTGAACTTCTGCCCAATCCAGCTTCCGCTGTCCGGATTCTTGGCCAGGTCGATCGTGAACTTGACGTCGGCCGAGGTGAACGGCTGGCCATCGTGCCAGGTCACGTCCGGCTGCAGGTGGAAGGTGTAGGTCAGGCCATCGGCGGAGACATCCCAGCTCTTGGCCAACTCACCCTGGAGCTTGGTGTAGTTGACGTCGTAGAGCACGAGCGTCGAGAAGTACTTCTCGAGCCAGGTGAACCCGGCGCCGGCGGTGAGCGGGTTGAAGCATTCCGGGCACCCACCCGGCCCGACATCGAACGCCCCGGTCAGCACCTTCTCGCCACTAGTGGCCTGATTGGCCAAGGCCATGCCCGGCACCGAGGCGACGAAGACGAACAGGAAGACGGCCAGCCAGCGGGCGATGGCGCCCGGACCGCGAGCGGGAAATCGATGCATGGACATCACCTCACGTGTGAAGCCGGGTGATCCGGCATGCTGGTGGGTCGGGTCTGCGCGGATCGAACGATCCTCCTTTCCTCTTGGTCGACCGATGGGTTGCCTGATGTCGTGTCCCGATGGTCGGCGATCCAGGCGAGGACACCATCGAAATGGCGCGACATCGCCGCGGCCGCAGCCCGCGCGTCGCCGGCGGCGATGGCATCGACGATCTGGCGGTGATCCCGCGCGGTGCGGAGCAGCAGGTCGGGCCGCTCGGTCTCGTGGCGCACCTCGTCGAAGATCGTCCAGAGCGCTTCGAGGAATTGCAGGATGAGGCGGTTGCCGCGGGGTTCGTAGAGCAGCTCGTGGAAGCGCCAGTCGAGCGGGCGATAGGCCTCGCCGCGCCGGGCGCAGGCGTCCATCTCATCGCAGAGCGCGTAGAGCCGGGCGAGTTGCTCGGACGGACGCGGCTCCCGCGCGAGCCGGCGGACGAGCGCGCATTCGAGCAGCTCGCGCAGCTCCAGCAGCTCGGCGACGTCGCGCGGCACCTTGGTCCGCTGCTGCTCGACGCGGATCTGGAAGGCGAGCCCATCCGTGAGCGGGCGCAGGTCGAAGCTGCCGACGAAGGAGCCGGCGCCGTGCCGCGTCTCGAGCACGCCGATGGTCTGCAGCACTTTCATCGCCTCGCGCAAGGAGGGGCGGCTGACCCCGAGTTGACGGGCCAGCTCCGCCTCCGCCGGCATCGGGTCGCCGGCGTGCAGGTGATGCTCGATGATATAGCGCTTGACGCTGCTCTGGATCGAGTGTTGCAGCTCGTCGCGCCGGATGGTGTAGTCCACGCGGCCGCCTCCGGGCGGTACTCATAAGACGTCTGACCAGTTCGATGGCCCGACTCTATCGGAACTCCCGGTTTCCCGCAAGCCCCGGAAAGAAACGCGCGTGGATGGCTGCTATTCTGGCGCTGCAAGAATGAGACCGCTTCGGACGCCCGGCAGCAAGGCGCCCGTGTACACCGACTTCCACCGTTGTCATTCTGACGAAGGAAGAATCTCCCGCCGCAGCGGCCTCCGCAGCCAAAACGAATGCCCCTGGTGGCAACGACGAAGAGAGATTCTTCGCTCTGCGGAGCTCAGCATGACAGGGAAGGAATTGGCAACACCGGAGCTTGATATGTCGAGCGACCAATGCGTTGATTGCCCACCACTTGCCGCGCCGACAGTCACCGTCGAGCTCTTCGGCGTGCCGCGGCTGCTGTTGGGGCAGGGGCACGTCGCGGTCACTGGCGAGACGCTGGCGGAGGTTGCGCGGATGCTGCTGGCCGCGGCGCCCGCGCTCGCCGGCCCGGTGCTCGATCCAGCCACCGGCTGGCCGAACGCCGGCTACACCTTCGTCATCGACGAGCGCTTCACTCGCGATCCCGCCACACCGGTCACCGCGGCGTCGTCCGTCCTTCTCGTCAGCAGCGTCGCCGGAGGGTAGCGCGATGCACGGCATGCACGGCCGGGCGCTCCAGATCGACCTCGCGACCGGCAAGACGACGGGGATTCCCTTGCCGGATGACCAACTCGTCGCCATCCTCGGCGGCGACGGGCTGGCCAGTGACCTGCTGCGCCGCTGGTGCCCGCCGGACGCCGATCCGCTCGGGTCGGAGACTCCGCTCGTCTTCGCGACCAGTCCCTTCGTCGGCACCGGCATCACCACCGCCAGCAAGATCGCCGTCGCGACCAAATCGCCGCAGACCGGCGTCATCGGCGACTCCCTCTCCTCCAGCTACCTCGCGCTCGCGCTCAAGCGCACGGGCTACGATGCCTTGATCCTGACCGGCCGCGCCGCCGAGCCGTCGCTCCTCGTCGTCGATGACGGCCGCGTCTCGCTCCGGCCGGCGGCGGACCTCCTCGGACTCGATCCGGCGGCGACGAGCGAGTGCGTCCGGGAACGGCTCGGACAGCGGTACCGGGTCGCGGCCGTCGGCGTCGCGGCCGAGCGCGGCGTGCGGTTCGCCGCGATCAGCAACGACGGTCGGCTCGCCGGCCGCACCGGCACCGGGCTGGTGATGTGGGCGAAAGGGCTGAAGGCGCTCGCCGTCCACGGCACGCGCTTGCCGCGCGTCGCCGATCCAGCGCGGCTGGCGGCGCACGCCCGCGATCTGGCCAAACGCAGCCTCGGGCCAGGCACGGCCAAGTACCGGGAGCTGGGCACGGCCGCCAATCTCGCCTTCTTCAACCGGATGCAGCTCCTGCCGACCCGGAACTTCCAGGCGGGGTCCTTCGCCGGCGCGGAGCGGATCTCCGGCGAGACGCTCTTCCTCGACCACCGCACCGACAAGAACGCCTGCGCCGCCTGCACCATCGGCTGCGAGCACCACTACCGGGCGACCGATGGGTCCACGAGTGATGTCCGGCTGGAATACGAGACGCTCTTCGCCCTCGGCTCGCTTTGTGGCATCGATGACCCGAACGTGATCCTCCGCGCGGCGGCGCTCTGCGACCGCTACGGCATGGACGCGATCAGCGCCGGCGGCACGATCGCCTGGGCGATGGAGTGCGCCGAGCAGGGCGTCGATCTGGGCGTGCCGGCGCGCGGCGTTCCGCGCTTCGGCGATGGCCAGGCGCTTCTGCGCACCGTCGAAGCGATCGGCGAGCGGCAGGGCATCGGGGAATTGCTCGCGGACGGCTCGCGGATCGCCGCCGCGCGGACCGGACAGGGAAGCGACGCCTGGGCGATGCACGTCAAGGGTCTGGAGCTGCCCGGCTACGACCCGCGCAAGCTGCAGACGCTCGCGCTCGGGCTGGCCGTCGGCACCCGCGGCGCCTGCCACAATCGCTCCTCCGCCTACGAGGTCGATCTCTCGGACCGGCTCTCGCCGGACGCCGAGACGCGATTGCGAGCCGAGGCGGCGGTCGCCGCCGAGGACCAGGCGGCGCTGCTCGACTCGCTGACGATCTGCAAATTCCTCCGCCACGTCTTCACCGACCTGCCGGGCGAGGCCGCCGCGCTCTATGGCGCGGTCACCGGCATCCCGCTGACGGCGGACGACCTGCTCCGCGCCGGCGCCCATATCACGGAGACGAAGAAGCGGTTCAACCTCGCCCAGGGCTGGACCCGGGCCGATGACACGCTGCCGGCCCGCATTCTCGACGATCCGGAATCGCACGTCACTCGCGACGGCCTGAACCACCTCATCGCCGCCTACTACGACGTCCGCGGCTGGAACGCCGACGGCACGGTCCCAGCATAAGCTCGTCATGCTGAGCGGGCGAAGACCCGAAGAATCCCCGTGCGAAGCACTTTATCCGGCGTCAGGTTCGTTGCCTTTCGGTGCGGATGTCCGCTGCGCGGACCGGCTTCGCCGGGGGATTCTTCCGGCTTCGCCGTCAGAATGACGGCCCTATCATGCCGGCTGGCCGTTACGCGACGATGTTCGTGATCGTCCCGAGACGCTCGATTGTGCCTTCGACGACGTCGCCGGAGCGCAGATAGTTCTGCGTCGTCTCGCCGACGCCGCCGGGCGTGCCCATGCAGATCAGGTCGCCCGGCTCCAGCGTGAGGTAGCGTGAGATCCAGGCGATCGCCTCCGGCACGGTGAAGATCATCTCCCCCGCCGAGGAGTGCTGCCGCAGCTCGCCATTGACCCGCAATGACATCTCCAGCGCGCCGGGGTCCGGCGCCTCGTCGCGGGTCACGAGCCAGGGGCCGACGACGGCGAACGTGTCGCACCACTTGCCGACCAGCCAGTCGAAGTAGTCGTCCATCGGCCGGGTGACACGGTGTTCCATCCCCTTGAGATGCCGCGCCGAGATATCGTTGAAGACGAGATAGCCAGCGATGAAGTCGGCGGCATCATGCACAGCAATGTCGCGGCCGCGCTGGCCGATGACCGCCGCGATCTCGATCTCGTAGTCGATCGTGTCGGAGACCGGCGGGATCGTGATCGCGGCGCCGGTGCCGATCACCGCCGTCGAGGGCTTGATGAAGAAGCGTGGCGTCACCTCGGCCTTGTAGACGCCCTTGCCCACGGCCTCCGCGATGTGGGCGTTGTAGTTGCCCGCCAGGCAGAGCAGCTTGCCGGGCCGGGCGATGGCCGGCCCGAGCGTCACCGCCGCCAGCGGAACGCCGCGGAGCTTGCCGGCGGCGAGCGCGTCCGCAATGCGGACGAGCGCATCGTTGGCCCGCGCTTCGAGCGCGAGGAACCGGACGAGGTCGTCCGGCAGGTCGATCCCGAGCTCCTCGCCCGCCCCCTGGAGATCGATCACCGTCTCGTCGTGCAGCACGCCGGCACGAACCGGTTGCTCCGCAGTGTGATAGCTCACGAGCCGCATCGTCGCCCTCCCTCTCCCTTGCTGTCACATGATGATCGCCTATCGTCCGTTGCGCCCCAGTCCCTTCTCCGTCTGCCATCTCGCCACGCTGTCATTCTGAGCGAAGCGAAGAATCTCCTGCCGCAGCAGCCTTCGTAGCCAACACAAATGCTCATGTTGGGCACATACGAGAGAGAATCTTCGGCCTGCGGGCCTCAGAATGACAGGAAGAGCACATCAGCGCACGTCAACGAGGCAGCCGCCGGCGTGATTCGAGCGCAGGATGGCATCGAGCACCGTAACCGTCTGCCGGGCGTCGCGCGCGGTCGAGCGCAACGGTCCGCCCTCGCGCAGCGCGGCGAAGAGCTCCAGATAGGCCGCCTCGATGGCGCCGGTCATGATCATCGTGGCCGGGAAGGGCCGCAGGACCAGCTCCTTCGTCGTCTCGTCGAGCGTCCACAGCTCCGCCGTCGCGCCGTTGATCCGCAACCGGCCATTCGTGCCGAGGATGTCCCACTCGGTCAGCCCGACCGGCCCCTTGA
>JAICKJ010000148.1 GCA_025928015.1 Thermomicrobiales bacterium
AGTCGCTGGCACACCAGCCGGTGCCGTAGGAGCCGTTATTCACCTGGTACCAGGTGTAGCCATTACCCGAACGCGGGCCATCCAGCACGGTCAGCCGGGTACCGGTGGGCAGCGTATTCACGACACCATTACCTGTGCCCGGCCCGCTGCGCATGTTGAGCGGTCCATCGGCGACCTTGACGATCGAGCCGATGGCGAAGCCGCTGCTCGGCGGCGGTGGCGGCGAGGAGCTGGCCTTCGTCAGCCAGTCCTCCGCGGCCCAACCCGTCCCGTAGCTCGTCCTGATCTGCCACCAGGTGTACCCGCCGGAGCTCGTCGGGCCGCCGGTGACTGTTCCGGTCGTGCCGCTCGGCATCACCGCGATGACGCCGCCGCCCGGGCTGGTCCGCAGGTTCAGGAAGTCCGTCGTCCGGACGCTGTCACCCGAGCGGAACGTGCCGCTGGATGGCGGTGGTGGTGGCGACGTGCTGGCTTTCGCCAGCCAGTCTTCGGCGACCCAGCCGGTGCCGGAACTCGTCCGGATTTGCCACCACGTGTAGCCACCGGAGGTCGTCGGGCCGCCGGTGACCGTGCCGGCTGTCCCGGTGGGCAGGACGGCGATCACGCTCCCGCCGGGGCTCGTCCGCAGATTCAGGTAGTCGGTGGTGCGGACGCTATCGCCGCTCCGGAACTTGCCGCTCGCCGGCGGTGGCGGTGGAGGCGGCGAGGTACTGACCTTCGCCAGCCAGTCCTCGACGGCCCAGCCCGTGCCGTAGCTGGTCTTGATCTGCCACCAGGTGTAGCCGTTGCCAGTCCGCGGTCCGCCCGTCACCGTGCCGGTGGCCCCGGCCGGCAACACGGCGATCACGCTGCTGCCCGTGCTCGCGCCCGAGCGGAGATTGAGCGCATCGGTCGTCTTCACCTGGTCGCCGCTGCGGAACTTGCCACTGGCTGGCGGCGGCGGTGGTGGCGAGGTCGAGACCTTGGCGAGCCAGTCCTCGACGGCCCAGCCCGATCCATAGCTCGTCTCGATCTTCCACCAGACGTAGCCGCCGCTGCTCCGTGGGCCGTCCAGCACCTTGCCCGTCGTGCCGGTCGGCATGACCGCGATGATGCTGCCGCCGGTGCTCGCGCTGGACCGGAGGTTGAGCACGTCGGTCGTCCTGACTTGGTCGCCGATCTTGAACTTGCCGCTCGGCGTGCCCGGTTTCGATGTCAGCACGAGATCATCTTCTGCCACCCAGCCCCCGCCGAACTTGTCGGCATATGCCCCATACCAGATGTGCTCGGTCACCCCGATCGCCGGCTGCGTGATCTGGAAGACCATGTCGGCGAACGCCGAGCCAATCACGGTCTGCGCCAACCCGGGTCGGGTCCGGACGTTGATGTCATTCCGGGGATAGACCCAGTCGCCGACCTTGAACTTCGCGCCCGCCGGGCTGTTGTCCACCGGCGCCGGCGTGATGTTGTCCTTGATCGACCACCCATCGCCGACCTGATAGACGCGCAACTGATACCAGGTGTAGCTGTTCCCCTGTTCCGGCCCGGCGAGGATGAATGCCCACGTATTCCGCGCCACCGCCTGGATGACGCCTGCGCTCGTCGACGGCCCGGTGCGGATGTTGGTCGACGATGTGTAGCGCATGTTGAGCCCGTAGGGATAGTCGCCGGGTTCGACCGGGATCTCGGGCGGATCGACGATCAGGAACTGCGCCGTCGCCCACCCGGTGCCGCCGGACCACTGGATCTGATACCAGTTGCCGTCGGACGCGACCTTCGGGCCGCCGATGACCCTTGCGGTCTGACGATTCGGGATCGTGCCGACCACCGAGGCGCTGCCGCTGCCGGAGGAACGCAGGTTGAGATCGCTGCCGTCGTCGGTCTGCACCCGCACCCGGTCGCCGACGATGATGCCGCCCGGGTTCGGCGTCTCCTGCACGCCGGAATCGAGCGTCGCGGCGACGAGATCGCGGATTTCGGGGATATCGCCATAGAGCATGTCACCGGGACAGGTCGTGTCGTTGACATCGCGGTGCGCGCAGATGACCGGCAGATTCTTGATTTCGAGGAAGTCCTGCTTGCCGTAGGGATCGAGGAACCGCCCGACCCAGGCGACGATGGAGACGAGCCCCGCCTTGGCCGCGTCGCTCTCATGCACATACTGGTAGTTGCCGATGATCGAGATGCCCGAGCTGCCGAAGGCGTACTGGTAGGAGTGGCCGCCGACCACGTTCTGGCCGCCGACGCGGCCCTGGTAAATCGTGCCATTGCGATCGACGAGGTAGTTGTAGCCGATGTCGCCCCAGCCCTGGTCGACCGCGTGGTAGTAGTAGATCGCGCGGATGGCGACGACCGGGTCCTGGGTGTTCGACGTCTCCGTGTGGTGAATGATGATGTGATGGACCGTGATGTACTCGGGCGGCCAAATCTCACCGTATTTGTCGAACCGCCAGCTCTCGTCCGCGCCCCACTGGGCGCGGGTCACGATCTGCGGCGGCACGGAGTCATCGGTCGTGCCCTCGGTCGTCGTCAGCGCCATCGTCGCGGCGCTGAGCGTCGTCGGCCGGTCGCCGATGTCCTTCTCCCACGGACCATCCGTCGAGTCGATGTAGGTGAACTCGATGCCCGCGACCTCGCCCGGGTTGCCGGCGCTGTCGATCGTGCGGTAGCGGATGGAGGCGGCGCCGTCGGAGAAGAGCAGGGGGGTAAAGATGCGCCCGTCGCGATTCTTCCGCACGCCCTGATCGACCTGTGACTGCATGAAGAAGCTGTCGCTCCAGGTACTGCCGTCGGTGCTGAGCTGGATCTCGACCACCGGCCAGAGGCCGACATCGCCCGGCCAGCTCACGCCAATCGCGGAGATCGGGTAATCGGGCTGAAAGGTGATCCAGTCGCCGGAGACCACCATGGTGCGCAGGAGACCCTGCTGCGGGGCTTGCGGCGCCCAGTGGTTGGCGCGGGTGCCGCCGTTCTGCTCGGCCATGACCGGCGCGGCGGGCGTGGTTGCGGCCGCGCCCAGCGCCAGCGCCGAGAACCCGGCGGCGGCTTTGAGCACCACCCGGCGATTGAGCGGCCTGCCGGAGACATTGCGATAGCGAGCGCCGCCGGCGGAGGCGTCAGCGGGGCCCTGACGATCGTCGTCGCGCATGATGAGATTCTCCCCTTCCCCTCAGATCGCGCGGGGGCGATCGAACGCACACACCTCCCGCGCCGGTGTTGTCCGCGAGACAACCGCGGAATCCGGCCGTCCCTCGGCCGGATCGTGATGGGCGAGCCGGGCCCATCGACGCGGGTCAGTCCCTGTTCCGGACATTCTGAACCCATTGTACCCACAACAGCTCGAACCGCGACCGGACCAATACGAATGCGCCTCGCCGGCATGCCGGCGAGGCGCATCGTCAGATGAACAATTAGCTTCCGAGAACGGTGACGTCGTGATCCGGCGCGGCCGGCGTTTTGTCCTTCATGTCCGGGCTGACGGTATAGACGTTGCCGCGGGCCTGATAGTCCGACTCGAAGTCGCGCGAATACATCTCCTTGCCGTTCTTGTCGTAGACCGTCCGCGTGAACGAGGCCGAGAAGCCATCCTCCGGATACTCGGTCTGCGACATGCTGCCCGCCGGCAGGGACGGATCAACCGCGACCACGTCCTTGCCCGGATGCGACGGGCCAATCGTCGTGTCGCTGATATCGACCTTCCAGCCGGTGTTCTCGCCGTAGATGTTGATGATCACGTAGGGGTAGCTGGTGTACGCCTCGACCAGCAGCCAGTGATCGGTGTTGTTCTGGAACTTGAAGTCGCCCCACTGCGACGGGTCGGACCCGTCCTGCAGGATCGACGCGTCAAAGCCCGGCCCCCAGCCGTCACGCTCGTAAGGGGCGAGACTGTAGAAGTGCGGCCACCACTCGGTGATCGGGAACCCGCCGAGGATCGCGGCCCGGAACATGGTCGTCGAGACCTGGCAGATGCCGCCGCCATCGTCCTCGCCGACGCGGCCATTGACCATCACGCCGGCCGTCTTGTAGCCCTTTTCCGGGGTGATCGGGCCGATCGCGCCATTGAACGAAAAGTCATCGCCCGGTTTGACCAGCGCGCCGTTGAGCAGCTTGACGCCGACTTCAATGTTGTTGTCGCGGTCCGGTATGCCACCCGCGTAATTGGAATCGCCGCGGGCGAGGCGCGTCGTGATGCCGAGCGCGCCCAGGTTGTTGGAATCGACCTCCGGCTTGCTGACGACAACCGGGATTTGCACCTCCCCGTGCCCGTCGAGGAAGCTGGTCCCAACTGCCCTGGCAAACGACGTTGGCCTGAGCGTGATGCCGTCGACGCTGTCCTGGACCGAGACGAGCTTGCCCGCGTCCTCGTTCCAACCGACCTTGGCGTCAACCGCCTGGCGGTTGACCTTGTCATTGAACCTGTCGCGGAGCAGCGCCGCCAGCTTGTCCTCCTTCATGGAGAGGACCGCGGTGCCCTTGCCATCCTGCACGGTGTTCGTGGCAACGACGTACTTGCCCAATTCCTCGGGCTTGAGCGTCCAGGAGTTGCCCTCGAATGAGACCGTGACTGGCTTGGCCAGCGCGGCTTCAAGCTGGGCCTTCGGCCCGGCCAGATCGTCTGTCGTTACGTTCGGCTGCGAGTAGGTGGTCGGCAGCTCGACCGTCATCGGCTGGAGCGTCGTGAGCGAGGCGAGGATTTGCTTCGTCGCGGCCTCCCGGTCGACGATCGTGCCGGCGGCTTCCGGATCGATCGATACGGTCGTGCCCTTGACCGAGAGGGTCGCGTCCTTCGCCGGATGATCGAGCTGCGTGTTGACCAGATCGAACCAGGCATTCAGTTGCTTGGGGTTGATGGTCGTGCGCAGTGGCACCGTCTGGTCGTCCCGCAGGATTTGGCCGGTGAAGCGGAGCCGCTCGGCGGCGCTGTCCTCGCGGCCGAGCGCGTGCGCCTGGCCCAGCGACCGGTCGATCTGCACGTCGGCGCCGATCTGGGACATCGTCGGGTGCCAGGTCTTGCCACCATAGTTGAAGGTGATCAGACCGGATTCGAGCTCGTTGGCCCGCTGCTGCATCTTCGCCTCGGCCTGGCTCATCGACAGGCCGCCGACCGGCACATCGCCGACCATGACCGCGGGGTAGATGCGATTGCCATAGAAGGCGCGGAAGGCGAAGAGCGCCAGCGCCAGGACCAGCATCAACGTCGCCGTGGCGATGAAAAGCCGCGGCAACCAGACTTCGAGACGGTCGATCCAGCGGTGACCGCTGCTGCGCCGCGCCGCGCCGCGCGGCGTTGCCACCGCCCCATGCTCGGGCAGGATCGCCTGGCGGAGCACGCGCGCCGCCTCGGCCACCATCGATGGCTCGCCTTCACCGCCGCGCACAACGGCGGCGACCGACGACTTCACTTGGGCACTGGTCATTCGTTGGGCCATAGAGTCGATGTCCTGCGAAACTCGTCTTCGGCTGCGGGGCCACTCCTGGGCGTGACAGCGCGAGAGACCATACGTACGCGGGAACGAAAGAGTGAGAATCACACGTCGAGGCTCGATACGATGCCCCGGCGCAGCGTCCACCCCTTCCCGTCCGGCGGACCTCACCTGCGCCAGCACTATACATCGGGAAGCATGCCCCTGCAAAGTGTCGACGCAGGACAATCATGCCTCATTGGCAAAGCGAATGCACGCCCCGGTCCTTTCCAGGCGGCACGATGCCTTCGCCCGATCCGGCATCCGTGCCAGATCGTCCAGAAGGAGGGCGGGCGCCGCGTGACGAGCCGCGGCGCGATGTTCACAGTTTCGTGACGAAACCGCCGTACTTCCTCCGCGCCGCGGGCCTACGATACAGGTGTTGCCGGAGCGATGCGGGCTGGCACACAACCTGCAAAGCACTTCCTGACAACGCGAATTCTCCCCCTTCCCTCCCTCCCGGGCGAGGACGCACAGGATAGCCACCTGATACGCGTTCTCGCCCTCCCCTTGTTCCCGTCCCCACGTCACTCGCAGAACACGCGAAAGGCAAGTCGTCACCGTGGAGTAGACTTTGCCGGGGCGATGGCTGGCAGCGAGAGGTACGACGTGGCGCACATCCTGATCATCGAGGACGAACGCGATCTGGCGGCGATCGTCGCGCAGACCATGCGCGAGAGCGGCCACGCGACCGAAGTCATCCGCGATGGCGGCGAGGCGCTTTCGCGCATCGGTGCGCGTCACCTGCCCGAACCAGACCTCGTCATCCTCGATCTGATGCTGCCGAAAGTCGACGGCCTCGCGATCTGCCGCAAAATCCGCCAGGAGAAGGTCACCCCGATCATCATGCTCACGGCCAAATCGTCGGAGCTCGACCGGGTACTTGGTCTGGAATTGGGCGCCGACGATTATGTCATCAAGCCGGTCTCCATGCGCGAGCTTCAGGCCCGCGTTTCGGCGATCTTCCGCCGCATGGAGATGATGCGGGCGCGGTCGCCCTCGACCGAGATGCCGGATCGGGAGATCGTGCACCCGGGCCTCACGATCGATCCGGCGAGCCGCAGCGTCGAAGCCAGCGGCCAGCCGGTGCTGCTGACCGCCAAGGAGTTCGACCTCCTTTATCTGCTCGCCTCGCATCCGGGACGCGTCTTCAGCCGCGACTACCTGCTGGACCGGCTCTGGGGTGACGACTACGGCGGGTTCGAGCGCACCGTGGACACGCACATCCAGCGCTTGCGGCGCAAGCTGGGCGGTAGCGGCACGGTCGCCGACCGGATCACGACCCTCTGGCGCGTCGGCTACAAGTACGACCCGCCCGACGAGGCCGGCGCCCAACCGGCCCGGCCCGGATGACCGCCGCCGAGCCGGCCACCTCCCACCGGCTGCTTCGCGTCGCCAGCACTCCATACCGCTGGTATCGCGAGCGCACGAGCGTCCAGCTCATCCTCTCCCACGTCATCGTGGCGCTGCTGACGATCATCCTGTTCGAGGCCACCGTCATCGTCGCCGTCTTCGGCTTCTTTCCGAACCAAATCCTCGGCTCGTACAACTTCTCGCTCGACACGTTCCTCGGCGAACGCGCCCGCTCCTACGGTGTCTGGCTGGATCCGGACCGGCTCGAGGTCACGCTGCGCGACGGCATCGCGGACGATGAGCAGGCACGCCTGACCCTGGCGCTCGATCGTGTCGTCTCCGGCGATGTGCCGGGCTTCGAATCCACCATCGCCTCGCCCATCTTCACCAGCGCCAACCGGATCGCGTACGCGGCCATCGTCGATGACCGGGGCATCGTCCTCGCCTCGTCCGATCCCGGCTGGATCGCGCCGGGCGAGCCGATCTCGCGCGTCTCGCTCGACGCCACGCGGCGGGTTGCGGCCAGGAACCTCGCATTGCGGGGCAACATCGACCCGGAGTGGGAAGCGCTCTATTCGCTCGGCGTGAGCGGCGACACCTCCGCGGCGGCCTATCCGCTCGTCGCCAGCGACCGCGCGGTCGTCGCGCACCTCGTGTTGCAAGGCACGCCCTTGCGGCAGGCGACGAATGCCAACCGGCTCGAACTGATCAAGACGATCGTGCTCCAGAACCTGCGGATCATCTGGCTCTTCGCCATCCCGGCGCTGCTCATCGCCATTCCGTTCGGCATCTGGCGGGCCCGCGTCCTCTCACGCCGGCTCGAACAGCTCGCGCTCGCCGCCGACACGATGGCCGCGGGGAAGCTGAACAGTCAGGTCGCGGTTCGGCGACGGGATGAGATCGGCCGCGCCACCGAGCGATTCAACGAGATGAGCGCCCGGCTGGACGAGGTCGATCGCCAGCGCAAGCGCTTCCTCTCCAATATCTCGCACGAGCTCCGCACGCCGGTCGCGATCATCCAGGGGACGACCGAGCGCCTGCTGGCGCAACGCGCGCCGGCGAACGCCCCCGCTACTCCCCCAATCCCGGCGGCGGCTGATGACTGGGCGGGGCTTCAGGTCATCGCCCGCGAAGCGGTCACGCTCTCACACTTGATCGACGATCTCTCGACGCTGGCGCGGCTCAACGAAGGGCGCCTCCAGATCGAGCGAACGCCGATTCGGCTCTCCCGCATCGCAGCCGAGGGCGTGGCGAGCATCCGCGAGCTGGCCTGGAAGGAACAGAAGGTGACGGTCGAGGCGCAGGTCCCGCCAGACCTGCCCGAGGCCACCGGCGACCCAACGCGGATGCGCCAGGTGCTCCAGAACCTGCTCTACAACGCGCTCCGGCACACCCCGGAAGGCGGCTTGATCGTCGTCGAGGGCGCGGCGCAGCGGGAGACGGTCGAGCTCTCGGTGACCGACACCGGCATCGGCATCCCGCCGGAGGAGCTGGACACGCTCTTCGAGCGCGGCTACCAGAGCGAGCGGCAGGAACGGGTGAGCGGCAGCACCGGGCTCGGCCTGTCGATCGTCCGCCAGCTCGTCGAATCGCAGGGCGGCACGATCCGCGTCGCCAGCATCGTCAACCAGGGCACCACCTTCACCGTCACCCTCCCGCAAGCCAATTAGCACCAGTGAAAACAGCGGTCATCCAATGCTGCCGAAAGACAGGATTAATAAACGGAGCGGCAGACACCTAATGCCATCGGTGACGAAGGACTGACTTCTTCCGCAATCGCACTGAGGATGAAGTCGCCCCTAGCATCACCCACTTGGCAAGAAAGGAGTTGCAATCTACAACTTCCACCAAATGTCCTGTCCTTCAATAACCTACCTCCATTTGAATGCGGAATTGATCTCGGTCAAGGAACGGTCACCTGCGAACAAATGCTGCTGCGCGTCATCAACGTCCGCCAGACTAGGTAGACCTTCTATAGCGAGCTGTCCCTCGAACCCGTACCTCGCCCCTATTCGGCGCAAACCCTCGTTTAGCTGGGATAGGAACCCTTCTCGTAGTTCAATGAGAAACCGTTCGAATGCGAATTCACGATACCACCAATAATGCTCCACGACTCTCGCTTCTCCGAAGCCATAAATCGCTCGCCCGGTCCATCCGATCTCGCGAGCAGCAGTTGCAATCGCTAAATCCGTCGCACGAGAGAACTGTCGGACGTCAAAGGGTACGCGCTTGGCGTCAGGGCGAAGATTCTCAATGGCGAAGTGAGGAAGCGCGGCTTCGCTTAACGCTGCCAAGCGTTCCAAGGTGCGGGGAAGGAGTGCGCGCACTCTGGGCGGCGGCTCAAAAATAATCAAACGATCGTGTGGCAAGCGAATCTTGTCAGGAACCCCCATGTCCCTTGCAATCTGCCGTGGTAGTCGCTGACCTATACGGCTTGGCCCAATCGTTAGCGAACGCGGTGGGATACGAAGGAAGGACAAGGTGCCCAACTCCCGGTCGTCATCCGAATTCGGCTGATAGACGATTTCATAGGCGTCCCGACTATAGAGCATGACATTCGTTAAGCACCGTCGACAAAAACCAGAGACCGCATCGCTAAGATCGCGATTCTGGTCTAGCGCTCCCGCGAGTAGATCCTCAATCCTCTCGTTCTGAGGTACGAGCCTGATATTGATCTGGCGATCTCCGTAACCGCGATATGGTATGACTCGGTTTGCTACATCTTCCAGGAGCATGTGCGGATACATAAGGGTAGACCAGTGGAGGATTTGTCTCAAAGCGGAATCCGAGGCGGCTGCTAGCTCCAGATCGTACCAAACTGACCTTCTCCCACTGTCTATTCCGCTTTCCTTCTGCATCAACAAATCCCCTCGTCAGCCGAAGAAGGCTCATGCTTTTCTTTTTGGAGCTTTTCTGAGAAGAATTCTTGATCAGACGTGAGATGTAGGCGGTCACCGCCTGGGCGATCGCGGAGGTAGACGACGACAAAAACGTCGGCTGGGCCGGGCCAAAGTCGCAAATGAGCACCACTTAAAGCTCGAATGACTGGACTTTCGTGCGGCCTACGTGACGTCTGGCGAAGCGTGGTAGGGCTTCCAAAATCGTCGGCAATTAGCCCTTGATCGCGGAAACGACGCTCTAGCCATGCTTGCCATCGAAGGCGGATTCCTTCATAGGGTGGAACCATGAAAACGCTCTTTCTATA
>JAICKJ010000211.1 GCA_025928015.1 Thermomicrobiales bacterium
GCGCCGCGCCCAGGAGATCGCCCGTGCCCTCGCCGGCCACGAGCGACGGCTCGGCGAGCTCGGTCAGCGCGGTGTCCTGCTCCGCGAGCGCCGCGAGACGACCGTCACCCAGCAGGCGCGAGCCGGCGAGGAGGCGGGGGAGCGGAACGCCCGCATCGTGTCACTGGAAAACGAGCTCATCGCCTTCGGCGCGGAGGACGACCGCATCGCCGGCGGGCTGACGACGATCGACCGGCGCCTGACCGAGCTCGCCGCCGATCTGGCCAGTCGCGAGCAGGCCGCCCGCGCCGCCGACGATGCGGTCGCGGCCATCGAAAAGAAGCTCGGGCAGGCGACGAACCACCTGGATGTGCTCCGCCGGGTCCACGAGAGCGGCACCGGCCTCTACGCCGGCGTCCGCCAGGTGATGAAGTGGCGGCGCGACGGATCACTGACCGGCATCCGGGGGACGGTCGCCGACCTGATCCGGATCGACCAGACCTACGACACGGCGATCGAGGTCGCGCTCGGTGGTCACACGCAGGATGTCGTCGTCGAGCGCTGGGCCGACGCCGAGGCCACCATCGGCGCGCTCAAGCGCGCCAACGCCGGTCGGGCGACCTTCCAGCCGCTCGACACAGTTGGCCGAGGGACCCAGCGGCCCGCTCCACGCGAGGTCCTGATCGCCGCCGGTGTCCACGGCGTCGCCGCCGATCTGGTCGTGAGCGACGCGGATGTCGCCGTCGTCATCCAGGGATTGCTCGGCCGCACGGTCGTCGTCGACGACCTGCCCGCGGCCCGCCGCGTGCTCCCCGCCTTGCCGCCGGGCTGGAGCGCCGTCACGCTCGCGGGCGAGATCGCCCGCGCCGGCGGCAGCGTCACCGGCGGCTCCGCCGTCCGCGAGAGCGGCATGCTCACCCGCGCCCGCGAGCTGCGCGAGCTACCGGACCAGATCGAGTCGCATCAACGCGAGCGCGCGACGGCGATCGAAGCGCGCGAGCGGGTTGGCGAAGAGGTGCGGGCGCTTGGCCAGGAGCGGCAACGGATCGAATCCGAGCGCGCCGGACTGGTCGCGATGCGCAAGGAGCGCACCGGCCAGCGCGACCGCCTCGCGTCCTGGCTGCGCGATTCCCGCGCCCAGCATGGCGCCGCCGCGGCGCGGATCGCCCAGGCGGAGGCCGCCATCGCCGCGATCGACCGCGATCTCGCGGCCCTCGACGCCGATGAGACGGCTCTCCAGCGGACGATCGAGACGGTCCGCGCCGAGCACGCCGCCGTCCAGGCCGAGATCACCGCCTTGCGGGACGGCTCAACCGGCGACGACGAGGCATTGCAGTCCGCGCAGCGGGAGCTGGCGATCCTCGACGAACGGCTCTGGGCCGAGCGCCGGCGCGAGGGCGGCCTCCGCGCCCGCCAGGCGGCCCTGACCGAGGAACGCGCCCACCGCGCCGAGGTGCTGGCCGGGATCGATGGCGAGCGCGCGGCGCTGGCGGACCAGCGCGACCGGCTCGACGGCGAGACGGCCAGCCTCGCCGCCGCGCTGGCGACCGCCGAGGACGAACGCGCGCCGCTGCACGAGGCCGTGGCGCACGCCCACCGCGCCGCGGAGGCGCTGGCGGCCCGGCTGGACGCGGCCCGGCAGGCGCAATCGCAGCGGGAACGCGCCGTCGGCCAGCAGGAGCTGACCGCAGAGCGCATGCGCTCGGAGGTGGACGGCATCCGCCAGCGCATCACGGACGACCTGGAGCTGGAGGATCCGGACGCGCTGCGCGGGATGGAGGATGAGAGCGATGAGCCGCTACCGGACGATATCGAGCGCGAGATCACCCGTCTCAAGGAACGATTGCGCCGCGTCGGCTACGTCGGCGAGGACGCCGTCGCCGAGTATGAGCGCGAGGCGGCGCACCACGAGTTCCTGACGACGCAGCTCGCCGACGTCACCGGCTCGGCGGCGCAGCTTCGCCAGCTCCTCGCCGAGTTGCACGAGACGATGCGGGAGCGGTTCGAGACGACCTTCGCCAAGGTCGCGGAGGCGTTCACCGCCGCCTTCACGACCCTCTTCGGCGGCGGCACCGCCCGGCTGGTGATGATCGAGGAGGAGGACGGCACCCGGGGCGGGATCGACGTCGTCGCCCAGCCGCCGGGCAAGCGGCTGCAGAACCTGGCGCTGCTCTCCGGCGGCGAGCGGTCGTTGACGGCCGTCGCGCTGCTCTTCGCCATCCTCCGCGTCAACCCCTCGCCCTTTGTCCTGTTGGATGAGGTCGACGCCGCGCTGGACGAGGCGAATGTCGTCCGCTTTCGCGATGAGCTGCGGAAGCTGGCGCGCGAGACGCAGGCGATTGTGATCACGCACAACCGGGGCACGGTCGAGATCGCCGACACGCTCTACGGCATCACGATGGGCGACGACGGCATCTCCCAGACCCTCTCCCTGCGCCTGTCCGAGCTCCCCCTGGGCGACGACCTCGACGTCCGCGACCTTCCGACGATGACCGCCGCCGGCCGCGTCGATTGATTTCGGCTGAAGACCGCCGGCGGCCTGGGGATGTACGATGCGCATCGGGATAACACTGCTCCCTTCAGGGGATTGGGATGCCACGCTGGCAGCGGCCAGAGCGGCGGAAGCGGCCGGGTTGGACGCGATCGGCGTCTGGGATCATTTCCATTCCAACAACCCGGACGAGGCGCTGATCGGCGGCTGGTCGCTCTATGGCGCGCTCGCCATGGCGACCTCCCGCATCCGCCTCGTGCCGATGGTGCTCAATCAGCTCAGCTACCCGATCAATGTCCTCGCCCGCGAGTCGTCCACGCTGGCCATCATGAGCGGCGGCCGGTTCGAGCTCGGCATCGGTCTCGGCGGCTGGAAGGGCGAGCACACCCTCTGGGGCCTGCCGTTCCCGAATGCGGCGACGCGCACCGCGATGCTGGAGGAAAAGATCCAGGCCCTGCGGGCGCTCTGGCGAGGCGGGCCGGCGACCATGACCGGCGACCACGTGACGCTCGATGGCGCGACCATGCGACCCGTGCCGGCGGTCGCTCCCCGAGTCGTTGTCGGATGCGGCTCCTACTCGCGCCGGCTGATCGCGGACGCCGCCGGCTACGCGGACGAGCTGCATCTGGGCAACCAGCGGGAGGAGACCGCCGCGCTGGCGCGATTTGCCCGGGAGCGGATCGATGCCTCCGGGCGGGAGGTCACGCTGTCGTCCTCCCTCGTCCTCGACACGCTCCCGCCCGATCTGCCGGCCAGGCTGGCCTGGTTCGAGAACGCGGGCTTTTCGCGCGTCTTCATCGAGCTGGCGCGTCCCTACGCGCTGATCCCCGAGATCGGCGCGGCCATGGGCACGGATGGGACCATCGCGCGAGCGTGATGTGGATCACTCGCTGGCTCTCGGTGAGGCGGGTTGCTCAGGACTGCTGCTGCGGCCGCCTGGCGCCGATCGGGCGGTGTCTGGCCGGGGCGGCGGACTCCTCGAAGGTCCGCCGGTGCAATCGCGCGACCGGTTTGTCCCGTACCCGCCGGGGCATGAGCGCCGGCAGCACAATGCAGAGCACGAGCGTTCCCAGGTAGGCGAGGTAGGGGAGCGAGAAGGGGCGCCCGGAGACCGGCCAGAGGAGGATGACCGTGCCGGTCGCCATGTCCCGGACCAGGTGCGAGGCGACGCCGAGCGCGAGTGACCCCCACATCCAGCGCCAGCGCCGGTGCCACCACGCCAGATCCAGGAAGATGAGGACGACGAGCAACGTGTGCAGCACCGAGCGGCTCGAACCGGGCAAGGACTCCATGCCGACCAGAAACATGGGGACGTGATCGAGGTCCGGAAAGACGCCGCCGAGCGCGACGAAGGGGAGCGAGACCGGCAGCCCCACGCTGAATGCCAGCACGCCCCAAAGCAGGGCTGTGAGGAGGTGCGCGACCTCGTCGGACGCGCCGTGGATGGAGAGACGGCCCGTCGCGAGCAGGACAACATCGATGAACAGGACGCCGAGGGTCATCAACAGTCGGAGGTTAACGCCGGTCAGCGGGAATGTCCGATGTGGCGACGATCGTTGCCGGGGAGTGCTCATGGTCGAAGCCGACACCTGTTCACTGGCGGCTACCGGGCGCGCATCGTCGCCTTCCCGGCGGGCAATGCTGTCGGGCCGCGTCTCGGACTGGTCGATCTGGTACCGGGCGCACTGGCCCAGCGCTCATCCCCGTTCGAACCCCGGACCCCATGGTACCAGCCGGCTCCCGGCCCTGCCATCGGTCTTCGGCAGGCGCCACGGCGAACATATTGACAATCATCTATCTCTTGTCTATGCTCGTGGCATGAGAATGATCCAGCGGCCAGCCGCATGCTGCGCAACTCCGAGTGAACCGCCGCCGCTCCCCGACAGCGAGACGCTCGTCGCCAGGTTCAAGGCGCTCGGCGACGCGACACGGCTGGAGGTCTTCCGGTTGATCGCCGCCCAGGAGGCGCCGCTCTGCGCCTGCGATATCGTCGACCGGTTCGACGTCAGCCAGCCGACGATCTCGCACCACCTGCGCGTCCTGCGCCAGGCGGGGCTGATCACCGCGACCAAGCGCGGCGTCTGGATGTATTACGCGGTTGTGCCGCGGGGCGTCGCCGCCCTGGGTCAGTTTCTCGCCGGGTCCGTGCAGGAGTCCGCCGCGGCGGCGGACTAGCGGCCATTTTCATGGCCAACGAGATAGACACTTGTCTATCTCTTGAGAGGATGCACCGATGATCTTCGGTGATGACGCGCTCTATTATCAGATCATTCGCGACGCCCACGATCCGGATCCTGCCGTTGCCTGGCGCCATGTGCCGTTCCGGCGGCTACCGATCCGGACCACGCAGCAACGCGCAGTGGCGCCGGTCGATGCGATGACGTCCGCGAATCGTCTCGCTGCCAACCTTCGCGCGCTCGTTGCGCGCGTCCGCCCACAGCCGCTCGGCGGCAGCGCCGTCTGTTGTGCGCCGGCCTGTTGTTAAGATCGCGCGGCGCGGCGCGAACGGACGCCACGCCCATTCGGGAAAGGACGTTCGGACCATGGCGACCGAGAACACCATTGAACTGCGTGAATTGGTGCGGGAGAAGTACGCCGAGCGAGCGCGGGAAGTCGCGGCCGGCGAAGGGTGCGGGTGCGGTCCCGGCTGCTGCAGCACCGACCGGCTCGACCCGGTCACGTCGAACCTCTACGCGGCCGACGAGGTCGCGGAGATCCCGATCGATGCCGTCACGGCCTCGCTCGGCTGCGGCAATCCGACCGCGCTGGCCCAGCTCCATCCTGGCGAGTCGGTCCTCGATCTCGGCTCGGGCGGTGGCATCGATGTGTTGCTCTCGGCCCGCCGGGTCGGTCCGACCGGCTTTGCTTACGGCCTCGACATGACCGACGAGATGCTGGCGCTGGCGGAGAAGAACAAGGCGGAGTCGGGCATCACGAACGTGCAATTCCTCAAGGGCGAGATCGAGGCGATCCCGCTGCCGGCGCAGAGCGTCGACGTCGTGATCTCCAATTGCGTGATCAACCTCGCCGCCGACAAGGGGCAGGTGCTGCGCGAGGCCTTCCGCGTCCTCAAGCCGGGTGGCCGCTTCGCGGTCTCCGATGTCGTCGCCCAGGGCGAGCTGCCGGCCGATCTGCGCGCCGACATGCAGGCGTGGGTCGGCTGCATCTCCGGCGCGCTGGAGATGCAGGAGTACCGTCGCCTGCTGGCTGACGCTGGATTTAACGACATCGACATCCAGGTGACCCGCGTCTACGATCCCCGCGAGCTGGCCGGGAGCATCGGCAGTGAGGGAAGCTCCTGCTGTGGCGCCCCGCCCGACTGGGACGAATCGGCCTACGCCCGCTACGAAGCCTCGGGCGGCCGTGTGGTCAGCGCCTTCGTCCGCGCGAGCAGGCCCACGGAGTGATCGCGATTGACCCCAAGTACTACGGCGAAGCCGAAGCGCACGATCGAGTCGATCCGGGTGGAGCGGCGGTATCGCAACGCGATCCGCCTCTTCCTCGCCGGGGAGCTGCCGAACTTCACCCACCAGCGACATGTCCATGTCGCCAACATCCTGAAACACTTGCCCTACGGCCGCGAGCTGATGCATCTGGGCTTGCAGGTGATGGCCTACCGGAACTTCGTGCCGGACAAGTACAGCGCCGAGATCACGGATCATTACTGGGACCAGCTCGACGGCACGCTGCCGGATCCGGCCAGCTTCGACGATCTGCCGGGTGGCGCGTGCGGCGAGGGATAGGTCGGCTCGCTGCGTCGATGGGAAGGAGTCAATGTGGCTCAGTTGAATCCGACCGACGTTTCGCCGCGGCGTGTGCTCTTCATCTGCACCCACAACAGCGCCCGTTCGCAGATGGCCGAAGGGCTGCTCCGCTCCTTGGGTGGGAACCGCTTCAAGGCGTTCAGCGCCGGCACGGAAGCGACCCGTGTCCGGCCGGAGGCGATCGCCGTCATGGCCGAGCTCGGCATTGACATCTCCCGGCAGGAGAGCAAGACGCTCGATCGGTACCTGGGCGAGCCGTTCGATGCGGTGATTACTGTCTGCGACGCAGCCAATGAGGCATGTCCGGTCTTCTTCGGCGTCACGGAGCGCCGGCACTGGAGCTTCCCCGACCCCTCGAAGGCGAACGGAACCGAGGCGGAGCGTCTGGCCACATTTCGTACGGTTCGTGACGCGATCCGTGATCGCATTCAGGCTGATCTGCTCGACAATGGGACCGAGACCAGCCATGGGCTGATCAGACACTCGATCATGGGGGAGTGACGAGGTATGGAGTGGCATTGCGAGCCGCCGGCGTGGCGCGATGACGAGGGTGCGATCACCGTCACGACGGCGCATGGCTCCGACTTCTGGCGAAAGACGCACTATGGCTTCGTGCGCGACAACGGGCATTTCTTTTTCGAGCGGGTCGCTGGCGACTTCGCCGCCGAAGCGAAGATCACCGGCGACTACACCGCGCTCTATGATCAAGCCGGGTTGATGGCGCGGTTGGACGAGGCGACCTGGATCAAGACCGGGATCGAGTTCGTCGACGGCGCGCAGCAGCTCAGCGCCGTCGTCACCCGCGATTACTCCGACTGGTCGGTGGCGCCGGCGCCGGACAACCCGTCCTCGCTCTGGCTCCGCTTGACCCGTCAGGGCGACACCATCGAGATCCACACCTCCTTTGACGGCCAGACCTATACCATGCTCCGTCTTGCCTACCTGCCTCTGTCGGAGACGCTCCAGGTCGGTATCATGGCCTGCTCGCCGGAGGGCCCCGGCTTCACTGCCCGCTTCGAGGGGTTCTCGGTTCGGACGATCTGATCCTGGTCCGTTGGCTTCACACGGCCCGCGGCTTCTTCTCTTCTGAGCCGGACCGTATAATCATTCCACGGGAGGATGATTACAGGAGGACGACGTGGCGCAGGACGACCTCATCGCCGAACACA
>JAICKJ010000343.1 GCA_025928015.1 Thermomicrobiales bacterium
GGGAACCATGATGAACAAGGTCTACGCCTGGCTGGATGAGCGCCTGGGCATCTCGCGGACCGTGTTGCCAGTCATCGAGCATCCCATTCCGCGGTCGTGCAACTGGTTCTACGTGCTCGGCAGCGCGACGATGGTGGCGTTCATCGTCCAGGTGGTGACCGGGGTGGCGCTTGCCTTCTCCTACGTGCCCGCGCCGAACAGCGCCTACCAGAGTCTCATCTTCATCACCGATGATGCGACGTTGGGGAGCGTTGTCCGTGGCATCCACTATTGGGGCGCCTCGGCGATGGTCATCCTGATCTCGCTGCACATGACGCGGACCTTCCTCTTCGGCAGCTACAAGTATCCGCGCGAGGTCAACTGGCTGACTGGCGTGATCCTGCTCTTCACCACGCTTGGCCTCGCCTTCACCGGCCAGTTGCTGCGTTGGGATCAGGATGCCTACTGGGCGGTCTACGTCGCCGCCGAGCAGGCCGGGCGGGTGCCGCTGATCGGGCACTGGATCCTGCAGCTCATCCTCGCCGGCGACACGGTCGGCGGCAACACGCTGACGCGGTTCTATGCCACGCACGTCTTCCTGCTGCCGGCGGTCGGCTTCATCTTCATCGCCATTCACCTCTATCTGGTCGTCAAGAACGGCATCTCCGAGCCACCTGAGGTCGGCGAGCCGGTGGACCCGGCGACCTACCGGGAGAAGTACGAGAAGCTGCTCCACGAGGACGGCGTCCCCTTCTGGCCGGACGCCGCCTGGCGCGATGTCGTCTTCGCGCTCTTCGTCGGCTCGATTGTCCTGATCCTGGCGATCGTCTTCGGACCGAAGGAGCTGGGCGCGGTCGCCGATCCGACCATCCTGAAGACCGCGCCCCGGCCGGACTGGTACTTCCTCTGGCTGTTCGCCTTGCTGGCGCTGATGCCGCCCTCCGTCGAGGACTACCTGATCGTCGGCGGCCCGATCCTGACCGTCATCCTGCTGATCGCCATCCCGTTCGCGCGGAACAAGGGCGAGCGCAGCTTCCGGCGCCGGCCGTGGGCGGTGGCCGCCTTCCTGATCGTGGCGATCGCGATCCCGGTGCTGATCTACGTCGGCGACAAGGCGCCGTGGTCGCCGAACCTGACGCCGGGGGAGCTGCCGCAGCGAGTCCAGGCCCAGGCGCAGGCGGCCGGCTTGCAGAAGGGCATGGACACCTTCACGACCGCGGGGTGCCTCAACTGCCACTCGATCGACGGAGCCGGCGGCAACAAGGGTCCGAATCTGACGGACGTGGGGATCCGGTTGAACCGGCAACAGCTCACGTGGCGCATCCTCTACGGCGGTGGCGGGATGCCGGAGTACGGACAGACGCTGACGGCCACGCAGGCCGAGGATCTGGTCAACTTCCTGCTGCAGCAGAAGACGGCGCCATGACGGGCACAACAGACATGGTGATGGAATACACGGGAGCTGAACGGACATGCGTACGTTCGCGAAAACCGGCGCATTCTCGGGCATTTGGCGCGGATTCGGGGACAGGGCGATCATTGACACGGGGGCAAGGACCGGCTATGCTCGGGAAGGTGACGTGCTCTTGTACGTACGCCCCGCGCAAGCCGGCGAGGGAACCGGTCTTGCACGTACGAATCCTTTGTTGAAGGGAAGAGTCAGGCATCATGGCCCCGGCCGCAGCGCCGGGTGTCGTTGACGCCGCGGGTTCTTGGGGGAGAACTGGCATCATCATGACTGAGAATGAGCGACGCGCGCAGGATGTGTTTCGTCTGGACGACGTGATTTTGCGCGCCACGCTGGCCCTGGGCCTGATCGCGATGTTTCTGGTCGCGCTCCTCGCGGCGCAGCCGTAGCGATCGACCGAGACCGGCGCGCTGACCCGGCGGTGGCTCCGCCGCGGACGGCGCAGACGTCACAACGAAAGCAGCCACACACAATGCGGTAGCGACCCGGTTGGGCGCTACCGCATTTTGGTGCTCGGCACGCGCCGTCTCGCATGCCGGTACGACGGTGCGGCCCTCCTATCGCTTCTTCTTGGATGACTGAATCGTTGCCGAGACCAGATCCTGACCTGATCGGGTCGCGATTTCACCGACGGTCGCCGAGAGGTGATGTTCGGGTGTGTAGCGAGCTTCGAGAGTCGACCGCTGCGCTTTGGAAGCGGTATCGGGCTCGTTGTCCGCAGTCACCTGGCGGCTCTGGGTCTGCGGACCGACATACACGACTGCGTCTGGAACATTCGCGATCACCGCGATATCGGTGCAGATCGTCAATGGCGCACTCCAGCCGACCTCCACGACAAATGTGACGCCGTGATTCGGGTCGAACGGAGGTCCGTGCGGAGTGACATTGGCGACCGTCACGTCGGCCGCTCCTACGAACCGTTGGTCGCTGCCCGACGGCAGGACCTGCGAATCCGCGGTGTATTCGCTTGCGGACACGACTACGACGGAGTCCGCGCCAATCGCGTCCCAGTTCAGATTGACGACGTTACGGCCGGGATTCATTTGCCAGAAGACTCGAGCGCTCATTGGAAGCTCCGGTACAAGCGTGTCAAGCGGGTAAGGGTTATCAGGATTCGGACCCGGTATGACGGTTACTTTTGGTGTTCCATCCGGATTCGTTGATGGGAAAGCGGTATCCAGCATTTGCTTGAACCGCGGGAACGGATCAGCCGCATCGCCGGTAAGGGTTTGGTAGACACCGGCCAGCGTCGGTGCTGCAGCCGAGATGATCCGTTGAATGTTGTACCCCAGCTCGTAGCTAAGATAATAAATGAACAGCGTGGCACAGCCGCTCTTCTCGTCCGGCGCATGGTCGTACTCATCGATATTGTTCACGTAGTCCAGACGCGCGCTGTTCAGCCAGAGATCGGACGTCTCGAAGCCAGGCATGGTCGAGCCGAGTCCCGACTGGACGAGGAACTCGGTCGAGAGGAATCGCGACAGCCCTTCGCCAGCGGCGCCCTCGTTGCTGCCATCGGGGGCAAACCAGCCTTTGTTCTGGGCCAGCATGAACATCTCGACTACCTCGGCCACGAGCAGGTAGCGAACGACGTCCAGCCCGGAACCGTTCCCGGGGCGCAGCGATATCGGAGGTCCCCATCCTGCGCCGGCATAGCCACCTGGCACGATGTTCACGGCGATGGGGAGGGAGAACGGGAGGGATAACCCCGGAAACCAACTGGCCATCAGATTGTAGTCTTGCTCGCAGACGGCCAGGAGTTGCTGCGCCCGGATGGGCCCATCGGCTTGCGTGAGGGGCGGTGCGCCCGGGGGGTTAGGATCGTTGTCCCAACTGATCGAGTAATGGGTGCTTGAGCCAACGTTGACAAGGGTCATGGATATCTCCTGACGACGGCGCATTGCCGGAGGAGTCCCAAACTTGACCCAGATTGTGGCCCAGATCGATTGTAGCACGCTATTTGCGGCAGCTCAGCTACCC
>JAICKJ010000207.1 GCA_025928015.1 Thermomicrobiales bacterium
CGACCAGATCGAGCTGGCGTTGCCAGCGATGCGCAGGAGCCGGCAGGAGGCGCGGTTGCTCGGCTGGCTACGAGCGTTGCCCGACGACGTGATCCGGCGCAGGCCCGTGCTGAGTGTCGACTACGCCGGACTGTTGCTGGTGAGTGGCGAGCTCGTGGGCGTTGAACCCCGGCTGCGGGACGCCGAGTTATGGCTGGATCCGGCGACCGGCACCGGTGACGTTGCCCCATCGATCGAGATGGTCGTCGTGGATCACGAGGAGTTTTGCCGTCTCCCCGGCGCGATTGATCTCTATCGTGCCGGACAGGCCCTGGTTCGCGGCGATGTCGCCGGAACGATGCGACATGCCGGCCGAGCGCTCGACCGCTTCGCGCTGGATGACGACTTCGGGCGGGGAGCGGCAGCGGGGTTGCTCGGGCTCGCTTCCTGGACCACCGGGGATCTGGTGGCGGGGCACCGGATGTATGCCGAGTGTATGTCCCGGCTGCGACGGGCCGGGTTCATCGCCGATACATTCGGCTGCGCGCTGGCCCTGGCCGATATCCGGATCGCGCAGGGCCGTCTCCACGAGGCCATGGGCACGTACGAGCGGGCATTGCAGCTCGCGACGGAGCATGGTGCGCCCGTGCTGCGTGGGACGGCGGACATGTACGTCGGGATGAGCGAGCTGCATCGCGAGCATGGCGATCTCGATAGGGCCATCCAACGCCTGCTGAAGAGCAAGGACCTGGGCGATGACATCGGGCTTCCCCAAAACCCGTACCGTTGGTGCGTCGCGATGGCCCGCATCCGGGAGGCCCAGGGTCATCTCGACGGCGCGCTTGACCTGCTCCTCGAAGCTGAGCGCCTGTATGTGGGTGATTTCTTCCCCAATGTGCGACCAGTCGCGGCGATGAAAATCCGGCTGTGGATCGCCCAGGGCCGGCTGGGTGAAGCATTCGGCTGGGTGCGCGAGCAGGGCCTGTCGGCTGACGACGACCTCACGTATGTGCGCGAGTTTGAGCACATGACCCTCGCGAGGGTCCTCGTCGCCCGGTACACGAGCGAACAGGACAATCGCGCGATCCAGGAGGCGATTGGTCTGCTGGATCGCCTCCTCGCGGCCGCGGAAGCAGGGGAGAGGGCGGGCAGCGTGATCCAGGTCCTCGTCCTGCAGGCGCTCGCGCATGAGGCACAAGGTGCTATCCCCGCTGCGCTCCGGCCGCTGGAGCGTGCCTTGGCGATGGCAGAGTCCGAGGGCTATGTACGTATCTTTGTCGATGAAGGTGCGCCCATGGCGCGCCTCCTGACAGAGGCGTCGACTCAGGGGATTGCGCCGCGCTACTCGAGCCGGTTGTTGGATGCGTTCCCTCGTGTGGCGCCGACCGGCGAACGCAATTCCTCCCAGCCCTCAGTCAGGCCCGGTCAGGCGCTCGCCGATCCGCTGAGCGAGCGCGAAATCGAAGTCTTGCGTCTCGTCGCCGAGGGACTCTCCAACCGGGAGATCAGCGAGCGACTCTTCCTCGCTCTGGACACGGTGAAGGGGCACAACCGGCGAATCTTCGCGAAACTCGGCGTCCAGCGGCGCACCGAAGCCCTGTCGCGTGCCCGCGATCTGGATCTGCTCTAGACAGCGCCATCCTCGACAAATAATCCCAACAACACCCGGGACATCGCGGCAAACAACACCTTGAACAACACTTCGGTGTCTATTTCCGCATACTCCGCGCTCCCTATGCTCGTCGTAGGCGAACGAGAGGAGCGGAGGTCGCCACCTGCGGGTTCGTCGGAAAGGAGCACACCATCGACTTCGTGGAAAACCCGGTCTACCAGATCCGGATCAGGGGGCGCCTGGATGCGCGTTGGGCAAGGTGGTTCGAGCCCATGACCATCACCCCGCAAACCAACGGCGATTCCCTCCTGACTGGTCCGGTGGTCGACCAGGCCGCGTTGCATGGCTTGCTGGAGAGGGTGCGCGACCTTGGTCTGCCGTTGGTCTCGGTCGTGGAAGTTGATTCCGGACCGGCGAACGGGTCCGATGTCAACACCGGGGAGAAGACGTGATGTCCGACGTGTCGACCTTCAGACTCTATCTGTTGCGAGCCATGGACGTGTTCATCGCGGTGGGGATGGTCATGACAAAGTGGTCGGGGATACTCCATCCCCCTGCCAACGTGTCGCACATGGAAACCGTCGTGAGCAGCGTCCTGGGCGCGGTCTCGCTCCTGGCACTGCTTGGCATCCGCATTCCGCTCAAGATGCTCCCGCTGCTGTTCTTCGAGCTGCTCTGGACGCAAGCGCGCAACACACGCTGGTTGCCTGTCTGATGGGCATTGTGCTGGTGCCACTGGTCATGCCCTGGGGTTATGTCCTCAAGCAGTACGTGAAGGCGCCCGGCGATCGGTGGAGAACTCCGGAGACGTTGTCCACTCCCGCACAGCCTTCGTCAACAGCGCACGCGACAACGAGTTCCCGTCTCTAGATCTGAATCACCGAAAGGACACGACATGATCACGGCAACAGGATGGACGAAGCGATACGGCGGCACGGTCGCCGTGGACGACCTCACCTTTCAGGTGAAGCCAGGCATCATCACCGGATTCCTCGGCCCGAACGGCGCCGGCAAGACGACGACGATGCGGCTCATCCTCGGACTGGACAAGGCGACCGAAGGAACCGTGACCGTCAACGAGCACGCGTACCGTGACAAACGGGCGCCGATGCAGGAGATCGGTGCATTGATCGACCCCGCCGCCGTCCACGGCGGACGCTCCGCCTACCATCACCTGCTCTGGCAGGCGCAAGCGGGCGGGCTGCCCCGGCACCGGGTTGACGAGGTACTCGAGCTGGCTGGCCTGGCCGACGTTGCCGGCAAGAAAGTCGGCGGGTTCTCGCTCGGCATGCAGCAGCGGCTCGGCATCGCCTCGGCGCTGCTCGGCGACCCGCCGGTGCTGCTCTTCGACGAACCGGTGAACGGGCTCGACCCGGAGGGCATCCAGTGGGTGCGGGCGTTGGTGCGCCGTTTCGCCAGCGAGGGCCGGACGGTGCTCCTTTCGAGTCACCTGATGACCGAGATGGAGCAGACCGCGGACCATGTGCTGGTGATCGGGCGCGGCAGGCTGGTCGCGGACTTGCCGATGGAGGAGATGACCCGGCAGAGCGCGCAGAGTCATGTCAAGGTTGTCTCTCCGCGGGCGGATGAGCTCGTTTCGCACCTGGAAGCGCGGGGAGCGCTCGTGTCCAATGGCACCCCGAACGAACTGACCGTGACCGGGCTGGATACCTCCGTCATCGGCGCGATCGCGTTTGCGCACGGCATCCCGCTGAATGAGCTCTCGACGCATCGGGCAAGCCTGGAGGCCGCCTTCATGGAGCTGACGCGCGACAGCGTCGAATACCGCGCCCAGCGCGACCTCGCCGCCTGAGTATGGCGAATCTTCAATCATCCCATCAGCGACCCGCCAGAGCGCGGGCGAAAGGAAGCATCAACATGTCTGTTGCTACTGCATCGATTATCGGCTCGACTTCGAGCACAACTCCCGGTTTTGGAGCGCTGTTGCGATCGGAATGGACCAAGCTTCGTTCGATCCGCTCGACATGGATCATCATCGCCATGGCCATCGGGCTGTCGATCGGATTCTCAGCCCTGATTGCGCTCATCACGGGGCTGACGTTCGACGCCATGAGCGATGGCCTCCGGGCGGAGTTCGACCCGATCCTGACCACCCTCGGCGGCTGGATCTTTGGCATGGTCCTCGTGATCACACTCGCCGTGACATCGGTCACCTCGGAATACAGCTCTCGCCTGGTGCGCACGACCTTCATCCTCAATCCGAACCGAAATCGGGTATTCGCAGCCAAGGCCATCGTCATCGCCCTGCTCGGTGTGGCGATCAGCGCCATCGTGATCCCTGGAATGTTCCTGATCAGCCAGCCGATCTACCATTTCTATGGACTCCAGACGGCGAGCGTCACCGACCACGACGCGGCCCGCTACCTGATCATCGCACCCCTGCTGGAGGGGCTGAATCACGCACTGATCCCGTTCGCGTTTGCCTGGCTGCTCCGCAGTACCGCCAGCGCCATCACCGCCTCCATCGGATTCTCCGTTCTGCCCTGGATGATCACGCCAATGGTCCCGCTCTGGGTGCAGGAGAACGTGCTGCGCTACCTGCCGGACAATGCGAAGGACTGCCTGCTCGGCCAGTTGGGTCCTGGCGCCCCGACCTACCTGGGCGATACGGCCGCGATTGTCGTCATGGCAGTCTGGATCGTTGGCGCCCTGACGGCCGCGGTCTTCGTCCTGAACCGGCGGGATGTCTGAGGAGTCCGTCCCTCGTATCGGGCGATATGTTCAACGCGATGCGGAGAGGCGGGCGCCAGACGCCCGCCTCTCCGCATCCCACGCCTGCCGGGAACTCCTGAGGGCGGGCGCGACGGACAGGTCGATGCGCGGTCAGGCGCTGACCTGTCGGCGGAACTCCAGCGACGTTTCCCGCGCGGCAGATCGCGCCCGCCACTCCGCCAGCAAATCCCCGAACAGCTCGGTCGCGTCGTGCTCGCGGTCCGGCACGGTGGTTGGCAAGCAGAGATGGTAGGTTCCCGAGGGTAGCACGCCGCAACCCCCGTCCGCAGCGATGAGCAGGAATTGCACGACGGCGTCCTCGCCAGCGTGGACCTCCGGCAAGCGCGGCCAGAAGCTGAAACCACCGACATCGAGCAGCTTCGCGCGGTCGTAAATCACGTTCGCGCCGCCGATCCAGGCGACCTTGTACCGGATCGCCTCGCCGTGGGGAGCGAGCCGCTGCTCGACGTGGAGCGCGTTCGCGGCCGTGTTCACCCCGCAGCGCTCGGCCGGGATGGCTTTCGGCGTGAATGGCTCCGGCCGCACGGGTCCATCCCAAAGCTCAATGCTTTCCTGATGCGGGCGGCGGTCATCCAGGTAGGCGAGTCCCATCGCCGCCGCGCCAGCGAATCCACATCGCTCGCGGCGAATCACGTCCAGTATCCGCTGCATGACTTGCGGCTTGATCACGACGTCGTCGTCCAGGTAGTGAACATATGGCGCCCGGCTCTGGTCGAGCAGGAACTGCCGTTGCTCCGCCAGTCCCCGGCGCGGCAGGTGCCGGTGGAGCGACACCCGGTGTCCGTGATACCGCAACGCGCTGACCGCGGTCTGGACCTCCTCGCTGTCGAGGAAGGCGCGCTCCTCATCGGTCTGGTCGCACACCACGACATCGAAAGGGGCATGATGACCGCGGATGAGTCGATCAATCGGCCTTTGCCGGCTCGACCCTGACCGTCCGCCGACGACGCCGGCCTTCCGGCACGACCATCGTGTTCGCCGCATCCCGGTCTGGCACGACGAGCGCGAAGACCGCGCCGAGCAGCGCCAGGCCGGCCGCGGTCATGAAGGCAACGCGATAGGCAGCCAGATTCGGCACCATCTCGCCACCACCACCCAGCTTGACGGCGCCGACGATCCCCAGCGCGGTGCTGGCGACCGCCACGCCGATCGAGGCGCCGAGCCGCCGCTGGATGTTGGAGAGCGTCGAGGCACGCCCGGTCATCTCGCTCGAGATCGTGGCAAGGCTGGCCGCCTGGTTTGGCAGAAAGATGTACGCCATCCCGACGCCGAGGAAGAACATCAGGATCCGGATCGTCCACAGGCTGGAGTTGAGATCGACCAGACAGAGCCCGCCGATCGAGGCCGCGACCAGCAACAGGCCACCGAACATCAGCCGCCGGGGACCGATGTGCGGGTAGAGCTTGGCGACGAGCTGCGTCGAAGCGACCACGCCGATCGCCTCCGGGAAGGTCGTCAGGCCCGACCCGAGCGGTGAGACGCCCATCGCCTCCTGGAGGAAGAGCGGCACGAGGAAGAGCACGCTCAGAAACGCGGCGGAGGCGCAGAGCGAGACGATGAGGGTGCTGCGGAAGAGCGCGTTCCCCAGCAACCGGAGCTGGATCATCGGGATGGACGTCCGCAGCTCGACGAGGACGAACGCGACCATCGTGGCGATACCGACCGCGAGGCTGCCGAGGATGACCGGCGTCGACCAGCCGCGCGATGGCCCTTCCATCAGCCCGAACATCGTCAGGCCGAAGCCGACGCTGCCGAGCAGGAATCCGGCGAGATCGAAGCGGCCCGGCTCCGCCTCCCGGTGCTCATGGAGGAAGAAGATGCCGAAGAAGAAGGCGGCAGTACCGACCGGGACGTTGACATAGAATGCCCAGCGCCACGAGGCGTGCTGGATCAGGAACCCGCCGAGAATCGGGCCCAGAGCGGGGCCGAGGATCGTGGCGAACATCAAAACGCGACCGACGCCGACCCGCTCCGCCGGCGGAAAGGTCCGGTAGAGCATCGTCATGCCGACCGGGGTCAGCAGGCCGCCGCCGGCGCCCTGGAGGACACGGAAGAGGACGAGCTGATCGAGCGATTGGGCAAGGCCGCACAGGGCCGAAGCGATCGTAAAGAGCGCGAGCGACAAGAGCAGGGTCCGCTTCGTGCCGAACCGGTCACCGAGCCATCCGGAGACCGGGATGAAGACGGCGAGACTCGCCAGATAGCCGATGACGACCGAGTCGATGGCGTCGGGAGAGACGTGGAAATCGCGCGCGAGGGTCGCCAGGGCAACATTGACGATTGTCGAATCCAGCGAGTTGAGCAGCATGCCGCTGATGTAGACGACGGAGACGGCGATCTTCTGGTTGATGCGTGGCAGACCCAAGGGAACCTTCCAGCGCGATAGCTGATCCCGCCCCCGGCAGACCGGGAGCGGCGGAGATTCGATCGCCCCGCGAGCGGACTTCGTGAGACGCACTCGGCAGGATACGGCATCCCGGCCGGGATGTCACCGCTCGATGACTTCAGCGGTTCGGCTTCGTCCGCCGGGCGCGCAGTTCCTGATAGAACTCCTGCATCGTGGGACCAAGGCGCTCGCCCGTCGCGTCGAGCGTGACCAGCGTCACGCCCGGCTTGCCGACGTCGGCGCGGGCATTGATCTCGCCGGTGACGCGGGGCAACGCGCCCTCGGCCTTGCCCATGATGAAGACCTGATTCGGCCGGCCCGTCCGCGCCGCCCGGTAGCCACGCTCCTTGAAGAACGCAATGCCGAGATCGAGCACCTCGCTCGCCGGCAGGCGCGAGACCGCCTTCTTCTGGAAGGCGGTCCGCTGCATCTCCGCGTTGAGATGTTCCCGGCTGCTCATGGCGGCCTCGTCTTCAAATCTCGATCGATTCGCCCGGCTTCAACGGCGTGCATTTGGCGTCGGTCTGGTTCTCGACCTGCTCCTTGAATGCGGCCGCATCCTGCCGAATGGGCGGAAAGGTGTTGAAGTGGCACGGCACGACCTGTTTCGGGTGCAGCAGCTTGACCGCGCGCAGTGCGTCCTGCGGCCCCATCGTGAAATGGTCTCCGATCGGGAGCACGGCAACGTCCAGCCCTTCCTCGCCGATCAATTGCATGTCGAGGAAGAGGGCCGTGTCGCCCGCGAAGTAGATCGTCTTGTCGCCCATCTTGACGACGAGCCCCGCCGGCAAGCC
>JAICKJ010000196.1 GCA_025928015.1 Thermomicrobiales bacterium
GCGACCGGCCGTCATCGTGGGCGCGTTGCTGGGCGACATCGTGCGCTATGCACTGGCCTCGGCGATCGTCCTCATCCTGGGGGTGGCGTTGGGCTTCCGGCCCAAGGGGGGTGTGACCGGCGTCCTGCTCTCCGTCGCGCTCGTGCTCGTCTTCTCGTTCAGCGTCTCCTGGATCTGGACCTCCCTCGGCCTCGTCTTGCGCACGCCGATGTCAGTCCTCTGGGTGAGCCAGTTGATCCTGTTCCCGCTGACGTTCGCCAGCAACATCTTCGTTGATCCCAGGACGATGCCCGACTGGCTGGAGACGGCCGTGCGCTTCAATCCGATCACGCACCTGGTGACCGCCGTCCGCGGCCTGATGGCCGGGACGGTACCGGCCCAGGAGATCGGCTGGTTGCTCGCGGCGTGCGCCGCGCTCATCGCCATCTTTGCGCCACTCACCATGTGGCTTTATGGCAACAAGAAATGAGCGTCGTCAGGTAGCTGGTGAGCAACGAGCTACCTGACGGCGACCGCGTTGACCTCATCGCGCCAGGTGAGTAGCTCAGCCAGCGGTCCCAGATCGTAGTCGGGGCCGCTGGCGCTCATCACCAGATGCGTGAAGCCCCGGTGGCGATACTCCTCGGCCAGCTCCGGCTTGTCGCGGGAGACCGAGACCGAGCGCTCGATCGCCGCCGGGTCGCGCCCGACCTTCGCGCACCACTCGTCGAGGATCGCGCTCTTGCGCGCCGCCTCGTCCGGCGTGCCGAACGAGTGCCAGATGTCCGCGTGGCGGGCGACGATCTTCAGCGTCACCTTCTCGCCCCCACCGCCGATCAGCACCGGGATGTGCCCGTTGACCGGCCCCGGATTCACCTTGGCCAGCCGCTCCTCGATCTTCGGCATCGCCGCTTCGAGGTCCTTCAACCGGCCGGCCGCCGTACTGAAGTCATACTCGTAGTTGAAGTAGTCGCGCTCGGCCCAGCCGGCGCCGATCCCGAGGATCAGGCGCCCATCCGAGACGTGGTCGACGCTCCGCGCCATGTCCGCCAGCAAGTGCGGATTGCGGTAGCTGTTGCAGGTCACCAGCGCGCCGATCCGGGCCCGCTCCGTCACCTCGGCCATCGCCGCCAGCATCGTCCAGCACTCGAAATGGAGTCCGTTCGGGTCGCCGGCCAGCGGGTAAAAGTGGTCCCAGGTGAAGATCGTATCGACCCCGAGCGCCTCGGCACGGGACCAGGCGTTGCGCATCTGGCGGTAGGTCGCGTGCTGCGGCTGCACCTGCACGCTGACGTTCACCATCCGGTCGTCGTGCTCGTTGATCCCTGTGCTCATGTCCTGTCCCTGCGCGCCAGCGGGCCGGCGTCATGTCGTCGCGTGCTCGCCGGAAGCATCCGGCGTACGGCAACGTTACCAGCAATCGCCGGCGATGCGCAGCGCGCGATCCTCGCCATCCGGCGTCGGCGGCGTGAACGGGACCGGCAGATCGACCGGGATGCCATTGCCCTCGATGCAGCGGCCGTTCCGGTCGAACGTCAGCGCGGTGCTGACCGTCAGCGTCACGTCCGGCCAGAGAGGGATCGAGCGTGGTCGCCCGCTGCCGCCGCCGGTCGGCTCGCCAATGAGCTGGATGTGTGACAACCCCTGCAGGCCGAGCAGCGCGTCCTCGGTCGCGGAGTAGCTGAGCGCGTCGGTCAGGAAGCGGGCCGGTTTCGTCCAACGCCGGTCGGAGGAGGATGGCTCGGCGTCGAGCGGCAGGGCCGGCGCGAGCGTTCCGTCGACGCGCGAAAACCGGATCGCGCCCAAATGTGTGCGGCCGCGCAGGAAGCGGTCGCGGAAGCGCTGCGCCGCGACCAGGCTACCGCCGATGTTGCCCCGCACGTCGACAATGAGATGGTCGAGTCGCGCGAAGTCGGCAAGCGCGGCGTCAATCGCGCCATGGAAGTGGCCGGTATCGTGCCAGCCGTTGATGCGGAGGTAGCCGGCGCCACTCGGCGTGCGGTCCCAGGTCACGATCTGGTCCCAGGGCGTCGCCCCCGGCGCCTCCCGCCATTCCCGGACCCTGCCCGTCGTCGCGCGGGCACGGAGCAGACGTGGCGTGCCGGCCGGGCCACTCAGAATGCGGTAGCCGACAGAGCGGGGCTTGACGCGCGGCTCGGCCGGCGTCCGCGCCCACCAGTCCGGCACATCGACATCCAGCAGCGCATCACCCGGACGCACCCCGGCGTCCCACGCGGCGGACCACCGCGGCACGGCGATGAGGATGGCTCGATCGCCTTCGGCCCAGAGCTGATAGGGCAAGCGGCCGTTCATGTCCAACCCCTTGACCCAGGTGTGCGGGTCGCGCAATGGCGCCAGCCACCGTTGCAGTGACGACACATCCGCGCCGTGCGCCAGTACATCGTCCCCCGCCCGTTCGCAGACGGCGGCCCAATCGACGCGGCGCGGTCCGAACGAGGGCCAGGTCGCCGCCACCTCATCCGTCACCGACGCCACGACCTCGTCGACGCTGCTCGCTGGACAGGGCGACAACGTGCGCGCGCCGATGCGGGCCGCCGTGCGCAGCAGATTGAGCGCCTGCCCGACCTCCCCCAGCGACATTCCATCGATGATCAGCAAAGACTCACCGGTCACCGGCCACGTCCGCAGCAGCAGACGACCGGCCGTCGCCGGCGGCTCGTCCAGGCAACGGAGGGCATCGCGGAGCCGGGCATTCGCGCTCGCCGGCCCGATCAGGACTGCCGGTCCGGCCAAGGGGACGTCCGGTCCGATAAACTCGACTGGCGCGCCTAATTCGACGGTCAGCTCCGCCGCTTCGTTGCGCAACAACCTGGTGAATGAGGCAATCGATTCCGCATCCGCATCCGGACCGCGCGCCTCGGGCAATACGATGGACACCGCCGGCTGGCCCGCAAACGGACGGTGATCGGCCCCTCGCCGCCAGCCCGCGCTCATGCCTTCGGCGTGTCCTCCGGCGTCTGAACCGCGCGATCGTCGTCCGCGGTCGCGGCCGGACCCGGCCGGGCGAGCGAGCGGTCGAGCGCGCTCCGGCTCCAGCCCTGCGCCGCCTTCACCGCGCTCACCGGCCGCGCAGTCCGCTCCTCGGCGCGAACCGCCGCCGGCTCCCGCTCCGGCGCGGCTGAATCATTGGGCTCGGGTCGCTCGGTCGATGCGGTCAGGTGCGAGGGAGCGGCCACATGGCCATTGCCATTGCTGTAGGCTGACTCGGCCCCGCCATTCTCCGGCCCGCCACCCGCTCTGGCCCGGTTGAGCATCCAGCGCCAGCCGGACCGGTCCTCGCTGTCGCGCGCGCCGCGCCGGGAATCGAGACAATCGGTCAGCATCACCTGGATCGTCGCGGCGACCGGGATCGCGAGCACGGCGCCGACCGGTCCGAGCATCTCCGTCCCGGCCAGGATCGCGACGAAGACGGTCAGCGGCGTCAGCCCGACCGCGCCCCGCATGACACGCGGCACCAGAATCCAGTTTTCGAGCAGATGCAGGCCGAGGATGACGAACCCGACGATGACCGCCATCTTCCAGGACATCGTCAGCGCAATCAGCACCGCCGGCACGCCGCCGATCCACGGCCCGATGATCGGCACGATCTCCGTCACGCCGGCCCAAAGGCCGAGCAACGGCCAGAACCGCAGGCCGAAGGACCCGTAGGCGATGGTGGCGACGATGCCGAGGATCAGGCAGAGGATCAGCTGGCCGCGAATCCAGCCACCGACCTTCTTCTCGACGTCATCCCAGACGCGCCCGACCCGCGCCCGCGATTCGGGCTGGATTTGCATCAGCAACAGCCGGCGCAGAAAGGCCTTTTCCATCAGGTAGTAGAAGGTGATGACCAGTAACGTCACGGTCGCCACGATGCCGGCGAAGATGCTGGTGAGGATCGGGACGGCCGCGGCCGCGGCCTTGTCCGAGGAGATCGGCACCGAGCCCGGCGAGTTGAACCAGCCGATGACCCGGTTCAGTGTCTGCGCGCCCGGACCATTGAGGAGTGGGTTGCCGCTCGCCCGCCAGCTCTCCTCCAGCTCGCGGAGCTGCCCGGGGACCTGTTGCTGAAAGGTGTGCGCCTGATCGGTGATGGCTGGCGCGATCGCCCAGCCGAAGACGGCGATCGTGCCGATGATGGCGATGTAGATGATGAGAATGGCGGCCGCGCGGGGGATATGCCGTTGTTCCAGCTTCTGGATCGGGTGCTCGATGATCGTCCCGAAGACGAGCGCGAGCAGCGTCAGGATCAGCACCAGCTTGACCTGAAGCAAGACCCAGCAGGCCAGCAGGACCAGGAACAGGCTGAGGGCCGTCAGGCCGTGCGGGCGCTCCCCGGCGGCGATGGTCGCGGGCTCCTGGGTCTGGTCGCGCTCCCGGTGCCGGCTCGGCGAGGGCGGAGTGTGGATCATCGCAGCCTGATCTTCATGACGGACGATGTCATCCCATCCATATGCCGGCGCGCCGCGACCCCGCGCATGCCCGATATCGCGCCGCCGGCTTCATGGGTGATGATACCCGACGCCCGGGCTCCCACGACGCAAAACCGCCCGTCACCGGCTGGCGACGGGCGGCTCGAGGCGGCGAAGGCGATCACGCCCGGGAAAGCGGGCGGATTTGCCAGTATTTGGGCTCAAATGGGTCGTGCGGCTTGCGGCGCTCTTCGCCCGGCAGGTCGTTGAAGGTGGTCGAGAAGGCGAAGAACTCGCGGCCGTCGATGACAATCCGGCGGGCGGCGCCAAACGGGCGCGTGACCGGGAAGATCTCGCGAGGCGGCCGTGACACGATCTCGGCCTGGAACCAGCCGTGCTCGGGACATTCGCCCGCGTGCACCTGCCAGATGATGTCGGCGGTGATGCCGCCGATGTCGCGGATCAACACGTGCTGCAAATCGCCTCCACAGATGGGGCACTTCATCGGTGTCCGCGAACGGAGGAGTTCGCGCGGCTGACGTCGATTGACGGGGGAAGTGCTATTAACCACGGGAGCCTCATTTCTGTCGTCGCGGGCAGCGGCAGGACGCGGTTTCGCCGGGTCATCGCGGGGTCTGCGCCACCGAGGGGATGATGAGCTGCACGGTACCTATCGGTGACATAGGGCCGGCCCGCCCACGCCGCCTCTACGCCTTGGTCTCAATACTAGCATTGCTGTCACGCCCCTGCTCCACCCGGATGGGTGGCATCCGGGCCCGGGATCGCCGCGCCCGCTCCGGACCGCACAATCCGGCCGCGCCGGGGTACCATTATCGCCATGGCCAGCGGGCATTCGGGCTCGATTCGTGCGAGATGCATGATGATGGCGGCTCGGGTACGCCCTGACCCATCTTGAGGCGGGCGACCATGAGACGGGAGGACGGACGAGTGATGGCGACCGCGACGCAAACCGACGCGATCATTCAGCAACTGATCGCGACCTATCGGGATCTCAACACCCGGGTACGCAACCTGTCCGAAGATCGGCTGCGGCTCCGCAACGGGGACAAGCCGTCGGTTCGGAGCATCCTGATCCTCATGCGCGACGACGAGCTGGCCTTCGCCCAGGCGTTGAAAGAGCGGCTCACCGGCGTGCCGATGCCCGAGATCTTCGAAAACGAAAAGCCGGTGATCGGCAACGAATCGACCGAGGAATCGACGCAAACGGTCATCTCCCAATTCGGTACCGCCCGGGCGACGACCCTGACGCTGTTGCGTGGCCTGACCGAGGCACAGTGGAACGAATCGATCGAGGGCGGCGAAATGACGATCCTCGGTCGCGTCCAGGAGCTGATCGCCAGCGACGCGGAGAAGATGGAGCAGATCAATGGTCTGCTCGGGGCCCCGTAATGCTTGAGGTTGTATGGGCAGCAATGAATCTCCCGTCCGCCTGAGAGCCATCGCGCCGCGCTGGAGCACCCTGCGCCGCCGGCGTGGCCAGCCGTGGGTCGATTGGCTCAAGGGCGCGGGTTTCCTTGTTTTCCACGTCGATCTCTTTCTGGTCGGGATCGCGGCGCTGCTGCTGCTCAACGTCGCTCGCTCGCCCGATCACCTCTGGATCACCGGCGTCTTCTGGCGCTGGGGATTGCTGCTCGTCATCCATGGCATGGTCACGCTCCTCATCTGGTTGATCGGCATGCTCCTCAGTGAGGAGCGGCCCGGCGCGGGCACCTATGAGGCCGAGTGGTCCCCCACGTCCCACACCCAGACCGGCACGCCGGTCGCGGCCGAACCGATCGACGCTCTCGACGGCGCCATGCCGTGGGTCGCGCCGCCCGAGGACCTGAATGGCTCTTCCACGACCGCCGAGGACGGTTGGCGCACGCCCGAACCACCGCCTGCGCCGGCGGATGAGTGGCACGCCGGCTTCGGGCAACGCACCTCCTGGGCGGAGACGAGCGCCTCCGCCTGGCTGGCGCGGCGCCGTGGCGAACGCGGCGCCGACGACCTCGCATCCGAACAAACCCGAGACGACGCGTGACGGCCGGTGCCGCCACGCCGCTGGCTATCACCCGCGACTTCACCGTCGCGGTCTTCGTCGTGCGCGATGCCCAGGTGTTGCTCCACTGGCACACAAAGCTGGGCCGCTGGCTGCCGCCCGGCGGCCATATCGAGCAGGACGAGCTGCCGGACGACGCGGCGCGGCGCGAAGTGCTGGAGGAGACCGGCGTCGCGATCGCGCTGACGGGCGCCACCGGCATCGACCACAGCCGCCCGGGTGAGCCGATCCAGCTCGTCCGGCCCGAAGGCGTCCAGGTCGAGACGATCCACCCCGGCCATGAGCACATCGACCTGATCTACTTCGCCCGGCCGCTGACCGACCCCACCCTGCCGCCACGGGTCGGCTGGTATGGCGCGGCCAATCTCGACTCGCTGAACATCACCGACGAGGTCCGCCTCTGGTGCGAGAAGGCGATCGCCACGATGGGTGCGGTCGCGCCGCGATCCTAAACGTCCGTACACCGCGAACAATCAATGGTAGAATGTCCTCAGCATCCCCCGCGCGCCATGCCCCGGATTCGGAGTGCGCCGCCAACGCGGCGCGACGCGCACGCACAGGTGGCCCATGACCACGACCATAACGACGCCCGGCACGAGCCCGACGGCCGCCATCGACCTCTCCTCTCTCTTTCGCTCGCCGGCGCCGGTCGTGCGCCTGCTGCGCGAGGAATCGGCCACGCACCCGTTCGCCGTCACCATCGCCGCCGCCTGGTCTTGCTACGGCGCCCGCCCGGCCAGCGTCGAGAACGTGCTGAAGCTCGTCTCCGGTCCGGAGCCGGCCCACCTCTCCGAGGAGAAGCTCGCCAGCCGGCGGGAGCGGCGCGACCGCGCCATTCGCCTCTACGCCGACCTCTTCGCCGCCGGCCACCACACGACCTTCCAGCACGCGACCTTCGTCTTCGTCCTCGATAATGTCTCGCGCCTCGCCCTCTGGTCCTTCTTCCACTCCCACCCCCACTACAACTCGGAGCAGGTCTCGCAGCGCTACCGCGAGGTCTCCGGCGACGTGATGATCGCGCCTGACCTGCCGGAACGGCTGCGGAGCGTCTACGACGGCGCGATCGCGCGCAGTCTGGAAGGCTACCGGCGACTCGGCGAGATCCTGACGCCCGATTTCGAGCGGCGCTACGCCCGGGTCTTCCCGAGCCGGGCGAAGGCGGCCGGCGACAAGGCCGTCAAGCGCATGACGAGCGACGTCCAGAAGCGCGCCCAGGAGGTCGCCCGCTACGTCCTGCCGCTCGCGACGCCGGCGCACCTCTACCACACGGTCAACGGCCTGACGCTGCTGCGGTATTACGTCCTCGCCAACCAGCCCGACGCGCCGACCGAGGTGCGGATGATCGTCAACCGGATGGTCGCCGAGGTCCTCGCCGTCGATCCCTACTTCCTCGGCGGCCCAGGCCATCCGCTCGAC
>JAICKJ010000235.1 GCA_025928015.1 Thermomicrobiales bacterium
CGCCGCCGGTGCCGATCTTGCCAATGATCGCGAGGATCACATCCTTGGCGGTCACGCCCGGCTGGAGCGTGCCATCGACGTTGATTGCCATCGTCTGCGGGCGGACCTGTGACAGGCTTTGCGTGGCGAGGACGTGCTCGACCTCACTCGTGCCAATCCCCCAGGCGAGCGCGCCGAACGCGCCGTGGGTCGAGGTATGGCTGTCGCCGCAGACGATCGTCATGCCTGGCTGGGTGATACCCAGCTCGGGGCCGATGATGTGGACGATGCCCTGGCCCGGGCTCCCCATCGGGAAGAGCTTGATGCCGAACTCCTGGCAGTTCTGGCTCAGCATCCGGACCTGCTTGGCCGAGGTCGGATCCTGGATCGGCCGGTCGATGTGGATCGTCGGCACGTTGTGGTCGGCGGTGCCGATCGTCAGATCGGGCCGGCGCACGCCGCGGCCGGCGAGGCGAAGCCCCTCGAACGCCTGGGGGGAGGTCACTTCATGAATCAGATGGAAATCAATGTAGAGCAGATCAGGCTCGCCTTCGGCGGACCGGACTACATGCCGGTCCCAGACCTTGGCGGCGAGCGTCTTGGGCGTTGACACCTTTGGATGCCTCCGGAACACCACATGTCGTGGCGTGGAACGTTCGGGAATCGTGCGGGCAGATTGCGCTCCCGGGAGACCGCGCGGTCTCCCGGGAGGCATCATAGCGCGGGTTTATGTCCAGCGGGAGGTCGACGAACCCATCAGGACCGTGTCGTTCTGGCCGCTGGCGACCTTGCTGAGCGCCGAAAGATAGGCGCGAGCGCTCGCTTCGACGACGTCGGTCGCGAGGCCGTGGCCGGAGAAGAGCTGCCCTTTGGCGCGGAGCCGCACGTGGACCTGGCCCTGCGCGTCCTCGCCGGGCGTGACCGCCTCGACCTGGTAGAGCGTCAGCTCGTTCTCGATCCCGATCGCGGCATCGATTGCGGTGAAAAGGGCGTTGACCGGGCCGTTACCGGCGCCGTCGCCCGTCATCCGCCGCGTTCCGTCCAAGATCACGACGCTGGCCGTCGCGTCGCCGCCGCTGCCGATGCTCGCGTTCCAGCGCTCGAGCTGGAAGCTGGTCGCCGCCGAGGACTTGTGATCGGCGACGAGGGCGGCGATGTCCGCGCCGGTCACGTGCTTCTTGCGATCGGCCAGACCCAGGAAGCGCTGGTAGACGCGGTTGACTTCGTCGTCGCTCTCCAGCCGGATGCCCAGGTCCTTGAGCGCATTGCGGAAGCCCGCCCGGCCTGAGTGCTTGCCGAGTACCAGCTTGGTGCCCTCCCAACCGACGTCGGTGGGGTTCATGATCTCGTAGGTCGTGCGGTTCTTGAGCATGCCGTCCTGGTGGATGCCGGCCTCGTGGGCGAAGGCGTTCGCGCCGACGATCGCCTTATTTACCTGCACATCCAAACTGGTCAGGTCGCTGACCAGCCGGCTCGTCGGCACCAGCCGCGTCTTCTCGATCCGCGTCCAGCCGCCGCCGAACTGGTCGCGCCGGGTGTCCAGCCCCATGACGACCTCTTCCAGCGCGGTGTTACCGGCCCGCTCGCCGATGCCGTTCATCGTCACCTCGACCTGCCGGGCACCGGCGCCGACCGCCGAGAGCGTGTTCGCCGTCGCCATTCCGAGATCGTTGTGGCAGTGGACCGAGATGATCGCGTTGTCGATGTTCTCGACCCGATCCCGCAGGTACTTCATCAGCGCGACGTACTCGGCCGGCGTCGTGTAGCCGACCGTGTCCGGCACGTTGATCGTCGTCGCGCCGTTGGCGATCGCCGTCGTGAAGACCTGGACGAGGAAGTCCCAGTCGGAGCGCGTCGCGTCCTCGCACGAGAACTCGACGTTGCTGGTGAACGACCTGGCGAGCCTCACCGATGCCGCCACCCGTTCCAGCAACTGCTCGCGGGTCATGTGCAGCTTGTACTGCAGATGAATGTCCGACGTGGCGATGAAGGTGTGGATGCGCGGGTCCTCGGCCGGTTGGACCGCCTGGGCGGCGCGCTCGATATCGCCCTGATTGGCGCGGGCGAGGCCGGCGACGGTGACACCCTTCGCCCGCCGGGCGATCGCCTGGACCGCCTCGAAGTCGCCGGGCGACGCGGCCGGGAAGCCGGCCTCGATCACGTCGACCTTCAGCGCGACCAGCGCGTCGGCGACCTCCAGCTTCTCCTCGGCGGTCAGCGTCGCGCCCGGCGACTGCTCGCCGTCCCGCAACGTCGTATCGAAGACAATGACGCGATCTTCCGGGCGCTGTACGTTACTCTCCTGATCTGACATGGTGAGCTTTCCTTCGCTGGCGAGCGTTGCTATCCCTGCCGGGGTCGAGCCGCCTTGGCCGCCTCTCGCGCTCCTTTGCCAGTCTTCAACCATGGCATCATCGCACGAAGTTGACCACCGACCTGCTCGACCTGATGCTCCTGCCCCGCCTTCCGCATGGCCAGGAACTTCTCCCGCCCGGACTCGTTCTCGGCGATCCACTCGCGCGCGAAACTGCCGTCCTGGATGCGGGTCAACAGGGCCTTCATCGAGTCCTTGACGACCTCGGAGATGACCAGCGGACCGGCGTAATAGTCGCCGTACTCCGCGGTGTCGGAGACCACTTCCCGCATGTGGGTAAGCCCGCCCTCGTAGATGAGGTCGACGATCAGCTTCATCTCGTGCAGGCACTCAAAATAGGCGCTCTCGGGCTGGTAGCCGGCCTCGACCAATGTCTCGAAACCGGCCGTCATCAGCGCCGCGACGCCGCCGCAGAGCACCGCCTGCTCGCCGAAGAGATCGGTCTCCGTCTCCTCCTTGAAAGTGGTCTCAAGGACGCCCGCGCTGAGGGACCCAATGCCCCTCGCATACGCGAGCGCCACCTCCTTGGCATGACCGCTGACGTCCTGCTGGATCGCAATCAGCGACGGAACACCGACCCCCTCCTCGAAGAGCTCACGCACGCGCTGTCCCGGCGCCTTTGGGGCGATCATCGAGACATCGACGTCGTCGGGAGGGACGATTTGACCGAAATGGATGTTGAAGCCGTGGGCGAACATCAGCGTCTTGCCCTTGGTCAGGTAGGGCTTGATGCTCTCTTCGTAGACGGCCCTCTGCGTCTGATCCGGCACGAGGATCATGATGACGTCGGCGGCCTTGGCCGCGTCGGCAACCGTCTCGACCTGGACACCGTCGGACTCGGCGCGATCGCGGCTCTTGCTGCCCTCGTGCAGCCCGACGACCACCTTCAGACCCGAGTCGCGAAGGTTGAGCGCGTGCGCGTGGCCCTGGCTGCCATAGCCGATGATGGCGATGGTCTTGTCCTGCAGTGGGGCAAGGGTCGCGTCGCTCTCGTAATAGATGGTTGCCGGCATGGTGCCTCCCCGTGGCGAATCGTTCGCCCGATTGTGTTCGTCCGCGCCCCATTCGGCGCGAGACTCCGCCAAGAATTCGGAACGGGGAGCGTTGCGGCTCCCCGTTCCTCCGCTATTCAGTCGGCAGCGTAACTGTCACTGTTGATCCGATCAATCCGGCCGTTGGATTTGCTCTGTCCCGAACGGGCCATCGCGATCCGGCCGGTCCGGACCATCTCCCGTACACCGAACGGCTTCATCATGTTCAGGAACGAGGTAATCGTCTCCGCGTCGCCGGTCGCCTCCAGCATCAGCGTGGACGGCGTGGCGTCCAGCACCTTCGCGTCGTAAATACCGGCGATCGTCAGCACCTCGGCGCGGGTCTGCGCCTTGGCCGCGACCTTGACCAGCACCATCTCGCGATAGACGGCGCCCTCGCCGGACAGATCGGTGACCTTGACCACCTCCAGCAGCTTGTAGAGCTGCTTGCCGACCTGCTCGACCTCGGCATCCTCGCCATTGACGACGAGCGTGATGCGCGAGAGTCCGGGCTGCTCGGAGTGGCCGACGGTGATCGAGTCGATGTTGAACGAGCGCCGCCGCAACAGCGAGACGATGCGGTTGAGCACGCCCGGCTGGTCTTCGACGAGGACGACGAGGGTGTGGCTGTTCTGCATGGCTAGACGTCCTCCTCGGTCGGTTGCCAGAGGTTGCCGTGGACCATCTCCGAGTTGCTGCCGCCCGGCGGCACCATCGGGTAGACATTGGCTTCCGGCTCGATGATGAACTCCAGGACGACCGGCCCGTCGATCGACCGCGCCCGCTGGATCGCCGGCATGATCTCCTCGTTGCGCTCGATCCTGATGCCGGTGCAGCCGTAGGCCCCGGCCAGCTTGACGAAGCTCGGCCCGCTGATCTGGACCTCGGAGTAGTTCTTGTCCTGGAAGAGGTCCTGCCACTGGCGCACCATGCCCAGATAGCCGTTGTTGATGATCGCGATGTTGATGTCCAGACGCTCCTGGACCGCCGTCGCCAGCTCGTTCAGCGACATCTGGAAGCCGCCGTCGCCGACGACCGTCCAGACCTCGAGCTCGGGCCGGCCGATCTTCGCGCCGACGGCGGACGGCAGGCCGTAGCCCATCGTGCCGAGGCCGCCCGAGGTGATCCAGCGCTCACCGTGCTCGACGCCGATATGCTGCGCCGCCCACATCTGGTGCTGGCCCACGTCGGTCGTGATGATCGCCTCACCGCCGGCCGCCTCGCGGATCGACTTGATGATCGCATAGGGCTCGGGCCAGGTCGGCCGGTTCTCCAGCGCGGCCTCCAGCATCCGGTTGCGCTGGCCATCGATCCACGCCCGCCAGTCGGCGTGATCGCGGTGCGCGACCTCGGGGATGAGCAGCTTGAGCGCTTCGCGGGCGTCGCCAACGACCGGGACGTCCGCCGGGACGTTCTTGCCGATTTCGGCCGGGTCGATATCGACGTGGATGACCTTGGCGTTCGGCGCGAAGCCGCTCAGGCGGCCGGTCGCCCGGTCGTCGAAGCGGGCGCCGATGTTGACCAACAGATCACACTCCTCCAGCGCCGCGTTGACGTGCCGGTGGCCGTGCATGCCCATCAGGCCCTCGGCCAGCGGGTGCGACTCCGGCAAGGCGCCGAGCCCAAGCAACGTGAAGATGACCGGGATGCCGGTGCGTTCGACGAAGCGGCGGAAGACCTCCTGCCCTTCGGCGAGGATGATGCCGTGGCCGGCCATGATCAGCGGCTTTTTCGCCTCGTCGATCATCTGCGCCGCCAGCCGGACCTGGCGCATGTTCGGGATGAGGCTCGGCTGGTAGGAGCGCCGGCCGGTCTTCTTCGGATAGTCGAACGGCGCCTTGGCCAGGAAGACGTTCTTCGGGATATCGACCAGCACCGGGCCCGGTCGGCCGGAGCGAGCCAGATAGAACGCCTCCTTGATCGTGTGGGCGATATCCTCCGGGCGCTGGACGAGGTAGTTGTGCTTGGTGACCGGCAACGAGATGCCGGTGATGTCGACCTCCTGGAAGGCATCCTTGCCGATGAACGGCTGCGCGACCTGACCGGTGATGGCGACGACCGGCACCGAGTCGAGATGGGCATTCGCCAGGCCGGTGACGAGATTGGTCGCGCCCGGGCCCGAGGTCGCGATGCAGACACCGACCTTGCCGGTGGCGCGAGCGTAGCCGTCGGCTTCCAGCGCCGACCACTGCTCGAAGCGGCTGAGGACGTGGTGGAGATTCGAGCGTGGCAGCGCGTCGTAGAGCGGAATGACCGCGCCCCCCGGATAGCCGAAGACGGTCGTCACGCCTTCGGCCTCGAGACACCGGCAGGTGATCTCCGCCCCGGTCAGGATCTCCGGCTCGGCGTCGACGCGCCCGTTCGGCGACGTCGCTTCATCCGTCCGTTCGATGATTGTTGGTTCGGCCACCATACATCGCTCCTGTGGAACCAATTGGCGGCGGCGTATACCCGTCGTCGCCCGCGTTTCGCCCGGCTGGACCGCGTCGTCGCGGCCCGATCGGTCTCCCGATCATCGACCCCCATCGCACCTCGGGAGGCCACCGATGCGTCCTTCGCGCCATTGGTCAGGAGCATCAAAAAGGCCTCCCCGGTGTGGGAGGCCAGTCGTCTCGTCGCCCTTCAGGAATCCGAACCGCTCACTGTCCTCGCGCACACCAACCGCTCCCTACCGGGAGCGAGATAAGTACGAGGCTCGTAATGGAGCGGAGCTGATTGGACGACATCATTCCATCTCGGGATCGCACAGCGCCACCCGGCACTGTCGCTTGTGGGATAGTACGCAGCTTCACAATCCCTTGTCAAGCGCGTGGACCGGCACGGCTGCCGATCATATCGCATCCTCATCGGGAGAAAGGGGCAGATGCCCGTTCTGCTGCGGGCAGACGTGGGACTCGCCGGGCGTCATCGGTGAGCCACAGAGGGGGCAGAGCGGACGGCCCGCGGCGACGATGACCTCCGCCTCGGCGCTGATCGACTGCGCCTGTTGCCGCGTCACGCGCAGGTTGAGTGCGCGCTCCTCCGGCTCGTCCTCGGTCTGCATGTTGTGGGCGGAGATGATGAGCTTGTCCTGCCGCTCGTCGTAGCCGAGCTCCATCCGGCC
>JAICKJ010000260.1 GCA_025928015.1 Thermomicrobiales bacterium
GCAGTCGTCCGCGGCGGCGGACCGGCTTCGCCGGGGGATGCTTCCCGTTGGTCAGCATGACGGCGGAGGGGGAGTGGCAGGGGCGGACGGGGTGATTGGCTGCGCCTGCCGCTACGGCGGGAGATTCGTCGCTGCGCTCAGAATGACAGCGAGACTCCCTTTCCTTGCCGTCACTCCTCCGCTTCGACGGCCGGCATCTCCACATTCAGCAGTAATTCGTCATCGGTCAGGGCGAAGGTCGCGAACGTGTAGGGGGTGCCAGAGGAGGACTTGCGTGTCTTGCTGCTGCGGATCAGGATCGGCGGCGTCCGGTTGGCCAGGTCGTTGAGCAAACGCCGGATTTGCCACTCGCTGAGCCGCGGCAGCACGCTGTGCTCCATCAGGTGGCGGAGGATGGTCCGGAAGGTCAGATAGGTGAAGTGCGGGTCGTTGACCAGCTCGCGCAGCGACGTGAAGAGGTCGCGCCGCTCCTCCGCCTGCAGGCTCTCCAGCCGGACCTCGCCTGTCTCGGTACCGGTCTCGTCGTCGTTGTCCTCGTCGTTCGGGGTGTCCTCGCTGCTCGCTTCTTCCGATTCCTGCGCCGGCAGCGAGGCGTAGCTGTTACCGCCGGAGGTCGTCAGCGCCACGATCCCCCGGTGCTCGGCCTCGTCCATGAAGCTGCTGAACGGCACGCCGTACCAGACCCGCGGCTTGAGCCCGTAGTCCTGCCCGAGCCAGTGCCCCAGCTCCTGGTAGAGAACCGGCTCGCCGTTGCCCCGTCGCACCAGCGTGTCGCGCAGCATCTGGAAGGCGGTCTCCGCCGGCGGGTTGTCGCCCAACGGGTTGAGACGGATGCCCGACTCCTGCTTGTTCCCCCTCGGTTGGTGGCCGTTGCTCTGAGGACCGGGCGCGGGCCGGAGGGCGCGGCGCTTGACGGACGGGTCGAGGTCGCGCTCGTAGAGCAGCACTTCGTCGGCGGCGGCGGAGAGCAGCCGGCTCATGGCCGCGTCGACGCCGATCACGACGACCCGGCGGCCATTCTGACGGAGGAAGTTGAGCGGGTGGATCAGGTCGCCGTCGCCGGTGACGATGACGTAGGTGCCGATGTTCCCCTGCCGGCCGCAGGTCTCCACGGCGTCGACCGCCAGCCGGACGTCCGCGCTGTTCTTGCGCGTCGGCACGTAGATCAGCTCGATCCCCTGTCGGTAGAGGTTTTCGGCATCGATGCTGAGGTCCTGTGAGGTCCAGGGCGCATAGGCGCGAGCCAGCACGAGACGGCCGTGCTCCTGCGCCTCCTGGATAATCAGGCTCATCTTGGGCGTGGTGACGTCGAAGTTCCGCTTCAGGCTGAGTTGCAGGTTTTCGTAATCGATCAGCAGCGCGACGTCGCTCGCGCCCGATCCGTGCGCCGGCCGATTGGACGAATTGGAGATCACGTCGAAGTCCCTTCCCGCGTCGGCGCCCATCGCCGTGGCATGGGTGGCGTGGCGGCGGCGGGTGGCCGCCCGTGCGCCTGGGTGAACAGTTCGTAGACCATGATAGCGGTCGCGACCGCGAGATTCAGCGAATCGGCCCGTCCAACCATCGGAATGCGCGCCATCTGGTCCACCGCGGCCTGTTGTTCGGCGCTCAACCCCTCCCGCTCGCTGCCCATCAGCAGCACAGTTGGTTCTGGATAGGAGAGCGACGTGTAATCGCCGGCGGCGCGATCGGACGTACCGATCACATGGCAGCCGCTCGCTGCGGTCCAGGCGGTGAACTCGTCCCACGCCGCGCGCACCAGCCGTTGGGTGAAGAGCGCGCCCATGCTGGCGCGGACGGCGGTCGGGTCGTAGGGATCCGTGGCGTGCCCGAGGAGGATGACGCCGGCCCCGCCGACAGCGTCGGCGGTGCGCAGGATCGTGCCGAGATTGCCCGGGTCCTGCACGTCCGCCAACGCGATCCAGCAGAGCCCGGCGTTCGCGTCGGCCTCGGCCAGCGGCATCCAGTGCTGCCGGATAACCGCGCCGAGCCCCTGCGGGTGCTCCTTCGTGGCGATGCTGGCAAAGGCGTCGTCACTCACCAGCAGGCAGGGCGTGCCGGCGGCGCGCTGGCTGGTGACGAGGTCGCGGGCGAAGGGATGCCGTTCCAGCAGCTTCGGCGCGGCGATGAGCTGCTCCACCGGCGCGCCGAGCTGGACCGCCTCGCCGACGAGCCTGATGCCCTCGGCGAAGAAGTGTCCGCTGCGCTCCCGTTCCTTGCGCTGCCGCAACGCGCGGATGCGCTTGAGTGCGGGGTTGGCCCGGCTGGTGATAAGCGTGTTGGCGCCCGCGCCGTCGTTCCTGACCATGAGACGCAAGGGTACGGGCGGACCGGCCGTCCTGCAACGACAGCCGGGAAAGCAGGTGTCACGCCGGCTTATTATTCGCTTTCAGAAGCCAAGAACGAATGATTCCTGCGCGGTCGTATGGTTGACGGTTATGTTTGGAAACACGTATCATCGCCAGAAGGAAGGGCCTGAGAATGGCGATTGCGAGCCGGTCGGCGCCGAGGGCGCAGGCCGCTCCCCGCATAGCCCGCCCTTCACTACCTTAACAATTGAATTCCCCATCTGACATGGGGGACGAGCCAGGAGCGACATCGATGGATTCGATCGTTTCATTTTCCATCGAGGGCCTGCTCGTTGCTGTGATCGTCTTTCTCCTGACCTGGTTCTGGCTGGAGCGGCGGGCGCATTCGCGCGTCCACCAAGCTCAGGCCCAAGCGGATCAGATCGTGGAAGAAGCGGAAACACGACGACGGGACATGGTCCTCAGCGCAAAGGACGAAGCGATCCGGATGCGCGGTGATCTCGATCGGGAGCTGACCCAGCGCCGGAAAGAGATCGAGCGTATCGAGCAACGGATCGAACAAAAAGAAGAGAGCATCGATAAGAAGGCGCAGGGGCAGGAGCAACGCGAGCAGAACTTGCGCCGGCAGGAGGGGCAACTCTCCTCGACCCGGGCCAACTGGGAGAAGGAACGCGCCAAACAGGTCGAAGAGCTGGAACAGGAGCGCGGCCGTCATCTGGCCGAGCTGGAGCGCATCGCCGGTCTGACCAGCGAGGAAGCCACGAACCAGCTCATTGCCGAGATCGAGTTCGACGCCCGCGCCCAGGCGGCGCGGCGTGTGCGGGAGATCGAACGCGAGACGAAGGAAGAGGCTGACCGGCGATCGCGCAAGATCCTGGCGACCACGATCCAGCGGATCGCCTCGGATTACGTCGCCGAAAGCACCGTCACCGTGGTGCCGCTGCCCAGCGACGACATGAAGGGCCGCATCATCGGCCGCGAGGGGCGGAACATCCGCGCGCTCGAACAGGCGACCGGCGTCGATCTGATCGTCGACGACACGCCGGAAGCGGTCACCGTCTCCGGGTTCGACCCGGTGCGGCGCGAGGTCGCGCGGCGCGCGCTCGCCAAGCTGCTGCAGGATGGCCGCATCCACCCGGCGCGGATCGAGGAGGTCGTCAACAAGACCCAGCTCGAGCTCGAGCAGATCATGCGGGAAGAGGGTGAGAAGGTCGCCTACGAGGCGAACGTGCCCGGCCTGCACCCCGACCTGATCAAGCTGCTGGGCCGCCTCAAGTTCCGCACGAGCTACGGGCAGAACGTGCTCGCGCACTCCCTGGAGGTCTCGATCATCGCGGCCAACCTGGGCGCGGAGCTCGGCGCGGACGTCAACGTCTGCAAGACGGCCGGCCTGCTGCACGATATCGGCAAGGCCGTCGATCACGAGGTCGAAGGGCCGCACGCGCTCATCGGCGCGGACATCGCCAAGCGGCTCGGGCGGTCATCGAAGATCGTGCACGCCATCGCCGCCCACCACGCGGAAGAAGAGCCGCAGACCGTCGAGGCGTTCATCGTCGCCACGGCGGATGCCATCAGCGGCGCCCGGCCGGGTGCCAGGCGGGAGATGGTCGAGACGTACATCAAACGGCTCGAGGCGCTGGAAGGCGTCGCCAACTCCTTCGATGGCGTCGAGAAATCGTTCGCCATCCAGGCCGGCCGCGAGGTCCGCATCCTCGTCCGGCCGAACTCCGTCGACGATCTGGGCGCGAGCCGGCTCGCGCAGGACGTCGTCAAGAAGATCGAGGAAACGCTCGAATATCCGGGCCAGATCAAGGTCACGGTCATTCGGGAGACCCGGGCGGTGCAATACGCCCGATAACCGCCGCGGCGCCAACGCTGGCGACCCCGGCGCCTGGCTATGACAGCACACCGGGCGGTCATGATCGCACAGGTCATGGCCGCCCGTTTTTCATGCCCGGTCGCCGCCGATGTGGTCCATCTCGTGACCGGATAGACGCGTTTCGTGCGTGAAACGCCGTCGCCAGAGTAGACTGGTTCCAGCATGCGGGCCGAGCGCGTTCGCATCGCCCATTCCAACCCGCGCTGGAGTCGTGTCGATACCTGGCTAGCATCGCCGGCCCGGCGCAACCGTCATGAACGCACCCGGACTCCGGGTCGGTGGGGAAAGGACAAGGGGGAACCCCAGGAATGAACCGGTTCTTCAGCAAACTCGACCTGCGCGATATCAAGATCGACCCCGAGGGAACACGTTTCCCGCCGGACGCCGACGATGCCGAGGAGGTCACCGATTCCGTGGAGGTCACCGACGTCGCCCCCGCCCACAACGGGGACGTCGAGGAGCCCACCGCGCATGATGGCCACCAGCCGGAGCTGGTGGCCGATGACATCGCGGCCGCTGGCGACGGGTACGGCGCCGATGACGCGGCGCCGCTGAACGGCAACGGATTCGCCGTTGACACCGCCGTCGCGACCGTCGAAGGCGAGGTGCTCAAGGTCTCGGCGCGGTCCCGCCCGAGCGCGGTGGCTGGCGCGATCGCCGGCGTCGTCCGCGAGGCCGGCCGGGCCGAGGTGCAGGCGATCGGCGCCGGCGCCACCAACCAGGCCGTCAAGGCGGTCGCCATCGCGCGGGATTACCTGCGCGAGACGGGGATCGACGCTGTCTGCCTGCCGGCGTTCATCGACGTCACGATCGAAAACGAGGATCGCACCGCGATCCGCCTGATCGTCGAGCCGCGCTAGCGCGGGAGAGGAGCGACCGGTTGGACGCGGCCGCCACGGCAATCAGCCGGGTCGATCTCCACACCCACACGCGCGCCTCCGATGGTCTGTTGACCCCCGCCGAGTTGGTCGATGCGGCCAGCCGGCGGGGGCTTTCCGTGCTCGGCATCGCCGATCACGACACCGTCGGCGGCCTCACTGAGGCCAGCGTCCGCGCCGCCGAGCGTGGCATCACGCTCGTGCCCGCCGTCGAGCTTTCCACGACTGGCACCGGTGCCGAGCTGCACATCCTCGGCTACTTCGTGGACACGACTGACGGTGCCTTCGTCGCAAAGCTCCACGAGCTGGCCGAGGGCCGGCGCGGGCGCATCGCGCGGATGGTCGAGTTGCTCAACGAGCGGGGCTATCCCGTCTCGCTGGACCGTGTCTTCGCCCTGGCTGGCGA
>JAICKJ010000222.1 GCA_025928015.1 Thermomicrobiales bacterium
CACGCGGCGTCCCGGAGGCGTGGTTCGCGCTGGCCGGCGCGGTCGCCATGCTGGCGCTGCGGGCGGTGCCAGTCAGGGCTGTGCCGCGGCTGGTCGATCAGACGTCGGGCGTGCTGCTCTTCCTCCTCGGCATGATGGTCATCACCGGCATCGTCGAGCGGGCCGGGCTCTTCGCGCTGCTAGCCGAGTCGTGCGTCCGGCTGGCGCGCGGCAACGGCGTCCGGCTCTTCGTCTTCATCTTCCTGCTCGGCGCGATCGTGACGGCGACGCTCTCGCTCGACGTGACGGTCATCATGCTGACGCCGATCGTCTACGCGCTGGCGGCACGGCGGCGACTCGACGCGCTGCCCTTCATGTTCGCCTGCACCTTCGTCGCCAACACGGCGTCGCTCGTCTTTCCGGTCAGCAACCTGACGAACCTGCTCGTCTATAACCGGCTCGGCATCTCCTTCGCGACCTTCACGGCGGTCATGTGGCTGCCGAATCTGGTCGCCGTCGGGGTCAACCTGGCGATCTTCCTCTGGCTCTTCCGGGACCGGCTGCCGCGCGCGATCCCCGCGGCGGCGGAGCTGGATGCGAAAAGCGAGGCCGGCTGGCTGTGGCTGACCGGCGCGGTTCTGATCGTGACGCTGGCGGCGCTCTTCACGCTCGGGCTGCTCGGCCGGCCGCTCTGGTGGGCGTCGCTCGCCGGCGGCGCAGTCCTGCTTCTCGCGGCAATAGCCACGCGGCGGATCGGCTGGCGGCAGCTCGGCGACGATGTCTCAGTGCCGCTGTTCGTTTTCGTCGTCAGCATGGTGATCGTCGTGGCGGGCGTGGAGCGGACGTGGTTCGACCGGGTGGCGCTGCCCTTTCCGGCGCCGGTGCTGCCAGCGCTGGCGCTCGGACTCGGCGCCGGGGCAATCGGCAGCAATATCGTCAACAATGTCCCAATGACCGTGCTGGCGCTCTCCTGGCTGCAGCGCAGTCCGGCCGAGTCGCTGCAGCCGCTCGCGTTCGGGACGCTCCTGGGCACGAACATCGGTCCGGCCTTGACCACCTACGGCTCGCTGGCGACGATGCTCTGGCTCTCGCTGGTGCGGCGGCGCGGGATGGACATCTCGACGCGGGCATACATGCGGGTCAGCCTGCTGACGATCCCGCCGGTGCTCCTGGCGGCCGGGCTCACACTCTGGCTCGTGCTGGCTATGCTGCGCTGAGTGGCAAGGAGGACGTCATGGCCGGAACCGCGCTGATCTGCCTGAGCGGCTACCGGCTGACCGACATCCTCGACAGCGCGGCCCGCCTGATCCACCCGGATCTTGACTGGCTGCTGTTGCACGTGACCGACGCGACACCGATCGACGAGGCGCAGGCCGCCGCCGCGGGATTGCTCGGCCGGTCCGGCTGGCAGGGCCGCGTGACGGAACGGTTGGAGGGCGCGGTCGCGGATCTGGCGGCGGAGGTCGAGCGGGAGACCGCGTCCTGGCTGGCGGCGCACCGGCCGGGTCGCAACGACCGATTCATGCAGACGATCGGGCACCTGGAGCACGAGATCATCCGGGTGGCGGAGGAGGAGCGTGTCGATCTGCTGGCGATTGGCGCCGGGTTGGTCCAGCCGGGACAGCATCGTGGGCCGGGACCCGTGCCCTTGAGCCCCGTCGCGCGGTTCGTGACCGACCACGCCCGCTGCGACGTGGTGCTCCTGCGGTCGCATCTGATGGTGAACCAGTAGGGTCACCGGTCAGTCGAGCGAGATGAACCCGTGGCGGAGCGCGAGCAGCACAGCCTGCAGGCGGGAGTCCACGTTCAGCTTGGACATGATGGCGCGAAATCGCGCCCGCACGGTCTCTTCATTGACCGAGAAGCGCTGCGCGATCGCGGCTTGATCAAGCCCGTCGGCCAGCGCCCGCAGCGTGCCGAGCTCCTCGGGGGTCAGCGTGGCCAGCGCCTGGTGGTAGATACGCTCCGACGCGTGGCGCGCGGCGGCGGCGTTCAGCAACCTGAAGGCCTGTTCTTGCGACATGAGCGCCTCGCCGGCGACGAGGCGCCGGATCGCGTCCACGATCTCGACGATCGACGCGGATTTATGCATCACGTGGGCCGCGCCGGCTTCGATCGCTCGCGCGTGCTCCATCTGGTCGTGACTGGCGGTCAGGACGAGCACGACCGCATCGGCGTTGCTGTGTCGCAGGTCGTGGATCAGGTCGGCGCCGAAGCCATCAGGCAGGTCGAGATCGACGGTCGCGAGGTCGACCGCGTCGCTAACGAGATGCGCCCGGGCCTCGGCGAGCGTGCTCGCCTGCGCGACAACGGAGAGGTCCGGCTCGCGGTCCAGCAGAAACGCCAGTGGCGACCGGAAGAGGACGAAGTCGTCCACGACCATGAGGCGAACGGGACGCTTGTTCATCGCTGGATCCCTGGCTCGATCCCGAGATCAAACGCGAAGGTCGCGCCCTGGCCGGGTGCCGACGCGACCGTCAATTCGCCACCATGAGAGCGGACGATTCGCCGTGAGAGGTAGAGTCCGAGGCCGACGCCGGGAACGTGCTGGCCGACGGCATCCCGCCCGCGGCCGAACTTTTCGAAGACGCGTTGCAGGTCATCCGGATGAATCCCGGGCCCGGCATCGACGATCTCGATCCGCACGCGGTCACCGATTACCCGCGTTCGCAGCGTCGTGGGGGCGCCAGCCGGCGAGAACTTGGCGGCATTGCCGAGCAGGTTGCGCAACACCTGACCAATGCGCCGGGCGTCGGCCCGGACGATGGGATGGGCGGCGAGTTCGACGCGCAGAACGAGGTTGTCGGACAAGGTCCGGGCGAAGGCGACCGCGTCGGCGACGATCTCGTCCAGTGGAACCGCGCGGAGGTCGACGGTGAAGTCCTCCCGTTCGGCGGCACTAGCCGCCCGGACATCCTTGACGAGTGCGTCCAGCAGGCCAATTCCAGTTTCAATCGCATCGAGCGCATGCGCCCGCACGTGGTCGGGCGGATCGGTGGCGAGGAGTTCGGTCGAGCGGCGAATCGCGGCGAGGGGCGAGGAAAGCTCGTGGGCAACCATGGCGGAGAAATCGGCCCGGAGCATAGTCAGATCGGTGAGGCGCGCGCTCACTTCGCGCTCACTCGCGAGCATGGCGGCGCGCTGCGCGCTGATGCGGCTGAGGGCGAGGATCGCCCCGATAGCCAGGACGCCGGTGAAGGCGAGCTGCAGGAGGGTGGCGAGCGTGACGATGGAGCTGTACGCCGACGGGCAGAGCAGTGTACACAACTGTGCGCCGCCGAGCAGCACAGTCGCCAGGAGCAACCAGTCTCCCAGCGAGCGCGGGGCAAGGTGCCGCCGAATGCCGTCCGCGGTGAGTGTGATGAGGAGCAGCGGCAGGGAAGAGAGCGTCCAGTGCCAGGGGGTGAGGCCGGGCAGGACGCCCCGGCTCGTCCGCGCCGTGGATTGGAGCTCCGTCAGATCCGACCACGAGGTAAGGTGCGGCAGATGCGGGCCGGTGGCCAGCAGGAGGGCCAGCAGCCCGAGATACAGCCCGAGAATCACTGCGCAACGACGGCGGGTCGGGACAGGTGGCACGCGCGGCGCCATGCCAAGCGCCATGCAGCCGATTCCGCACGTGCGTGACAGGATCGAGGCGAACATGGCGACGTTGATGCGATTTTCGTGGGCCGAGAGCATGGGCAGCAAGCCGCCGAAGATGAGGCCGCCGGTCGCGAGGATCACGCAGCCGAGCGAGAGCCCGATCAGCCGGGGGCGCGCGGCGGACTCCGCAAAGAGGTAGAGCACCAACGCGATGAAAAGCAGGTTAAGGGCGAGAAAGACCTCGGCACCCGTCCGGCCGTGTGGTGTGGAGACGACGAAGTAGAGCGCTGGCACCGCGGGCGTGCTCGCCGCGACGGCGACCATGACCAGGGCGCCGACAAGGATCGGAAGCCAAATCCGCCGGTCCGTTCGCGTCCGTTGGGCGAAACGGGCAAGCGCCACCGGCAGGCCGGCGCCGTAGTCGGTCGCCGTCTGGGGTCGAAGGGTCCCCGCCGAAACATGCGGGAAGCGCATCCCAAGACTCCGCCGGATTAGCCGTGTGCGGCACGTGGTTTGCGCGTGCCTCGTCCTCCCGAACTCCGTTCGTACGTTCCCTAAGGATTATAGCGGGAAAGAGGCGTGGCGTGGGAGATCGGATCGGTATCCCGAGGGCCGTGGCATCCATCTTGAAAGAGACGACCGCTGTTGGCTGACCGCCGGCTGGGCGGCATGAAGGATGGCTGAGATGGTCGAACTCGGTTATACGCTCTCGAGCGAGGAATTTCCGCCCAACGAGCTGGTCAAGCATGCGCAGAAGGCGGAATCGCTCGGCTTCACCTTCGCCGGCATCTCCGATCACTTCCACCCCTGGCTCGATCAACAGGGCAACAGCCCTTTCGCCTGGACGACGCTCGGAGGCGTCGCCGCGACGACCAGCACGCTCAACGTGATCACCGGCGTGACGTGCCCGCTGATCCGCTACCACCCGGCGATCATCGCGCAGGCGGCGGCGACGGTCGCGGCGATGATGCCGGGGCGGTTCAGCCTGGGCGTCGGCACGGGCGAGAATCTGAACGAGCACATCATCGGCACGCGCTGGCCGCCGATCGCGGTCCGCCAGGAGATGCTGGAGGAGGCGGTCGATCTCATCCGCCAGCTCTGGCAGGGTGGCTACCAGTCGCACCGCGGTGTCTACTACACCGTCGACAACGCGCGCATCTACACGCTGCCTGAGCAGTTGCCGCCGGTCATCGTCGCGGCCTCGGGACAGGAATCGGCGACGATGGCGGGCAAGATCGGCGACGGGTTGATCAGCGTGGCGCCGAACACCGAAGTGGTGAAGACGTTTGAGCAGAATGGCGGCGAGGGGAAGCCGAAATACGCGCAGGTGACCGTCTGCTGGGCGAAGGACGAGGAGAGCGCCCGCGACATGGCCTTCAAATGGTGGGCGAACGCGGGCGTGACGGGGCAGCTCAGCCAGGAGCTGGCGCTGCCGCAGTACTTCGATCAGGCGACCGAGATGCTTGATCCGAAGCAGGCCACGAAGTCGATGCCGCTCGGTCCGGACCCGGAGAAGTACCTGCAGGACATCAAGACGTACACCGATGCCGGCTTCACCCACCTCTACATGCATCAAGTCGGACCGGACCAGGACGGGTTCTTCCAGTTTGCGGAGAAGGAGCTGCTACCGAAGGTGTGCTGACCGGCAGCCAGGGAGACGAGGAAGGAGACACCATGGACGAAGGCGACATGCGGGCCAGATTCGAACAACTGCTCTCGGGGCTGGACTGGACCAAGGGGGTGTCAAAGCAGGAGATGCTCGACACATTGGGCGGCGACGCCGCGCTCTACACGCTGGTCGAGGAGTACGTGGCCGACGAGCCGTGGCCGAGTCTGGCGCGGGTGCTGGATGTGATCCCCGAGCAGGCCTGGCAGGACTCGCAGGGCGATGTCTGGCGTGGCGGCGCGGAATCGGAGGAAGCGGGCACACGGTCGAGCCATTTCAAGGACGGCGCGGCCGAATAGCGGCCCCCTCGAGGATAGCCCCCTCCCCCAACTTTGGGAGAGGGGGGCTTTCCCAGTCGCCGGCCTCGGGTGCCACCAATCCGCGTCGCTGTCATTCTGATCGAAGGGAAGAATCTCTCCCGTCAGTGCCCACCATGAGCATGTGGGTTGGCGACGGAAGCTGCTGCGGCAGGAGATCCTTCGACTTCGCTCAGGATGACGGCGGGCGAGATTGGCGGAATCGCAGCGCCGCTTACCTTCGGCGGTAGCTCACCTCCGGCGGTAGTAGATGACGTAGTACTCGATGTCGCCGGCGGCGTAGACGGTGATCGTGTGAACCGTTCCGATCGCCTCGTAGCCGTCGGGCTGACGGGTGATGCGGATCGGGTAGGTGCCGGGTGTCACCGACTGGTAGTCGACCTGGCCATCACCGTTCTCGTCGCACCCCTCGTTACTCGCGGTCTCGATGATGTAGCAGGCGCCGCCGAGGATCGGCTCGCCGGTGTCGCGATCGACCGAGACGATGGCGACGCGGGTGCCGGTCTGCGCGGCCGGTGGCATCTGGTAGAGGGCGATGAGCTGGTCCGGCGCGTCGGTGATGGTGACGATCTGGTCCGGCATGGTCGGCAACCCGGCCGGCGCCTTCGTTTGGTGGACGGTGTAGGTGCCCGGTTTGACGCCGCGGTAGTCGACCTTGCCGTCGCTGTTCTCGTCGCAGCCTTCGATGCTGGCGTTCTCGATGATGTAGCAGGCGCCGGCCAGCGCATTGCCGCTCGAGGGTTCGAGGGAGAGCAGCGAGACGTTGACCGTGCCGCTCGGCGCCGGGTTGGCGCGTTGCTGCGGGTAGGCATAGACCGCGACCGGACCGTCGTGCGTCACCGCGATCCATTGGCGCTGGATCGGGAAGTAGCCGTCGAGCGCCTCTGTCTGGCGGATGACATACGTGCCGGTGTGAACCTCCTGGTAGGTCACCTGCCCGTCGCCATTCTCGTCGCAGCCGTTGATGCTGCCGCCCTCGATCAGGTAGCAGGCGCCGGGCACGAGGTTCATCGTCGAGGCGTCGAACGTCTGCAGCGAGATGTCCGCCTTGTCCCGCTGAACAGTTCGGTCGCTCATCAGGTAGACGGGGATGTGTTGGGTCGCCGGCGCTTTGGTGATCGTCATCGCGAAGTCGCCCATCGGCAGGAAGCCGGACGCCCGTTTGGTCTGATGGATCGTGTAGGTGCCGGGCGCGACGCCCTGGAAGGTGACGCTGCCGTCGCCGTTCTCGTCGCAGCCCACGTTGCTCCAGTTCTCGATGACGTAGCAGACGTCGGTGATCTTGTCGTCGGTCGCCTGGAAGTTGACCGTGTCGACCGTGACAGTGACCGCCGTGGCGGCCGCCGCCGCCGATGGCCAGGCGGCGAGCAGGCCCGTCGCGGCGAGCAGCAGACAGAAGGTCCCGGACAGCAGGCGTCGCATCGCTCTCTCCTCACACTCCCCGGAGCGATTGGTGTCGTCATTATC
>JAICKJ010000133.1 GCA_025928015.1 Thermomicrobiales bacterium
CGCTCCGGCTCGATGCCGATGACGAGGAGCGGACATTCGCCACCACCGCCGAGGTTGATGCGCGGGATGAGTTTGTCCCAATGCGTCGTCGACGTACCGTACTTCTTGCTCCCCGCCCCGGCTCCGGTCTTGATCACCGGTCCGATGTACTGCTGGAGCGTCGGACCACGGGTCACAATCACGCCGATCGCGAGCGCACCTTCGCGGTGCAGCGCGGCGAAGTTGAGCAAATCACGATCGAAGAACGGGTCCTTGTTGTTCCACTCCATCTCGACGGCGACGCCAGGATAGGGCCCTTCAGGAGAGCCGGGCGCGAACATGTCGATTTCGTGTCCCCGCGTCGAGTGGATGAGACGCTCATCGATCATCTTGGAGATTGTGATGTTGCGTTTGCCCCAGCCGCGCGCTTCCAGCAGGGAGTCGAAGCGGCTCGTGTGAGTCGCGCGGCTGCCGCCGCCACGCGTCAGCTCATCGATATCGATGCGGAACTGCGTCAATGTCTCCTGGAGATCGCGGAATCGTTGAGGAAAGGCCTCGTGGAGAATGATGTCCGCGTAGCGCGTGACGCCGTAGCGATAGCCCGCGGGCCAGCCATCACTCGTTAGCCCACCGACCATACCCGCAGGTTCCGGCAGCCCTTCCGCTGGGACTATCCCTTCGTCCAACATCACCCCCTACCCGTGCTTCCGCCAGACTATCTGTCCCTTCTATCAACTCGCTGAATCAAGGTCCAGTGCCACGGCTCGTTCCGGTGGACCCGGATCGATTCCCATCCTCGCCATGGCTGAAGGGAGCAGCGCGAGCGCCAGGAGGCCGACGGCGATATACGAGCCGCCCTGCACGGTCAGGAGCAGAATCGGGGAGAGGACGCCGCCGAGCGCGCCGCCGAGGAGGGTGCCGGTCAGCATCAGGAGCGCCGAGGTCGTTCCCAGCATGCCGAAGATGCGGCCGCGATAGGCGTCGCGGACCGTTTGCTGCAGCAATGTGGTGAAGCCGGCGCCGAAGGCGATGGCCGGAATGCCGACCAGCATGATCAGCACGAGACCGGGGATGATCCCGGAGATCACCAGCGGGTAATTGAAGAGCGCGAGATCGAGCGCGCCGAAGAGGATGCTGCTGACGCCGAGGAGTCGCACCGTAGATGTGCGCGCGCTGACACGGCCGATCAGCAGGCCACCGATCAACCCGCCGACCGCCTGGGCGCTCATGAGCCAGCCGAGCTCCCTCGCGCCCCCGTCGATCACATCCCGGACCCAGATGACGAACACGACGCCGAACACGCCCTCGCCGAGAAAGGTCACCGCTTGTAATCCGATCAGGATCGCCACGGCGCGCTGCCGCCGGACCAGGTCCAGCCCGGCCAGCCACTCCCGGGCGAGCCGCCGCCAGGCGCGGGCCGCCTCGTCCAAGTATGTGTGACCCATCGAGGCGACTGCGCCCGAGGCGGCGACCAGTGCGATCAACGCGCCGGCGGCGACGAAGCTGACCGCGTCCAGGATCACCACGCCGCTCAGGCCGTAGCGGCCGATGACAACGCCGCCGATCGCCGGCCCGATCAGGCGGGCCAGGTTGTTGTTCAGTGCGTTGAGCGAATTGGCTGCCAGCAGATGTGACTCATCGACCAATGTCGGCAGGAGCGCATTTTCCGCGGGGTCGAAGAATTGGGAGATCATCGACTGCGCGAAGCCGGTCAAATAGACGATCCAGACGCGATCCGGCTGGGTGACGAGCACGAGCGGCAGCAGGGTCGTCGCCAGCAGGAGGTTGGCGACGATCATCGTCCGTTTGCGGTTCCAGCGATCGACGAAGACGCCAGCGACCGACCCCAGCGCGAGCGAGGGGATGAGCTGGGCGACGAACATGCCGCTCATCGCCAGCGCCGAGCCAGTGAGCTGGTAGATGTAGATGGGCAGGGAAATGAAGAGCACCCAATCGCCCATCATCGAGATCAGGCCACCGGTCCAGGCGAGCAGGAAGTCCCGCTGCCGCAGGGTCGCGATCACCGCTCGATCGCCCCGTCGATCCGCAGCACATCGTATGTGTCGCGGTCGACGATCACGTCCAGCCGGGCGGTGCCGTCCCGGCTCACGAATCCGCTGTGCAGCGCCGGGCGATCAAGAACCTCAATCTCGGCCACTGGCAGCGCGCGCATGCGCGGGTGCCGTTGCCAGAACCGTCGCGCCTCGGGCCTGTCCAGCGTCAGGTGCCACATCGTGGCCGTGTTCACCGCGCCGCAGGTGGGGCAGCGCAGGTGGATGCCACGGTCCGAGCCAATCAGCTCGGCCCAGTCACCGGGCAGCGAATGATCCACAGGTAACGAGTGGCCGCAGGTCTCACAGCAGCTTTCGCGCTCGATCACCACCCGCCCATATTGCGCGTGAAGGTCGCCCAACTGGCGCATGAGGATGGATTTCGGGCTGCGAAGCGAGCCGATCGCCGCCGGCGCCGGCGCGCCGCCGACGATCGTCCCGTCCGGGATGCACTCCCCGGCGCAGCGATAGCGGAGCTCACCGCCGTGCTGCCACATCAGCAGAGGGTGGCGGCCGCAGAAGGGACAGGTGATCCGCGTCTGCCGCCAGGCTTCCTCGTCGGCGGCGACGATGCCGAATGCTTCCGCCTCGGCGCGTAGCTCCGGCCCGACGAGCAGCCGGCGCAACGCCAGCTTGCCGCGGTGGACGCGGACGGTCACCGCCCCCTCGCTCAGACCCAACCGGCCGGCGATTTCGGCGTGGGAACACTCCTCGATGAAGCGGGCGATCAGCACATCGCGCGTCGTGGCGGGGAGCAAACCGAGCGCGCGGTCGAGCAGGATGGCCAGCTCATCCCGTTCGAGCTCGATCTCGACGTCGTCGCGCCCGTCCGGGAACTCGGCCGCGTCATCCAGGTCGATGAGCGGTTTGCCCTGGCGCTGCGCCCAGCGACGGCAAACATTGCGCGCGATGCCCGAGAGCCACGGGGAGAGCCTGGCCGGATCGCGCAGGGTATCGGCGCCACGCCAGGCTTCCAGCAACGTCTCTTGCGCCAGATCCTCGGCCACCTCGGCGTGCCCGGTCAGGAGCGCGCAGAGGCGGACGAGACGCGGACGCTCCCGGACGCAGGTGGCGGCGAGCTGATGCTGGTGGAGCGGTGGAGTCTCGATGTTCATCGGCTGTTCCCGGTTCCCTCATTCGTGACGATTCGCGATGTCGTCTGTGTTCAGGTCACGAATGCTCCGGGGAACCTTACACGGATTTTCTCGCTGTCTCGATCTCAGGCTTCGACCAGCGCCGCCGCGGGGTCGTTCAGGCGGCGGAAGGCGGGGATCAGGAAGAGGGCGAGGGAGACGAGGAGGAAGGCGGTCGAGAGGGCGATGAGCATCGGGCGAAGGCCGAGCCAGGCCAGCACGTAGCCACCGAGTGAGAGACCGGCCGGCGTCGCGATCATCGCCACCGCCGTCGTCGTGCCGAAGACGCGGCCACGCAGCGAGGTCGGGATACGCTCCTGCAGCACGGTGTAGATGATCGGGTTGATCGGTCCGGCGGCGATGCCCACGGCCAACATGACGAGCACGCTGACCGGCAGCGACGGCAACAGGCTGAGCACCCAGTAGGGCAGGCCGAGGACGAGGAAGGCGAGCAGGAAGGTCGCCCGGCGCGGCAGGCGCCGGCTGAGCGCGCCGTAGGCCAGCGCGCCGAGCAACGCGCCGCCGCCGACCGCGGCCACCATCCAGCCAAGCGCCGCCGCGCTGCCATAGGTCCGTTTGGCGAAGACCGGCAGCATGACGCCAAAGATCGGGCTTTCGAGAAAATTGGTCAGCGCGACGGTCAGCACGATCGCCCGCAAGAGCGGATCACGCCAGATGAAGGCGAGTCCGGCCCGGATCGCGCTGAAATACGGCTCGCGCTCGGTCGCTGCGGCCGTCGCCCGCGTAGCGACGAGTGCCAGCACGAGCCCGGCGGAGATGAGGAAACTGGCGGCGTCGAGCCAGAGGACGTTCGCCGGCGCGAACAGGCCGATCAGGAGGCCGGCGACCGGCGCGCCGACCAGCCGGGCACCGCGCTGGACCGCCTGCACCGCCGAGTTCGCCCGCTCCAGCGACCAGCCGGCGCTCTCCGCCAGATCGGGGATCAACGCCTGGCGGGCAGTGTTGCCGGGGGTGTCGAAGAACGAGCGGAGGAAGACGAGTGCGAGGAGGCCGGCGAAGGGCAGCCCGACGGTGAGGTAGAGCGCCGGAATCGCGGCGACCGTGACCGCGCTGCAGCAGTCGGCGACCACGCTGGCCCGCTTGTGGCCGAGGCGATCGACGAGCGCGCCGCCGCCGAACGCGGCCACGACCGTCGCGAGTGCTTGGGCGGCGGCCGTGAGCCCCACCCGCGCCGCGCTGCCACTGGTCGCCAGGACGAACCAGGGGATGGCGATCAGGCTGAGCATGCTGCCGACCAGCGAGATGCCGTTGGCGGCGAGCAGCGAGAACAAGGGCAGACGGGTCGCCGGCGACGCGGGCCGGGAAGCGGTGAGGAGCGGGACGCGGGCGGTCATGAGGATGGCTCCCGGAAGAGGACGGCGGCGAAGCAGAGCCGAGGCGCATCCGGATCTTCCTTGACGCTGCGGGCCCGGGACACGTCGTTCGGATCGTCCGGGTCCGGACCGCCCCAGAACTCGGCCAGCAGGTCGAGAAGTCGGCGGTTGAACTCCCGCGCGCGCGGGGGGCTCAGGCGCAGTCGCCGGTTCTCCCATTCGATCGGCTGGTCCGGCCAGGTCGCCTCGCTGGCGGCGACTTCCTGGAGGACCGATTCGAGCATCGAGGCCGCGAAGGTGGGGGGTTCGTCCGGACCGGGGCGCAGACCGTAGAGGCGGGCGGTGGCGCGATAGTACTTCTCGACGTTGCCGCCGCGGACGCGCTCCTCGACCAGCGTGATGAGGCCGGCGTCGAGCAGGAAGCGGAGGTGGTAGAAGACCTTCGCCTGCGGTTCGCCAAGCCGGTCGGCCAGCTGCTGGTTGGTCAGCGCCTCCGAGTTGAGCAGGTGGATGACGCGGACGCGCAACGGATCGGCGAAGGCCTTGAGCTGGCGTGGTTCGGAGACGAGCTGGAACGGGACGGGGGTGAAGGCACCCATGGGCGCTCCTCGATGACGCTCTCAACGATGGTGCCAGCATAGCGTCTCATAAGCGCATTGTAAATACCATGCGGTTGGCGAATGTTTATCGAATTGACGGCAGGTCGGCGGTTGACGAAGATCGAACGCACCTGGGACAAAGCCAACGCGCCTCGTCCCTGCGAATGGGCGCGAATCCATACAACACCGCTGGGAGCATGCGTGACAGAATCCGCCGTCGACCGTCGCTTGTCCCGCGAGCACGCGCGGGAGCTGGATGACCGCAATCCGCTGGCGCCCTTTCACGACCGGTTCTACCGGCGGCCCGGGGTGATCTACCTCGACGGGAACTCGCTCGGGCTGCTCTCGCGCGATGCGGAGGCGTCCGTGCGCGCCGCGCTGGACAGCTGGCGGGAGCGCGGCATTGACGGCTGGCTCCACGCCGATCCGCCCTGGTTCACGCTCGGCGAGCAGCTCGGCGCGCGGCTGGCGCCGCTGGTCGGGGCCGAGCCGGCATCGGTCGTCGTCACCGGGACGACAACGGTCAATCTTCACAATCTCGTCGCCGGCTTCTACGAACCAACGGACGGGCGGCGCGGCATCATCGCGACCGCGCTCGACTTTCCGTCCGACCTCTACGCGCTGCAGAGCCAGATCGCGCTGCGCGGCGGCGATCCGGACCGCGATCTACGGATCGTGACGAGCCGCGACGGTCGGACCGTGGCCGAAGATGACCTGATCGCGGCGATGACAGACGACGTCGCGCTGGCGTTATTGCCTTCGGTGCTCTACCGCTCGGGGCAACTGCTCGATCTGGCGCGGTTGACCGCCGCCGCGCACGAGCGCGGCATCGTGATCGGGTTCGACTGCGCGCACTCGGCCGGGGTGATCCCGCACCGGTTCGACGCCTGGGGCGTCGATTTCGCCTTCTGGTGCACCTACAAATACCTGAACGCCGGCCCCGGCGCGGTCGGCGCGCTCTATGTCAACCCGCGCCATGCGGGACGGCGGCCGGGGCTTGCCGGCTGGTGGGGCTACCAGAAGGAGCGGCAGTTCGACATGCGCTCCGATTGGGAGGGCGCGGCCGGCGCGGGCGCCTGGCAGATCAGCACGCTCCCGATCCTCGCCGCCGCGCCGCTGCTCGGCTCGCTCGACCTCATGCACGAGGCCGGCATCGACCGGCTCCGCGCGGTCTCACTGGACCTGACCGACTACCTGATCGACCAGATCGAGCGCGCCGGACTTGCCGCGCCGCCCTATTCCTACCGGATCGGCACGCCACGCCCGCACGACCAACGCGGCGGCCACGTCGCGGTCGAGCACGAGGCCGGACCGCGCATCGCCCGGGCGCTGAAGACCCGCGGCATCATCCCCGATTTCCGCCCGCCGGACGTCGTCCGTCTCGCGCCGGTCCCGCTCTACACGAGCTATGAGGACCTGTGGCGGACGGTCCAGGCGCTCCGCGCGATCATCGATGCGGGCGAGCATACGCGGGGCGACGCCGGGCGCGACGTCGTCGCCTGACACGCTCAACGTTTGCTCCCGCTTTCCGATCACCCACGCTGTCATTCCGACCACCGGGAGAAATCTCCTGCCGCAGCGGCGTCCTCGCTGGCGACCTGTCCACCTCGCTTTTGCCGATCCCACTGCCCGTCATGCTGACCAACGGGAAGCATCCCCCGGCGATGCCGGTCCGCGGAAGCGGACGACTGCTGCGGCAGGAGATGCTTCGACTTCGCTCAGCATGACGATGGGCGGGCACGCGCTGCGCGCGGGGATGCTTCCCTCCGGTCAGCATGGCGGCGAGGCAGGCTTCCCAATCCGCCACATTCGTCCAGCGTTGCAGGCACTCGCATCCGCTCGTCGGAAAGATGTCTCGTGCGCTCGAAATGACGGGGTGGGGATCGAATTGAGAGTCGGGATCATCCTTCCCGGGCGATCAGGAATGTGCCCTCTCCCTTCCCGGGATTCCCGCCTCCTATGCTGCCAATCAGCCGGCTGATTGGCCTGGCAGCGCATCGCACGCAGCATCCGGAGGATCTCCCCATGATCACGCGCAATGGAACCACACCGATCGATCGGACTATCTCACGGCGCCGGCTTTTGGGCAGGAGTGCCGCGCTCGCCGGCGGTCTCGTCCTGGCACGACCGCTGTTCGCCGGCGCGCACTCGACCCCGGCGGCCAGCGACACCGCACCCGACGTCACATTCACCGTCACCGCGGACGCCATCAAGGGACCGGCCGAGATCGTCTCGGGCATCAACCACGTTACCGTCGAGAACCAGACCGGCCAGGATGGCGTCCACTCCCTCACGATGCAGTTGCCGGAGGGGGTCACTAACGACGACCTCGTAAAGCTGCAACAGTCGGAAGACGCCCCGGTGCCCGACTGGTGGATGAAGGCGACGATGGTCGGCAATCCGGACTGGCCGGTCGCCGGCGGCGTATCCGAGGGGTATATCGACTACCCGGCTGGCAACTACGCCATCATGAACATCTTCGGCTCGCAATGGACCACGTTCACGGTCAAGGACGGCGCGACCAAGGCGCCCGAGCCGGCGTCCGACATCGCGGTCGAGACGAAGCTGATGAACTTCACCGGCCTCGATGACGGCATTGCCGCCGGACGTCATCTCTGGAAAGTGACCAACACCGACATGGTCGCTCACGAGATGGCCTTCATCCGGGTGCCGGCCGCGACGACGACGGTGGACGAGATCATCGAGACGCTCATGAGTTCCGAGGATCTGAGCAAGCTGCCGGCGGGGTACGCGTCCATGCCGGGTGGCACCGGGATCATCACGCCGGGCGTCTCCATGTGGCTCTCCGTCGATCTCCCGGCCGGCGACTACGCCGCGGTCTGCTTCGCGCCGGACGGCTGGAACGGCCCGCCGCACGCGCTGATGGGCATGATCAAGGTCTTCAGCGTCAGCTAAGGTACCAAGGGCCGTGGGCTGGTTCGGTCAGTCCACGGCCTTCGCCTCCCTGATCCCTGCCCGAGCGGCTACAATCCACCGCACGGGTCTTCAATGGAAGAGCGCCGGTCGATCCTCATCCTTGTCCCGGCTCTGTACGGGCAGATTGGTGGACCATGCAGACGCCCACCGCCGCACCGCTCGATACCGTTGCCGATGCCGCCGGAGCCCCCGCGGCCGCGCCAACGCTCGCCACGTCCAGATCCCGCGTCCAGACGCTCGCCTGGTGCGTCACGGGGGTGACGCTCGTTGCCGCGGTCGCCATCTTCGTCCTGTCGCTGGTCAATCTGTCGGCCAGTGGCGTCTCCCTGCTCTCGATCGATTTCGTGGTCCAGCTTGTCTGGGGACCACTCTTCGCGGTCTACGCGGTCGTCGGCATGGCCATCCTCGCCCGCACCCCCCGCCACCGCGTCGGCTGGACGCTGCTCGCCGCCGGTCTGGTCTGGTCGCTGGCCCAGTTGACCTACTCCTACGCCATCCTCGGCATCCAGGCGTATCCGGGATCGGTGCCCTGGCCGATCATCGTGCTCCAGATCGGGTGCTTCTACCCGATCGGCCTCTACCTGATCCTTGATGAGCTGCTGTTGATCTTCCCCAGCGGCAAGCTCACCTCTCCCTGGTGGAATCTGGCCCGCGCGCTGGGCATCTTCGGCGCGATCGGCGCCTCGCTCCAGGTCGGGCTCGGCAGCCCCGTCGCCATGAACGGAGAGTTGGGACCGATCCCAAACCCGTTCCACCTGGACGGCTGGCTCTGGGCGATCTTCGATTACGTCGGCATCGGGTTCTACACGATCTTCATCGCCGGTATCCCGGCCGCGATCTCGATGGCCTGGCGTTTGTTGCGAGCGACAGGCGTCGAGCGCACTCAGCTCAAATGGATCGCCTACACCACCGTCTTCATCGCGCTGGCCTATTGCCTCCACTTCGCGAGCGCGAATTTTGGCTGGTACGCCTCGCCGTCGGGACCGTGGATCACCCTGATCTGGGGCCTCGCGCTCAACTCGATGGCCATCTTCGTCGGCATCGCGATCCTCCGGTACCGCCTCTTCGATATCGACGTCATCATCAACCGGACACTCGTCTACATCCCGCTCACCGCCTGCGTCGTCACGTTCTACGTGCTGCTCGTCAACATCTTTCGCCCGATCGTCGCCAGCGCGCTCGATGTCACCGGCGAAGGCACGATCGCGCCGATTGTGGCCACCGGCGCGGTGGCGATCGCGTTCCAGCCCTTGCGCGACCGGCTCCAGGGCGGGGTGAACCGGCTGCTCTACGGCGAGCGGGATAACCCGGTCGCGGTGCTCGGTCGTCTGGGATCGCGCCTCGAAGCGACGATGACGCCGGGAGCCGCGATGCCGGCCGTCGCCCAGACCGTGACCGAAGCGCTGAAGCTGCCGTGGGGCGCGGTCGCGTTGATGGCGGCACCCGGGGACGAGCCGCGCATCGTCGCCGCCAGCGGGGACCGGCCGGCCGGCGACATCGTGCGGTTGCCGCTCATCTATCAGCACGAACCGGTGGGTGAGCTGCAAGTGGCGCCACGATCGCCCGGCGAGTCCTTCTCGACCGCCGATTGGGCGTTGCTGGAGACGATGGCCCGCCAGACGGCGATCGCCGCCTACGCCCTGCATCTGAACGACGATCTGCGCCAGGCACGCGCGCGCCTGGTCACCGCCCGGGAGGAGGAGCGGCGCCGTCTCCGCCGCGACCTCCACGACGGACTGGGCGCCCAACTGGCCGGGCTGATGATGCAGGCCGGCGCGGCAGGGCGGCTGACCGGCACGAATCCCGGCGCGGCGGCGGCGGAGATGAAATCGCTCCAGGGCGAGTTGCGCGCCGCCATCGCCGAGATTCGCCGGCTGGTCCACGGTCTGCGTCCGCCGGCGCTCGATGAGCTGGGACTGGTGCCGGCGCTGCGCGCCCGGGTGATGCGATTTCACTCCGACGAGGTGAGCCGTGGTCTGGAAACGGGTGCCGACGGCAGCCGGCCACTCGCCGTCTCCTTCGACGCGCCCGCGAGCCTGCCGCCGCTCTCCGCCGCAGCCGAGGTCGCCATCTACCGCATCGTCGAGGAGGCGCTGACCAACATCGCACGCCACGCGCTGGCCTCCCACGCCCACGTTCGCCTCCGCGCCGACGCCGGCTCGGTCGCGCTGGAGATCGAGGACAACGGCGTCGGCATCGACCGCGACGCGCCGGCCGGTGTCGGGTTGCGCTCGATGCGCGAGCGCGCCGGCGAGCTGGAGGGCACGTTCACGATCGCCACGGCAACCGGCGGTGGCACATCCATCCGGGTCTGCCTGCCACTGGCGACACCCGAAGGACCGACGCCATGATCCGCATCCTGATCACCGATGACCACCCCCTCTTCCGCAAGGGGATGCGCACGCTGCTGGCGGCGGTGTCCGATTTCGCCGTCATTGGCGAGGCGAGCAGCGGCCCGGAGGCGGTCGCGCTGGCCCGGGAGCTGGCGCCGGACCTGGTGCTGATGGATTTGCAGATGGCCGGGGGCGGCGGCATCGAAGCCACCCGGGCGCTGGCCGGCGAATTGCCGGAC
>JAICKJ010000313.1 GCA_025928015.1 Thermomicrobiales bacterium
CAATGAGCACAAGAACGAGAAGTTCCGCTTCGTCATGAACCTCGACGGCGCCGGACGCGGCAATGGCGGCATGGAGCAGGTCACCGTCTCGTCACTACCGGAGATGGCGGACTACTTCCGTGGTCTGACAAGCGATCTCGCCTACGACTTCGCCGTCAAGGACGAACTCAACTCGCATTCCGATCACTTCCCGTTCGCCATTCGCGGTATCCCGAACGGCACACTGAACAGCCGCGATGCGACAGCCGGCATGGTCGGGCGCGGCTACGGCCACACCGAAGCCGACACGCTCGACAAGATCCACCTGCGCGGCTTGCAGATGTCCGCCATCCTCGTCGCCCGCCTGGCCGCACGCATGGCCCAGGATGATCAGTTCCCCGGCCGCACGCGCACCACGGACGAAGTGCGCCAGCAGCTCGACGACGCCGGCATCCTCGCCCGCCAGGAGCAAGCCGGGCGGTTTCCGCCGAAATAGCGGTGGGCTGTCGTGGGGCGGACGGGTGCGTGTCCCTGCACGGCCATCCGCGCCCGACCGCCGCACGGGATTCGAAATCCCGTGCTCCATAGACGAAATCCCTGCGGGATTGAGCAAAGGTCCTCTCAGTCCCGCGCACGGGACTTCGTCTATGGAGCACGGGACCTCGGTCCCGTACCACCCCCGCGACGCCTGGCATCACTCCTGCTTTACCTAGCGCGGATATGCACTGAGAGGAGATGTCTGTGCGTGATCGTTTTGCCCGGTTTGCCACCACGGCTTCGCGGCTAACCGGAACCTATTGGGCCTTTCTGATCGCGGCCGCGATCATTATCGTCTGGGCAATCAGCGGACCGGTCTTCGGCTTTTCCGACACTTGGCAGCTGGTCATAAATACCGGTACGACCATCGTCACCTTCCTCATGGTCTTCTTAATCCAGAATTCGCAGAATCGTGAATCACGTGCCACGCAATTGAAGCTCGACGAGCTCATCCGCTCGATCCACAATGCGAGCGACCGGCTCATCGACATCGAGGGCGCCGATGAGGAAGACCTCGAGCGCCTGCAAGCCGTCTTCAGCCGGCGCGCGGAAAAACTCCGAGCGAACGGCAAATCGCCCGCCGAGGAAGAAGAAGATGAGGACGACAATCAGCACGAAGCGATCGGCGGCCGCAACGCGGGCCTGACGGCCTAGCCAACCGCGCGACCGCTAGATCCGAGCCGAATCATTCACATTCCGCACATTTTCACTCGCCAGCCGCTACACTTGCGGCATGGTTCGGCTCGTGATTGCCCGCTGAAAGGCTCCTCTCTTCATGGTTGAGCGCGATTACATTCTTCGGTTGATCAAGCAGATGACGGAGGCGCTGGCCATCGTCTTCAAGCTGGAGCGTGGCGGCGATCCGCAGGAAGCGCTGCGCGTCGTCGATCAGACGTATCAGCAGCTGCTCGGGCTTGATGCCGCGACGATCTCCAGCCTGCCGCCCGATGCCTTGCTGGCGCTCATCCGCTCATCCGGTGTCGGCTATCAGGGCGATCGCGCCATCGCGGAGCGTTTGACCGTGCTGGCGAACCTGCTCCAGGCCGAAGGCGATATTTATGACAGCTTGAAGCAGCTGGACAACAGCGCGACGCGGCGTCTGAAGGCGCTCGATATCCAGCTGGCGATCCTGACCGGTGAGGATCCGACGTCGGAACGCGCCGCGAATTCGGTCGCCATGTTGCTGGAACGGCTCGACGAATACGAACTGCCGCCGCGCACGAAGCAGCTGCTCTGGCAGCACTTCGAGCAGATGGGCGACTTCGCGCGGGCCGAAAACTGGATGTACGAGGCGCTGGAAGATGAGCACGCGCCGCCCGGCATCGTCGACCAGGCGATCGACTTCTACCAGCGCCTGCTCGCACACGATGACGCCGATCTCATTCTCGGCAATTTGCCGCGCGCCGAGATCGAGTCGGCCTTGGAGCAACTTGAGGCGGGTCGAACCGGCGGCCAGCCGGTCGGCTAGCGACGCGGTTCATGACCGTAAAGAAATGGAACGCGCTTGAGCAAGTTCACGTCGGAAGAGATCGCGTATTTGCGGAGCCTGCGCATCGGCCGGCTCGCGACCACCGGGAGCAACGGCGAGTTGCACGTCGTGCCGATGGTCTACCGCTACAATCCGGACCACGATTCGATAGACATCGGCGGGCACAACTTCACCCACAGCAAGAAATACCGCGACGCCCTACGCCACGGCCAGGTCGCGATCGTCATCGACGATTCGCCGCCATCGGGCGGGCCGCGCTTTGTCGAAGTGCGTGGCACCGTCGAGGCGCTGCCGGCGGGTGGTCAGCAGATCAGCCCCAACTTCCCGCCGGAGATCATCCGTATCACGCCAACCTACATCGTCTCGCTCGGAGTCGACGACGCCGAGGTGGATTCCGCCCGCGGTAAAACACCGTTCCACGGCCGCCGCGTCGGGTAGACGCACCCCCGGTGTAGGGGCGCGATTGATCGCGCCCGGCGCGCCGTTCAGGCGGCGCCCGTCCTCCCCGTTGCCCAGCCGCTCTCGTTACCATCCGCGACCACGCCGCCGAGAACACGCCTCGTGCGCTGCGCGTACATCGGCGCGGGCGCGATCAATCGCGCCCCTACATGGATGGTTCCCCTACGCGTCCTTGATGCCGCCCCTGGTCAGGTCGGCGGCGTCGAGGAGGCGGTCGAGGTCTTCGGCTGAGAGATCGGTCATCTCGAGCGCCACGTCCTTGACGCGACGATTTTCGGCGTAGGCGCGCTTGGCGATCTTGGAGCCCGCCTCATAGCCGATGATCGGGTTGAGCGCCGTCACCATGATCGGATTGCGCTCGACTACGTCGGCGATCGACTCGCGATTGACCGTGAAGCCGGCCACCGCCTTGTCGGCCAGCACGCGCGACGTGCTCGCCAGAAGGTCGATCGATTCGAGCAGGTCGTAGGCGATGATCGGCAGCATGACGTTGAGCTCGAAGTTGCCCATCTGGGCGCTGAGCGTAATCGTGGCGTCGTTGCCGATTACCTGGGCACAGACCATCATCGTCGCCTCGCTGATGACCGGATTGATCTTGCCCGGCATGATCGAGGAGCCGGGCTGCAGGGCCGGCAGGCTGATCTCGCCCAATCCGCCCTGCGGACCGCTGTTCATCCACCTTAAGTCGTTCGCGATTTTCATCAGCCCGGCGGCGTATGCCTTCAGCTGGCCGCTCAGTTCGACCGACGTATCCTGCGACGCCTGCGCCATGAAGTGATCGCTCGTCTCGACAAACGGCTGGCCGGTCAGTTCAGCCAGCATCGCGGCCATCCGTCCGGCGAACTCCGGGTGCGCGTTGATGCCGGTGCCGACCGCCGTGCCGCCGATGGCGAGTTGCGCCACACGCGGCAAGGTCGCCTCGATCCGCTGGCGCGCCGCCGCCACCTGCGCCGCCCAGCCGCCCAACTCCTGGCTGAGCCGCACCGGCATAGCGTCCATCAGGTGCGTCCGCCCCATCTTGACGACATCGTCAGTGTCCCTGGCTCGCTGCTCGAAAGTCGCCTGCAAGTGCTCCAGCGCCGGTAGCAGCTGTTCGACCGTCTCCAGATAGGCGGCGACGTTGATCGTCGACGGGATGACGTCGTTGCTGCTCTGGCCCATATTGACGTCGTCGTTTGGGTGAATCGGCCGCCCCCCGGCAAGCTGCGCTGCTCGACTGGCAATGACTTCATTCGCGTTCATGTTGGTCGAGGTGCCGGAACCGGTCTGGAAAACGTCGATCGGGAAATCCGCGTCCCACTGACCGTCGATCACCTCCTGCGCCACCCGCTGAATCAGCTCGGATTTTTTGGTGTTCAGCAAGCCAAGATCCTGATTGACCCGAGCCGCGGCCAGCTTGATCAGTCCAAGCGCGCGAATGAACGAGCGCGGCAGTCGCAACGAGCTGATCGGAAAGTTCTCGACCGCTCGCGCCGTCGACGCCCCATACAGCGCATCCGCCGGCACCTGCATCTCGCCCATGCTGTCGCGTTCGACGCGAAACTTCGCCTCACTCATTCCACGCTCCCATTCATCAACGTCGTTCGCCACAATCGTCTGCCCCGGCCCTCTCACACCATCTTTTTCGCCTTCGCCATGTCGCCTTCGGCGAAGCGGCTGAAGCGGAGCGGGCGCAGGTCGAAATCGGTACGCCCGTCGAGAATCAGCTCCGACATCACCTTGCCGACGATCGGCCCGAGCGCGAA
>JAICKJ010000345.1 GCA_025928015.1 Thermomicrobiales bacterium
CTTTCAGGTTTCAATCTGACAAACCAGGAGGTCTATCGATACACAAACCAGCCGCAGTTGCCCGCCTATCACGACCTCGACGGCCGCACATTTACCGTGGCCCTGAAAGGCACATTCTAGATCCGGAAGATCTCCCTGACTTCCTCACCGGCGATTTCTTCATCAGTAGCGTCACGGTGTCGGAATTGCTGGTTGGTGTCTATCGAGCCTCCTCAGACAAGCAGCGAATCCGCCGTGAACAGATGCTGGCACGGGTCTTCGACAGCTTCCCGTGCCTGTCGTTCGACTTTGAGAGCGCGCGGGTCCATGCTGAAATCCAGGCCACAATGTCGGCGAATGGGCAGCGCATCGGCGCGCATGACCTGATCATCGCCGCCACCGCGCTGACGTATGGTCATCACGTCCTCACGCACAACGTCCGGGATTTCGCGCGCGTGCCCGGGCTGGACGTCAAAACCGTCGATTGGTGACCGCCGTCCCCAAAGTCGCCCGATGACGTGTATAACACTGGGAGCGGGCGACTCTGCCCGGATCAGTAAGGGGACCCTGTGAGCATCGGTTTATTCGTGGCGCTGGTCTTTCTGGGGGCCGTCTGCGCCGGATTGCTCGGCTCGCTCGTCGGCTTGGGCGGCGGCATCCTGGTCGTGCCGATGCTGACGATCGGGTTCGGGCTCGACATCAAGCTGGCGATCGGCGCCAGTATCATCTCCGTCATCGCCACCTCCAGCGGCGCGGCCGCGGCCTATGTGCGCGACCATCTCACCAATGTCCGCGTGGCGATGATCCTCGAGGTCGCGACCAGCATCGGCGCGGTCACCGGTGCGCTCGTCGCCGCCTATGTCAACGCCACCCTCCTCTTCATTCTCTTCGGCGGCATTTTGCTCTTTTCGGTCTTCCCCATGATCAAGAAGCTCGGCGAGGAAATACCAAGCGGCGTCACCAGCGACGCGCTGGCCGTCCGCCTTCAGTTGCCGAGCTGGTATCCGGATCGGGTGCTGAAGCGGCCGGTGCAGTATGAAGTCGACCGCGTGCCGCTCGGCTTCGCGATGATGTATGTCGCCGGCGTCGTCTCCGGGCTCCTGGGCATCGGCTCCGGGGCGCTGAAAGTGCTGGCGATGGACACCGGCATGAAGCTGCCGATCAAGGTCTCCAGCGCAACGAGCAACTTCATGATCGGCGTCACGGCCGCCGCCAGCTCGGGCATCTATTTCTGGAAGGGCGATATCCTGCCGGAGGTCGCCGCGCCGGTCGCGCTCGGCGTGCTGGTCGGAGCGACGGTCGGCGCGCGGCTGCTGGTTCGCTTCCGCAGCGCGACCATTCGCCGCATCTTCATCGTGGTCTTGATCGTCATTGCGGCCCAGATGCTGGGCCGGGGGCTGGGCATCGCGTGAGCGACGACATCGTCATGACGGATCCGGAAATCAACACCAAGGTCGACCTCAAGGACGCGCCCGGCGGTCACCCGATCGAGTTGCTGATCAGCTACGTGCTGCGCACCGGCGTGCTCATCGCCGCCGCGCTGGTCGCGATCGGACTGGTCATGTTCTTCGTGGATGTGGCGAACGGCACCACAAGCGGCCAGGCGAAGGAGATCCTGAGCCACGGTGGCCACCAGATCACGGTGAGCTGGACGAGCATCGCCCACGGTGTGACCCACGGTGACGCCCTCTCGGTGATCGAGCTGGGCCTGCTGGTGCTGATCCTGACGCCGGTCTCGCGCGTGCTGTTGACGCTGGTCCTCTTCCTGATCGAGAAGGACCCGGTCTTCGTCATCGTCTCCGCGATCGTGCTCTTTGTGCTGATGCTCGGCTTCCTCGGCATCGCGTGATCACTGACGGCTGGCACGACGCCACGCCAGTGGCGTGTGGCCATGGGCGCGTCTGAATTGTCGGACGAAGTAGCTCGGATCACGGTAACCGACCGCGATCCCGATCTCGTCCACGCTCAAATCGGTCTCAGCCAGCAGACGCCGGGCCTGAGTCAGCTGGCGCTCGGCGATCCACTCCTGGACGGGGCGCCCGGTCTTCTGCCGCACGATGGTCGTCAGATAGCCCGGCGTGAGATTCACCGCCCGCGCCACATCGGCGAGCGAGATGCCCTGGGCGTAGCGTGCTTCGATGAATTCGAAGACATCGGCCAGCAACGGCTCGCCGTTGAGCCGGAACTCGCCGGCGACATTCAACGCCAGCCGCGCCAGATCGACGAGCACGAGCGTCAACTGGGCGATCACCGCCGGCTGATAACCGTCGCGCCGCTCGCGCAGCTCACGATCGAGCATCTCCAGCCGGGCCGACCAGCCGAGACGCTCCTCGGGCGGTACCCGCACCCGCGACGCGCCGCCACCGGCGCCCCGCGCGAAGGGAAAGAGCAATGGATGGGTGCGCCAGGCGAGAAGTGAGCCGGGAGCCTGCGGACCGAATACTTCGGGCAGGAAGAGCACGCCCCACCCGTCCAGATCCTCCAGGCCGACCGCGTCCTCCACGGCGACGACCTCACCCGGCGCAAGGATGTAGACATCGCCGTCCGCGATGCGCCAGGCGCGATCCGCGAAGCGCATGACGCCGCCGCCACGCGCGAAAAAGGCCAGCAAGGGGAATTCGTGGAGATGCGCGTGCCCTTCCCCGGGCGGCCATTCCGGCGTTCCCCGTCCGAAGCGAACCGTCAGCACCGGCGGCACTCCGGGCGCCGTCTCCATGGCGTAGGCCGGCGGCCCTTCGTGCCGATGATTGACCCGTTTGGTCTTGCTCCCAACGGCCCCGGTCATCGGCCCTCCTTCGTCTCGCCCCTGACGCCGATCCTGTCGCTGCCCCCGATCCTATCCAAGGATTGTCCTGTTTTCCACAAACATCAGGTCTGGGATGCGCTTCGCCACGCCTGCAGACTGGGGCCGTGCGGGAAATGGTCCCGCGCCTGATGACTGCCAAGGAGCTGCAGATGAACAACGGACGCGATGTGGTGGACCGCTACTTCGGCGCGCTAACCACGCGTGACCTGACGACGGTGCGGACACTGCTTCATGACGATCTGACCTTCACCGGGCCAATGGCGACCCTCGCCAGCGCGGACGATTACCTCCGCGGCCTGGAGCACATCACAGCGGGCATCCTGCGGATGGAGCGCCGTGGTGTCGTCGGCGATGGCAATGACATCGTGCAGATCTACGACGTAGTCCTGAACGACGGCACAGTGCCGGTCGCGGAGTGGCTCCGTCTGCGCGACGGGCGGATCGCGAGCATCGAAATGATGCTGGACCCGCGCCCCTTCGCCGGACCGCCGGCCACCCGGTGAACCGCCGGTGAGCGGCGGGGCGCCTTTCCACGCGCCGCGTCCCACGGCCACCCCGCCGCGTCGCTCACCGTCCGGCTGCGCGCCA
>JAICKJ010000230.1 GCA_025928015.1 Thermomicrobiales bacterium
CGTGCCGATGATAGATATGAAGGGGTCAATCATCATCGCGATAACGGCCACGGTTGCTCGGCATGGTATGGGGTCGATCAGGTGGTTGGCAGAGCCATCGCGCTCGTGTCAGCCGGTCTTCAGCCGGCTTTCGTCTGGGGTGAGCGCGGGATCTTTGAGCCCCGCGGCGGCACCACGCTCATCGCGGATACCGTCAGCTCTGCGGGCTGGTCGTCACCAGGTGGTAGAGGATGCCGGCATTGAGGTCGCAGACGTAGAGTTCGCCCTGCTCGTCCTCGCCGAAGGAGGAGACGGCGGCGTTGGTCTCGGTCGGGGCGGATTTCACCCACGTGCCGTCGGCGGCGCGGCCGAGGCCCCAGAGCTTGCCGGAGCAGTAGTCGGCGAAGAAGTAGATGCCTTGCAGGGTCGGGAACTGGCCGCCACGGTAGACGAAGCCGCCGGTGACCGAACAGCCGCCCTTCTGATGTGTGTATTCGGCCACGGGCATCGTCAGGCCCGACTTGTCGCAGGATGCGGCCTGGTAACAGTCGGTGCCCTCCATGATGCTCCAGCCGTAATTCTCGCCGCCCTTGTCTTTGGCCGGCTGGAAGTCGATCTCCTCGATCGTATTCTGCCCGACGTCAGCGATGTAGAGATCGCCGGTCTGCTTGTCGAAGCTGAACCGCCACGGGTTGCGAAGCCCGTAGGCCCAAATCTCCGGCTTGAAGTCGTCCTTGCCGACGAACGGGTTGTCCTTCGGCACCGCGTAGGCGGCGTCCGCCGGCTTGTGGGCCGGATCGACGTCGATCCGCAGGATCTTGCCGAGCCAGGTGCCGTGCTTCTGCCCGTTGCCCTGCGGATCGCCCTCGCTGCCACCATCGCCGAAGCTGATGTAGAGGTACCCGTCCGGGCCGAAGGCGAGCTGGCCGCCGTTGTGATTCGGATACGGCTGGTCCTGCCGGAGGATGACCTCTTCGCTGTCGGGATCGGCGACGTTCGCGTCCTCCGTCACCTTGTAGCGGGCGACGACGGTGTTGCCATCTTTGTCGATGTAATCGACGTAGAAGAGCCCGCTCCTGGCGTAGTCCGGCGCGAAGGCCAACCCCAGCAAGCCCTGCTCGCTGCCGCTGGAATCGACCTTGTCCGTGATGTTCAGGAACGGCTGGTCGACGAGCGCGCCCCTGGCGAAGATGCGGATCGCGCCGCCCTTCTCGACGATGAAGAGCCGGTCGCTCCCATCATTCGCGGCCACGGCGCCCAGCGGCTGGTTGAGCCCCTTCGCGACCGGCTCCAGCCCGACGCGCAATTCGTCCGGGTTGAACGCCCGCTGTGGCTCCGGCGTCTGCGCGGCGGCAACGGCGCCGCCGCCGAGGAGCAGCGCCAGCGCAAAGACAGCGCTGCACAGGCTGCCCAACGCGGAGGCACGTCGGGTCGTCTTCATTGGTCACTCCCGCTCAGAAATTCGGCTCCGTCACCGGGCCCGGATAGGGCGGCAAGCCGGCGGCCGGACCGAGATCGTGGGAATCGAGCCCCAGCCGGGCTTCCTTGAGCCGCAATGCGCGCACGATCAGGTCCACGGCGTCGTCGAGCGACAGGACCGCCGTGTTGACGACGAGATCGTAGAGCTGCGCGTCGCGGGGATCGGCCTGCTCCACCTCCTCCAGGTACTGCTGGCGGTCGCGATCGACGTGCGCGATGCGGGCGCGCGCCTCGTCGGCGGAGAGCTGCTCGCGCTGGATGACGTAGGCGACGCGGGCGTCCAGCGGCGCGACGATGCGGACGTGCAGCACGTCCCGGTGGCCACCGAGGATACGCTGGCCGCCGCGGCCGACGATCACGGCGTTGCCAACGTCGTAGGTCGCGAGGATGACCTTAATCAACGCCTGGTGGCGCCTCGCGGCCTGCTGCTCATAGGGCAAGGGCGGCGGCGCCACCGGCCCCCAGGGCGAGATCCACTGCAACGAGGCGATGAGCCGGCTGCTGAAGCCGTCGCCGCGCTCGTCGCGCTGTTCCGCGTCCTCCTCGTTCTCGCCGAGCGTCTCGGCGACGCTGGTGACCAGCGCGTGATCGACGAGCTGCCAGTCGAGCCGCTTCGCCAGCCCGCGGGCGATCTCGCCACCGCCGGCGCCGTACTCCCGCGAGATGGTGATCGCCCGCATCGTGGGTGGCTTCGTCTCCGCCCGCGCGCTGGCGTTCGTGTTGACGTCTTCGCGTACCATGGCGTCCCCCTTGCGTCTCTCGCTCCCCGTTCCTCGTTTTCCCGATCAGACCGTGCAGGAATCACGCCAGCTAGTCGTCGGCCGGGACCAGCGCCGACATCGTCGGCTGACCGGTGATCTCGGACTCCTGGTCGCTGGCGACGATATCATCCACGATCAGGGTGCGACCACGGAGCAGCGAGAGCAGCGCGGCCAGGACACAGCACATCGCGGATACTGCAAAGGCGATGGTAATCCCGTTGCCAAACGGCCCGGAGAGCAGGCGCGGGAAGAAGACCTTGCCGAGCACCGTCGCCTGCGCCGCCGCGCTCAGGTGATGCACGACAGCTGGCGGCAGCAGCGTGCCCATCGGGTTGTAGCCAAGGAAGGCGGCGAAGAGCGCCGCGGTCGGCGGCAAGGTCGCCACCGTGTGCGCGACCGACGCCGGCACGCCGACGCCGGTCAGTCCGCGATCGAGCGTGCCCGGCAGCTTCGCGGCCAGCCCGACCGTCACCAGCGAGAACATGACGGTGATGCTCAGGGTGTTCGCCACGTTCTGGAAAGTCGAGCGCATGCCGGAGGAGACACCCCGGTAGGCGACCGGCACCGAGTTCATGATCGAGGTCGTGTTCGGAGCGCTGAACAGACCCATGCCCACGCCGCTCAGGAAGATGCAGCCGGCGAAGACCCGGTAGGGGAAATCGACCGGCAGCAGGATCAGACCGATGAAGGAGAGCGCGGCGATCAGCATGCCAGTCGTGGCGAAGCCGCGCGCGCCGTGCCGGTCGGAGAGCGCGCCACTGACGGGCCCGGCGACGAGGAAGCCGACGGTGAGCGGGATCATGTAGATCGCCGCCCAGAGCGGGGTCGATTCGAAGCTGTAGCCATGCAGCGGCAGCCAGATGCCCTGCAGCCAGACGATGAGCATGAACTGCAGACCGCCCCGCGCCAGCGAGGCGAGGAAACCGCTGAGGTTCCCCATCGTGAACTGGCGAATGCCGAAGAGCTCCAGCCGGAAGAGCGGAAACGGGATATGCCTCTCGACGAAGATGAAGGCAACGAGGAGCAGGATGCCGCCGATGATGCCGGCATCGACCCACGGGTTGAGCCAACCCATCGATGAGCCGCCGTAGGGCTCCAGCGCGTAGGTCAGCGCGATCATGATGACGATCAGGCCGCCGGCGAAGAGCAGGTTGCCGGGGATGTCGAGCCGCTCGCCGGTGCGCCGGGTGTTCGTCTCGTGCAGCATCAGGTAGGCCCAGACGGTGCCGATGACGCCGAACGGGATGCTGACGAGGAGGACGGCCCGCCAGTCGATTTCGGCCAGCAATCCGCCGACGATCAATCCGATGAAGCTGCCGCCGATCGCCGCGACCTGGTTGATCCCCATCGCCATGCCGCGCCGCCGCGGCGGGAAGGCGTCGACCAGAATGGCCGTCGAGTTGGCGAAGAGGAAGGCGCCGCCGACGCCCTGGACCAGCCGGAAGACGATGAGCTGGGTCGCGGCGAAGTTGCCGGTGCCCTGGATGAAGAAGAGCAGGATCGAGCCGATCGTGAAGATCAGGAAGCCGAGATTGTAGAGCCGCACGCGGCCGAAGATGTCGGAGATGCGGCCGCAGGTGACAAGCAGCGTCGCCGTCACGACCAGGTAGCCCATCAGCGACCAGAGCAAATAGGGCGTCTCGCTCGGCGAGAGCGGATTGACCTGCATGCCCCGGAAGATCGCCGGCAAGGCGATGAGGATGATGCTGCCGTTGAGCGCGGCCTTCAGGATGCCGAGCGTGGTGTTCGACAGCGCGATCCACTGGTAATCGATATGCGCCAACCGCCGCTGCGGTGGCGTCACGGGTTCGTTCAAGCAACGACCTCCTGCCCGCTGTGCACCGGTTCGGGCGACGAGTCCCCGATGGGCTCGCCGGTGAGCGCCTCGGCGATCGCGACGAGCTGCCGCTGCCGGGCGACCGGCAGACGCGCGATACGCTGGCCCGGCTCGCTCTCCTCGAAGGCCGTCAGGTGTTCGAGCGCCTGCCGGCCGAGCGGCGTGATCGCGACGAGGATGACGCGCCGGTCGGTCCGGCTCGCCTCGCGTTGGGCGAGTCCGCGCTGCTCGAAGCGGTCGAGCACTCCCGTCGCGGTGGAGCGGGAGATGGCGAGCGCCTCGGCATAGCGGCTGATCGGGACCTGGCCGAGATCGCGCAGGATGCGCAGGGCGTGCAGCTCGGAGAAGGTGACGCCGTAACGTTCGAGAAGCGCGAGCTGGACGGGCTCGGCGATGCGGACGAGCCGGAGCCAGGCGCGGAGCGCCCGGCGGGCATCGGCGGTGAGCATGGTCTCCCCTTTCACGTCATCCGGGAACCGTTCGTCGGTCCGGATAATACGGCCATCCGTACTATCTCGTCAAGAGATGGGAGTCCCCGGCGGAGGGTGTTCTGCCGGGGGCGAAAGGCTCTCTGTCTGTCCGGGGAAAGCGGCTGGGTCGCTCAGGCGCGCCAGCGCAGCCAGATGACCGCGACGAGGTAGCTCAGCCCGGCCACCGTGCCGAGCCAGACGAACGGCTCGCCGCCACGCCCGGCCGCCAGCTCGTAGAAGAAACCGCCGATGATGCAGGCGATGACGACAACACCCGCGAAGGCCGTCGCCCGCAGGTCGAACGACTGCTCCCGCTCGTCGGCCGGACGCCCGGCCAGGACCCGGGTGACCGCGAACCGGCCGCCGGCCAGCAGCACGAGCGCGTAGAGAGCCATGATGCCGAAGATCAGGATGCCCCAGCGGCCCTGACCGCCGATCGCGGCGACGATCCAGCCAATCAGCCCGAGCACGAGCGCCAGAGCGGGAACCGAATACTCACTCGCACGCTTCGTTGACATGGAAGACCTCCTCGACGCGCGCACCGAAGAACCGGGCCAGCGCGATCGCCAGCGGCAGGGACGGGATGTACCGCCCGGTCTCGATCGCGTTGATCGTCTGACGGGAGACGTGAACGGCCGCGGCCAGCGCGGCCTGGGAGAGCCCCTGCCCGGCTCGCCGTTCCCGCAGATCGTTGGTGATGGACACGCTCCCGTTCATGGTGTAAAGTTAACTTGTCATTCCGCGGATGTCAAGTCTACTTGACCTCCGCGGAACGTCGCCACCGTGTTCACCGGTTGACAGACGGCATCCTCAGCAACCGGTAATCTCGTTTGCGGGTCAGAACGGTGGGGATACTTCGGTCGCCAGACAACGCTTCCCCGGGCGGCCGCAATCCAACATCTCACAACGCATTAGATCAAACGTTCTATATCCGGGCATTGACGGATGCGCCGTGCGTTGCCCAGAAAGGATCTGCGCCATGTTGACGCCACAACCCTATCTCACGATCGCGCGCCTTGAGCGGGAGGCGCGGAACCACCAGCCACGCTACCTGCGCGAGATCGAGGAGCACCTGCTGGAAACGACGCCGGCGCCCGTCGCCGCGAAGCGCGAGCCGCGTCGCCTGCGCGGCCTGGTGCTCAATCTCCGCGCATTCCTCTTCTAACGTCGGTACTCTCGCGACGCGAACACGCCCCGATCGGATGCTCCGGTCGGGGCGTTTTTGCGTCCGCCCCCCTCTCATCGCGTACCGCAGGGATGCGCCTCGGTCAGACAGGTGAAGACCGGCGCGAGCGCATTCCGCGCCGCCGCGCTGTCCGGCGTGACGTGTGGGTCGTTGAACGCGGCCGAGACGATGAACATGCGGCCATCGGTGCGCTGCAGCAACCAGGTCTGCGCCAGCACCCCCGCCTCGTTGCCGCCCTTGAAACCGGTTCGCGCCCAGGCGGGATCGGGCGGCGCGCCGCCGGGATTGCTGAAGAGGATCTCCCGCAACGGCGCCAGCTTCGGCTGATGCGACATCCGCTCCAACTTCGCCAGGACGGTGCAGAGATCGCGCGCCGAGGCGAACCACTCGATCCCGCCGATCTCGGTCGGCCCATTCCAGTTGCCCCAGCCGGCGGTCGGATCGACGCGCACCGGATCGATCTGCCGCACCAGCATGGTCCGGCGCAACGCGCCGCCGGCGGCGACGAAATCGGTCATCCACGTCGCGGACTCGTGCATCTTGATCGCGAAGAGCTCCCGCGTCAGCAGGAGCGGCTGGTTGACCTGGGGATCGCTGTGGCCGAACCGGCCGAAGGCGAACTCGACATTGAGCCGGCCGAGCCGGTGGATGAGGTGGTCGGTGGCGGTGTTGTCGCTGTCGCGGATCATCGCCGTCGCGTACTCCCGGATGGTGCGTTTGGTGCCGGCCGGGAGGTAGGCGAAATCGCCCGAGGGCATGCTGCGCAGATCATCCTCGATCGGCAGTTGCTCATCCCAGGAGACCGTCCCGGCGTCAATCTGTCGCGCCAGCTCGGCCAGCACGTAGAGCTTGAAGCTGGAGGCGACCGCAAGCCGCTGATCCGCGCGCAGCCCGTGGATGGCGTCGCAGCGGCCGTCCTTCGCCTCGGCCACGATGAGATTGGCGGCGGGCGCGAGCCCGCCGAGGGTCTGGTCGAC
>JAICKJ010000139.1 GCA_025928015.1 Thermomicrobiales bacterium
CCAGCATTCGACGCCTGACAAACCAGTAGAAGACGTCGCAGGAAGCTGCGGGATGCGCCATGATGAGCTCCGACTGGGGCCGCCCGGGCATGCGTTGGCGGGACGCAGCCGCATGCCGTCAGGCGTCGGCCGGGAAGGGCTGGCCGAAGTGCTGGTAGGAGACGACCTCACTGAGCGGCTTGCGGTTCTTCTTCCCCCCGCTGGTTGCTTGCTGCGGATACCCGAACGGCACCACGGCCAGCACGTCGAACGTCTCCGGCACGCCGAGCAGCGTCTTGACCTGGTCGAGCCCACCGAAGCCGACCCAGTTCGAGCCCACCCCGGCCGCCCATGCCGTCAGGATCATCGCCTGGATCGCCCGGCTGGCGTCAGAGATACCGTAAGGCGAGGCGCGCTCGATGGCGACGGCGATGGCTAAGGGCGCCAGCGCCACGTACGGGCCGGTCCGTAGCGCACCGCCGAGCTGGCGCAGCGTGTCAGGATCGTCCACGCCGATGACGTGCCCGGGCGGGCCGTTGATGCTGCTGGCCGTCAAATGCGCCGCCGCCACGATCTGACGGACGACTTCGGGCGGTACCGGCCGGTCATCGTACTGCCGCACCGCCAGCACCGTCCGCACCGCGTCAAACACTTCCATGAACTCCTCCTTCCTGGTTCGTGGACCAGCGAATAACCTATGGTCACGAGCGCTTCTCGTCCAACTTTGTGCGCAAGGTCTACTCCAGCGAATCGGCATCGTATGCTAGAGATTGTTACGGACTTCACATCACATGAAGAACGGGAAGAACTCACTTCCCCATGAGCATGACAATCGCGATCAGGTGAGAGCCGTGCAATACCTCGGCCAATCGTTCCTGATCCCGCGCCAAGCGCCCAAACCGGCTCAGCCAGCCGACGTCCCGTTCGACCACCCAGCGCCAGGGCAACAACACGAAGTAACGAACGCGCGACGGCGGGCAGCTTGACGGCCGTCGTGGGCCTTGGTCTCCTTGCGATGTGCCGGGTCAGCTGGGAGACCGCCGGCCGCGGCGGCAGGTCGTGGGGAGGTAGCACCAACTGGAGCCGAGTCCGGCAAACGAGCGCAACTCGGTGAACAGCTCGCGCAACGGGTACTTCCGCTGCCAGGTGTCCTCGCGCATCAACGAGAGGTAGGGCGCCAGAAGCACCCATGCCCCATCGGAGACGTTGGTCAGATAGGGAGGGCAGGGTAGTGTGTCCATGCCGCCAAGCGTACGCCACACCTTCCTCGAAGCGCATACCAGATTCTAGACAACGAAACGAGGTCAGCCACTGGGGCTGCCCCGGATCGTGTCCTTTGAGTTCCAAGGGGCGGAAGCGACGGGATTCGAACCCGCGATCTCAGCCTTGACAGGGCTGCATGTTAGGCCGCTACACCACGCCTCCAACGCCGCAGATCGTACCATAGGCGGCGGGGTTGTGTCACCTCTTCACGACGGCGACTGAACCAGCATTCCCGCATCAGAAGCCACTTTCCGGGACGGCGGCGACGATCTCCTGGATGACCTCGTCGGCGCTCACGCGGTCGGCTTCGGCCTCGAAGTTGAAGATGACCCGGTGACGCAGCGCGGGCAGCACGACCGAGCGGATGTCCTCGAAGGAGACGTTGACGCGCTCGGCCAGGAGGGCGCGAATCTTCGCCGCGAGCAGGATCGCCTGGGCGCCGCGCGGGCTGGCGCCATAGCGCACATATCTTCGGGTAATGCCCGGTGCCTCGTCCTTGTCCGGGTGCGTGGCCAGCACGATCCGGACGGCGTAATCGGTCACGTAGGAGGCCGCCGGCACGGTTCGCGCGAACTCGCCCATTTGCGCGATATCCTCGCCACTCGCCACCGGGCCGGAGACACCGTGCGTCACCGCGAGCGTGCGATTGAGGATGTCCTTCAGCTCCTGCGTCGACGGGAACTGGACGAGCAGCTTGAAGAAGAAGCGGTCGAGCTGCGCCTCGGGCAGCGGATAGGTACCCTCCATCTCCAGCGGGTTCTGGGTGGCGAGCACGAAGAAGGGGTGCGGCAATGGGTGCATTTGGTTGGCAACGGTGCACGTCCCCTCCTGCATCGCCTCGAGCAGCGCCGATTGCGTCTTTGGCGTCGCGCGGTTGATCTCGTCGGCGAGAACGAGATTGGCGAAGATCGGGCCGGGCTGGAAAGCGAACTCGCGCCGGCCGTCCTCCAGCGAGTTGAGGACGTTGGTGCCGGTGATGTCGGCCGGCATCAGGTCCGGCGTGAACTGGATGCGGCTGAAGGTCAGGTCGAGCGATTGGGCGAGCGTGCGAACCAGGAGCGTCTTGCCGAGGCCGGGCACGCCCTCGACGAGGGTGTGACCGCCGGCGATAACGGCGACGAGGACGTCGCGGATGATCTCGTGCTGCCCAACCACTGCCTCGGCGATCCGCTGCTCGATGCGCAGCGCGGTCTCCCGGAATGCGGCGGGGGACATGGCCGTTTCGGTTGCCATCGTGTCGGGACCTCCGGTGGGTATTAATAGACGACGATGATGTAGACGAGGATGCCGATAAGCACGGCGTTGAAAAGCGCGATGCCGACCGCGATCAGGATAATCTGCGTTCGTGGCAAGATCAGGCCTCGAAGCGTCACCGGCGAGGGACTGGTTGGAATGTTCTCCTCGTGCTCGCGCTCGCTCACGCCATGGTCCTCAAGAGCGTCGCCAGCGCCCGTCCCGACCTGGCCCAGGTGAACTCCGCCGCCCGTTGGCGCGCCCGTTCGACGCGATCACTGCCCGCCTGATCCAGGGTGGCGGTGATCGCCGCGGCGATGGACTCCGGGTCGGCGGGGTCGGCGTACCACACGGTCTCGCCGCCAACCTCCCGCAACGCGGGCGCGGTGCTGGTGACGACCGGTGTGCCGGCCGCCATCGCTTCGAGCACCGGCAGCCCGAACCCTTCGGTCCACGAGGGGTAGAGCACCGCCGCGGCGCTGGCATAGAGCGACGGCAGATACGCCTCGGGCACGTAATCTAACAGTAGCACCTGTCCTGATGCCGCGCGGCGGTGTGCCTCAGCCAGGATCGGCTCGACCTCCCAGCCTCGGCGGCCCGCGACCACCAGCGGCAGCCGTTCGGGCTTCGCGAGATGATCGAGCGCGGCAAAGGCGTTGAGGTGGTTCTTGCGCGGTTCCAGCGTGCCGACCATGAGCAGGAATCGCCCGGGCAAGCCCAACGCAGCACGCTGTTCGTCGGTCAACAGCGGCGGCGAGAAGAATCGCGCATCCACGCCATTGCCGACGAGCGCGATCTTCGCCGGCTCCAGCTTGAGGTGATCGATCAGGATCTGCTTCGTCGCGTCGGAGACCGCGACAACCCGGGCGCACCGCTCGATCATGCGCGGCACGACGGCGGAGAGATAACCGCGCAGACCGGCGGGCGCGAACTGCGGATGGGTGAGGAAGGCGAGGTCGTGGACCGTCACGGCCGCCGGCACCTTGCCGGCCGGCGGCATGGTGAAATCGGGCGAATAGGCGACGTCCGCGCCGCCTGCCAGCCAACGCAGGTCGATCGGCGCCCGAAGCCGAAAGAAGAGCTGATCGGCCCGGCGCCGGGTCAGCGGCAGCGTCCGCCGGCGGACAGCGACACCCGTCCAGGGCGCGTCGCGATCGAACGGGAAGGGCGGTGGGCCGAAACGCTCGGGGAACCGCGCCAGCGTCCAGGCGAAGCCGGGATCGGCTCCGACAGCCGCGGTCAAGACATTCCGGGCGTAGCGACCAATCCCCGCCGGCTGGTCGTAGGCGGCGCTGGCGTCGACGAGCACGCGCACCTCACTGATCCCGCCAGCGGTCAATCACCCGGCTCCACCTGCGCGCGGGGCGCCTCGACCGGGGTCTCCTTGATCTCGCGATGCATGTTGTAGAGGTAGAGCGGCAGCCCGATCGCGATGATGCTCCAGTAGCCGATCACGCGGTCGAGCAAGGCGACCGCGGCGGCCGTCGACTTGGCCATGCCGACGAGCTTGAAGATGGTGATCATCGCGCCCTCGACGACGCCGAGTCCGGCCGGCGTGAATGGCACGATCGTCAGCAACGAGCTCATGAGCGCGACGAGCATGGCGGTCGAGATGTGGGTGTGCGTGTGGAGCGATTGAGCGACGAAGAAGACGCGCAAGCCCTCGCCGAGCCAGATGAACACGCTGATCGCCGCGAACTTCCAGGGATTCCGGAGCGACTGAAAGATACCGTCGTGCAGGCCGGCGTAGTGGTGGCGAATGCGTGAGGGCAGGAGCCGCTCGACGAAGTCGCGGGCGAACCAGAGCATCAGCACGCCAACCAGCGCCACGACGACGGCGACACCGCCGACCACGAGGGTCTGGGTCGCCGCGCCGGGCACATGGGTCCCGAAGACGATCACCCCACTGGCCAGCAACACGAAGATGAGCACGACGAGGTCGATCAACCGCTCGGCCAGGATGCTGCCGAGAATGGGACTGAAGGGGGCGTTCGTCTCCCGCTTCAGCAAATAGGCTCGGTAGGCGTCGCCGAGCTTGGCGGGCAGGATGCAGTTGGCGAACCAGGAGATGAGGAAAATGCGGAGCATTCCCAGGTCGCTCGGCATCGGGTAACCATGCTTCTTGTCGATATCGACGCGGGCGAGCATCATCCGCCAGCGCCAGGCGCGGAGGACAAAGCTGCCGTAGAAGGTCGCGAAGCCGCAAAGGAAGAGGAGCGGGTTGGCGTTTCCGATCTGGTCGATGACGTCGCCGATGTTGATGTGGAGGCGCTTGAACAGGAAGACGATGATGAGCGCCGCGAAGACGAATGAGATCAATGTGCGGGGCTGGAAAAAGCGCTTGCCGAGCGAATCGGGCCGGCGGTCGGCGTCCGGCGATGCGCCGTCATCGACCACGGATTGCGCGCCGGTGACGTCGTCGCGAGGCGCGATCTCCTCACGCCTCACGAAACGAGATTGGGATGTCGAAAGCCTCATGCGGTCAACCCAGTGTGCGGGTGCTCACTCCCCGGCGCGGGGTGGAGCGAGCGAAAAGATTCGGCAAGGGGACGTGTCGCGAGCGCGACGACCAGGCTGAGCTGAACGCCGAGACTCAGCACGTTGAGATAGTCAAACACGCTGTGCACGCAGAATGCCACCGCGATCGCGAAACCTCCCAACGCCAGTGCCCGATCGGCGGGCTCCCGGGCGTGGGCCAAGCCACGTCGGGCGGCGGCGAGGAGTGTACCGCAGAAGAAGAGCATCGCGGCCAGTCCCGGCACTCCGGCTTGCGCGCCCATCTGGATATAGCCGTTGTGGGCATGGCCACGTGGAACCCGGAAGCGCCAGACCTGCGTGAACTCCCGGTAGCGCGCGTTGAACTCTCCCGCGCCGACACCGGTCCAGGGATGGGCCTCCATCATCGCGAGCCCGGCCCGCCAATGGGCGATCCGCTCCTGATTCGCCCAGGTCGCCGGTGTCACCTGCACGTTGCGTTCCAGCCCGAATCCGCCGCCGGCGAACCGCTCACCCAGGCGCTGCCCCGCCGGTGATACCCCGATCACGATGAGGGCGACGAGCCCGATGATCAGGCCGAACCGGCGGAGCCGCCGCCCGCCCCACCAGACGATCACCGCCGCGGCCGCGCCGAAGCCGAGCACACCGCCCCGGGATTGCGTCAGCAAGAGCGCCAACATCCCGACCACTGAGACCAGCCCGGACGCGATCAGCACGCGGGACTGCGAACGCCAGCAGCCCGGTCTGAGACGCGTGAGGGTGAGCGCGAGAAAGAGCGGGACACTCAGCTCCAAATAGGCCGCGAAGGGGTTCGGCTCGCCGAAGGTGGCGAAGGCGCGAATGACGCCGCCGGATTGGAACGACGCGGGGCCGACCTCGGCGATGACCTGGTAGAAGCCGAGGGCGGACGCGCCCAGAATGCCAGCGCCGATACCGCTAACCGTCCACCAGGTCGCCACGCGATCCCGCACCACATCCTGGGCGATGACGAGCACCACGGCCGCGATCGCCCACCGGTAGACTTCGCCGGCCCAGCTCCCCAGCTCCAGGGCGTGCAGGATCGAGATAAGCAGCGTCGCCACGACCGCCGCGTAGCCCCAGACCGGCAGGGTCAGATGGATGTGCGAGGCGCCGAGCGCGAAGCGGACCACGAAGGCGGCCACCAGCGCCGCGAGGACGAGCTTGGTCAGCGTCACGGAGACCGGTCCCGCCGTGAGGGCGCCGGCGGCTTGCACCGGCACGCTCAGCGCGAGCAATCCGAGGACAGGACCGGGCCAGAGGCATCCAACGGCCGTCAGGCCGGCCCAGGCGACCAGCACGAGCGAGGCCGGCCAGGGAACCAGCAGGAGCACGCCGAGCGCCATCGCCGTCGCGAGGGCCGCGACCGCCAGGAGCCGCAGGCGTGCATCGGTCAAGGGACGGGGAACGGTCATGCTTCGGCGCGGCGAGCGGTGATGAGGAAGGCGACGAACGCCCAGGTCAGCACCGCCAGGTCGGGGAGAAAGAAGCCGTTGTCGAACATGCCGTGCGCCAGGCCGCCAATGAGCGCGGCGAAGGCGCCGGCGGCGATCGGGTCGCCCGGCACGACCCGCCGCACGCGCCAGACCTCGCGCGTGACGCCGGCAGCGATCCAGGCTACGACCGCGAGGCCGACGATGCCGAGGCTGAGCCAGATGTCGAGGATCAGATTGTGGGGGTGCGACGTGTAGCGCTCGGCCCAGGCGTCCGGCTCGATGTAGCGCCGGCCGTATTGGTAGAGGAACTGGTCCAGGCCGATGCCGGTGACGGGATGGTCCTTGATCATCTGGATGCTGGAGCGCCAGATTGCGAAGCGCGTTGGCTCGTTGCCCGAGCCGCCAAAATCGAGCAGCCGCGAACGGAAGAGGAAGAGCGCGATGAAGAGCACGCAGGCCGTCACGACGGTCAGCGACCGCAACAAGCGGCGCGATCGCACCCACCAGATCAGCGCGACGGCGCCGACGAAAAGCGCGACCAGCCCGCCACGCGAAAAGGTCGCGGCGATGCCCACGCACTGGATCAGAATCAGGCCGGCGATCAAGCGCGTGCGCCACCGGGCGATCAGCAGCCCGACGGTGAGGAGCGTCGTCCGCTCGAGATAGAGACAGAGGTTGTTGGGATGTGGGTAGCTCGCGGTCGCGCGGGTGATGCCGTCGGCGTGAACGCCGCTGCCGATTGCCGCTTGTCCGATGGCGTAGAGCGCGACGACCGCGCCCGCGGCAACTGCGCACGCCGCGCCCCAGGCACGGGCGCGGGGATCCCGCCAGACCAGGCGCGCGAGCCCGAGGAAGATGACAGGCTCAATGATGACCGTGCGCAGTTCGCGCAGGCTTTCGTGCCGATATGTGGAGTCAGCCACCGTGAGGATGGAGAGCCCGCCAAGCACGACCAGGCCGAGCACTGGCAACGCGACTTCCGGTGGCGAGACGAGCGCGACCGCGTCCTCGGCCCATTCGCGGACATTGAGGCCGAGCGCCGTGCGCAGCGCGTAGCCGAGGATCGCGACGATGATTGCGAGCTCGAGCAAACTGAACTCGCCGCGGGGCAATCGATGCAGGTGAAAGATCGTCGGCACGGAGAGCAGCACGCCGCCGCAGGCCGCCTCCGGCGACCAGGCGGCCAACAGCACGCCCAGGAGCACGATGAGGAGCCCGGGAACGAGGTGCTCGGCGGCGCCCATCCAGATGAGCCCACCGAGCACCACGAGGCCGGCGCTCGCCGCGAGCGCCTGCCGGTATGCGCCGGTCTCGGCCGCGATTGGGAGACTCAGGGTGCTCATATGCGGCGGCTCGGATGCCAATCCGGCATGCTTGGCAACTGTGGCCAGAGATCGGCGCCGGACCGGCGTTGCAGGCGTCCGGATCGGGTGGCAACGAGATAGATGATGATCCGGAAGCCAAAGAAGAGACAGAGCGCGCCGCCGGCGCCAAGCAGCATGATCGGCCAGACCATCTGTGCCCGGCGCTCGACGATCAAGCCGCCGATCGTGAGCTCACCGGGAGTCGCGAGGGTGATCGTCAACGTGTGCTCGCCGGCGTCCAGCCCGGAGACGAGATTTCGGGGCAAGTCGGAGGTCTGATAGGAGGAGAGGTCGAACAGCTCGGGATTGTCCGCGGCGCCGCCGATGAGCGTCTTGCCATCGAGTGTCAGGCGGATTTCACCGGTCTCCGGGCCATATCGCAGGAACGCGATCGCGCCAGTCCCGTTGAAATGCAGCGTAGCCGAGGAGTTCACCTCGCTCGTCGTGCGGAACGTGCGATCCTCGAGATGCTGGTTGCGCCAGGTCCCGCCGTAGGAGATCGCGGTCGAATCCATCGGGGTGAAACCGGCATTGGCGGTTTGCGACCGCGTGACGATGGATGGATCGGTCAGGCGATCGAACATCGGCGTGGCCGTGCCGTCGCCGTTCACTAGCGCGTAGGCCGCGTCACCGGCGCCATCGGTCGGGACGAACGCCCATTGGACCATCAGCCCCAACCAGGGCCATTCGTTCCAGCCTCGCGTGAGCCCCCGGACTGCGAAGTCGGCCTGTTCCTGCCGGTCGATCTGGTCGCTCACCGCCCAGCCGTAGGACGTCGCCCAGATCGGCGTGCGCGCGTCGTTCTCGCGAACGGTCAGCTCCCGAAAAAGGATCGCGCGGGAGAGATTGAGTCGATTGGCATCGATCCGGCGGTCGTCCGGAGACCAGGTGCCACCGTCGAGCTGGATGGCGACGATATCGAAGAAACCGCTCCCCCCGGCATCGTAGAGCTGATTGAGAAAGTCGAGATCGGATTCCCCGCCGTGGGCGGCCGCGCGGGCATCGAGCTCCGGCGTGATGACCGAGACCTCGCCAAACCCGGCCTTGGCGCCGTTGTAGCCCGCAGCGAGGAGCGGCAGGAATTGGCGGCCGGTGGCCCGCTCGCCGCTCCAGTTGTCCGGATCGTTGGGCGCATTCCAGATCTGGATGAACGGCGCCTTCTCCTTGTAGCGTGTCGTGAATGCCTTGGCGAAGGCATCGAGATTGGCGGTGTCCTCCGGCGGGCCGTCGCGTGTCTTGCCGCCAGTCGGATCGAGCGCCCAGTTGGGCGTGCCCTGAAGGACGGCGATGACGGTCAGCTTTTCCCGTGCGAGCTCAGTGATGATGCGGTCATATTGCTCCCACTGAAACTGGCCCTTCGCCGGCTCGATTGAGCGCCACAAGACTGGCTGACGGACGAAGCGGAAGCCATGGTCGCGCAAGGTCCGCGCGACCTGCGCGATCTCGTCTGGCGGGAACTGGGTCAGGTCGATATTTGTCGCCAGCTCGCTGCTGGTGGGTTGGACGACGTAGGGTTGCTCAGAGCCCGTCTCCACGCCGCGATGGAGGTAACTGTCTGAGATGCCGGCGAGGGTGGCCAGGACGAGACCTGCGACCAATAAGCAGGCACCGACCGTGGATCGGAAGAGATCGGGATGAGCGGCTCGGGACCGGCGAAAGCCGACGAGCCAGCGCGCCAGGATGCCAGCGGCGGCGTCCGCGGCCGGCCGCCGCCGGTAGATGGCCGGCGCAGCCGAGCGGAGCGGCCGCTCGCGTGCGTCGCGGTGGAACGTGCGTGCCTGGTGGAGCAGAGCTGGTGACCTTTCGCCTGGAGCCCGACCGCGCGCGGACCCGCGCGCGCCGACGTTGAAGTATAGGAGACGGCGGCGGGGCGGGCCGGTTTGAGGGTTCCGGGGCGGTCCGCTATCCTGCCGGCGTGAGATCAGACACGAAGCGCTGGCGAGAGGGGCCTGCGCGGGAGGCGAAAAGGGGCATCATGCCGGCTACTTCAGTCGAGGGGCGGCCGATCACGGCCGAGGATTTGTTCAATATCCACGTCGTCAGCGATCCACAGGCATCGCCGGACGGCACACGCGTCGTCTATGTAGTCACGATCGCCGACAAGGAGAAAGACGGGTATCGGTCGGCGATCTGGATCGTGCCGACGGAGGGGGGCGAGCCGTGGATGCTCACCTCCGGCGCGTTCCGCGATACGTCGCCACGCTGGTCGCCCGACGGAACCACGATCGCCTTCGTCTCCGACCGGCCACTCATGACGCAGCCGCCCAAGGACGAGGATGATGACACGGGCGGCGAAAAAGACAAGAAGCCGGCAAAGAAGGATGACACCGCCAATGGCAAGGAGCCGTCGCATATCTGGACCATCGCAATAACTGGAGGCGAAGCGCGCCAACTGACGGCAATGAAATTCGGCGCCGAGTCCCCGGTCTGGTCGCCGGATGGCGAGACGGTCGCGTTCCTCGCCCAGTCCAAGCTTCAAGGCGAAGATGCGGCGCCCGAGAAGGTGGCCGACGAGCGCATCGTCACCAAAATCCGCTACCGGTTCAACGGCATCGGGTATCTCGACC
>JAICKJ010000394.1 GCA_025928015.1 Thermomicrobiales bacterium
ACCCTCCCGCCGAACCTCGGACATCTCGCGCCCCAGCATCAGGGCGACCAGGCGGATCCGTTCGAGGTCGGCGAGCTTTCCGGTGTGCACCACCTTGCCGTCGCGCAAGATCGTGACGGCGTCGCAGATGCGGTACAGCTCGTCGAGCCGGTGGCTGACGTAAACGATGCCGATGCCCCGGGAGTGCAGCTCGCGGATGACGCCGAAGAGGGTCTCCACCTCGCGCGGCTCCAGCGACGAGGTGGGCTCGTCCATGATCACAACTTTGGCGTCGATCATCACGGCCCGGGCCAGCGCGACCATCTGCTGGGCGCCGAGCGCGAGGGTGCCGAGCGGCAGCCGGACGTCGGCGGTGACGCCGTAGCCGGCCAGGATCTCCCGGGCCGCGCGGTGCATGCGGCCCTCGTCGAGCAGGCCGAGCCGATTGCGCGGCTCGCGGCCGAGGAAGAGATTGTGCGAGACGCTCATCAGCGGGATGAGGTTGACTTCCTGATAAATCGTGGAGATACCGGCGTGCTGGGCGGCCATCGGCGTCGCGAACTGCGCCGCCTGGTCCTGATACCGCAGCTCACCGGTGTCCGGCTGGTACACCCCGGTCAACACCTTGATCAAGGTCGACTTGCCGGCGCCGTTCTCGCCGACCAGCGCGTGCACCTCGCCCGGCTCCAGCCGGAACGACACCTCGTCGAGTGCCCGTACGCCGGGAAAGGTCTTCGAGACGTCGATGACTTCCAATAGCGCCATTGTTCGGTTTTCCTCGCGGCCTCGTGGATGTTCGGTCACGTGCCCCTCCGCCGGACGAATCCCGCGGAGGGGCACACAGGTGAACATTCAGCGGCGGTGCCGCACGACCTACGGCACCGCCGCAGCGGGTGAATCAGTACGCGCTGCCGAGGTCCGCCTTGGCATTGCTCTCGTCGTACTGCCGGTCCTGGATGATGATGTCCTGACCGACCGGCTGGCCGCCGAAGAAGCTGGTAGCCGTGGCGAAGGAGAGTGGCCCGAAGCGCGGGTTGGATTCGATGACCGCCGAGGCCCAGCCGTCCACAATGGCCTGCACGGCGCCCTTGGTGCCGTCGATCGACACGACCTTGACGTCGCCGGCCTTCTTGCCGGCGCCCTTCAGGGCCGTGATGGCACCCAGCGCCATCTCGTCGTTTTCGCCGTAGATGCCGTTGATGTCCGGGTTGGACTGGAGCAGCTGCTCGGTGACTTTCTGCCCGTCCTCCCGGGCGAAGTTGCCCGTCTGTTCAAAAACGATCTTGATGGCCGGCGCAACCTTGGCGATCTCGTCCTTGAAACCGCTGGTCCGGAGCGTGGTCACGTTGTTGCCGGGGGCGCCCAGCAGGATCGCGACCTTGCCCTTGTTGTTCATCGCCTTGGCCATCTCGTCCGCGGCGCGCTTGCCCTGCTGGGCGAAGTCCGACCCGATGAACGTCAGGTAGTCCTTGCACGGCGTCGCGTTGATCTTGCGGTCGATCGTGACGATCGGGATGTGCTTCGCCGAGGCCTTGGCGAAGACCGAGTCCCAGCCGTCCGAGTTGAGCGGCGCGATGATCAGCAGCTGCACGCCCGAGTCGATCATCTGCTCGACGTCGCTGATCTGCTTGTTGAACTGGGTGTTCGCGTTCTAAGTAGTGAGATTGTTGTTGCCGAGATTGGCAGATTCGTCCTTGATGGACTGGGTCTCGGCGATGC
>JAICKJ010000163.1 GCA_025928015.1 Thermomicrobiales bacterium
CTTCCTCGGCTCCTGCACGAACAGCCGGATCGAGGACCTGCGCTCGGCGGCGCAGATCGTCGCTGGGCACAGGATCGCCAAGAATGTGCGCGGCATGGTCGTGCCCGGTTCGATGCGCGTGAAGGCGCAGGCCGAGGCCGAAGGGCTGGACAAGATCTTCACCGACGCGGGCTTCGAGTGGCGCGCAGCCGGCTGCTCGATGTGTCTCGGCATGAACCCGGATCAGCTCAAGCCAGGCGAGCGCTGCGCCTCGACCAGCAACCGCAACTTCGAGGGCCGACAGGGCATGGGTGGCCGCACCCACCTCTGCTCGCCGCAGGTCGCCGCGGCGACCGCGATCGCCGGCACCTTCGCCACGCCCAAAGACCTCGGAATGGGGGCCTAGATGAAACCGGTGCAGAGAATCGCAGGCACGGCCGCGCCGCTCGACCGGAGCGACGTGGACACCGACCAGATCATCCCTGCCGTCTGGCTGAAGCGGGTCGAGCGGACTGGCTTCGGCGAGGGGCTCTTCTCCTCCTGGCGGGAGAAAGACCCGGATTTCGTGCTCAACAAGCCGGAGTACGCGGGCGCGAAGGTCCTCGTCGCCGGCCCGAACTTCGGCGTCGGCTCCTCGCGCGAGCACGCGGTCTGGGCGCTGATAGACTACGGCTTCGAGGCGGTCATCTCGCCCCGCTTCGGCGACATCTTCCGCAACAACGCGACGAAGAACGGCCTCGTGCCGGTGGTCGTCCCGAACGGTTTCCTCGACGAGATGCTGGCAGTCGTGGAGAACGACCCGTCCCGCGAGATCGTCGTCGACGTCGCCCGCAAGACGGTCGGCATCCCGAGTCTCCATATGGAGATGACCTTCCCGCTCGACGACTTCACGCAGCATCGCCTCCTGGAGGGCCTGGACGACATCGCCCTGACGATGCGCCACGAACCGGACATCACTGCCTACGAGACCCAACGCCCGGCCTGGATGCCCCGCGTGGAGGCGGCGTCCTAGCCGCGCACCATGGCCGATGGGAAATCGGGCCCGATGCTGCCACCCCATCGCGCGGTCATTCTGAAGAACGAAGAATCTCCCGCCGCAGCGGCTCATGCTGCCGACACGAATGTTGAAGGCGGACACCAACGCAGAGAGATTCTTCGCTCTGTGGAGCTCAGAATGACAGCGAGGCGGGCTGGCGGAGCCGAGACATTCGACCCTTACACCATTACGAGGAAAGGGAACCAATCCGGTGACAGCGACAACGACGACCGCCCGCCTCCTGCTCCTGCCCGGCGACGGCATCGGACCGGAGGTGATGGCCGAGGCGAGACGGGTGCTGACCGCCGCCGGTGACCGCTTTGGCATCACCTTCGACTGCGACGAGCGGCTGATCGGCGGCGCGGCGATTGACGCCTACGGCGTTCCCTTGCGCGACGAGGAGATCGACGCGGCCCGGAATGCTGACGCCATCCTGCTCGGCGCGGTTGGCGGTCCCAAATGGAGCGACCCGAACGCGCCGGTGCGGCCGGAGCAGGGTTTGCTCAAGATCCGGAAGGCGCTCGGTCTCTACGCCAATCTGCGCCCGGTCGCCACGCTCGATGCCCTGGCCGCCGCCTCGCCGGTCAAGAAGGAGATCGTCCGCGGAACTGATCTCGTCGTCGTGCGCGAGCTGACCGGCGGGCTCTACTTCGGCCGGCCCTCCCGTCAGTGGCACGACCGGCGCGGCCGCGTCGCGATTGATACGCTCATCTACCGCGAGCACGAAATCGCCCGCGTCGCGCGGCTCGCCTTCGACCTGGCGAAGCAGCGCAAGGGCAAGGTGACAAGCGTGGACAAGGCGAACGTCCTCTCCTCGTCGCGTCTCTGGCGGCAACTCGTCACCGAGATCGCGGCCGACTACCCCGAGGTAACGCTCGATCACATGCTGGTCGATGCCGCCACGATGCACCTCATCCGCAATCCCCGCGGCTTCGATGTCATCGTGACCGAGAACATGTTCGGCGACATCCTGACCGACGAGGCGTCGGTGCTCGCCGGCTCGCTCGGTGTCCTGCCCTCAGCATCGCTCGGCGACGCTGATGCAGACGGCCGGCGGCGGGGACTCTACGAGCCGATCCACGGCAGCGCGCCGGATATCGCCGGCCAGAGCAAAGCCAATCCGATCGGAATGATCCTCTCGGCCGCGATGATGCTCCGGACTTCGCTCGGCCGTGACGATGCGGCGACGGCCATCGAGGTCGCCGTCTCGAACGTGCTTGCCGCCGGCACGCGCACCGGCGATATCGCCGGCGACGGCCCGGTGCTCTCGACGACGCAGATGGGCGAGGCAATTGCGGCGGCGGTCGCTACTCCACGACCGGCCGCGACGGCACGATGATGCGCGTCCCGGTGCCGGGCGCGAGCGGTAAGGTCGCGACCGTTTCCAGCGGCGGATAGGCTTCGTCGAGCCGGAGCGTGACGACCTCCACCTCGGACGCGGTGAACTGTCCCAGCGTCCGGTCTCGCCAGGGGCTCAAGGCGGCGGGCAGATTGCCCATCTTCGCGTGCCCCGTGTAGTGGGCGATGGTGACCTGGGGCAGGTAGGGATAGGTGGTGTCCGGCTGCACGATCACGAAGTCGCGCAATCGGTGGTGAATGCGGGAGCACCAGCCGTTGTCGTGAACGTCGAGGAAGGCGGCGTCGAGAAAGGAATTGACGCCACCGAGCTTGACGGGAAAGGTCGCGAACTCGGCGACCGGCTGCCGGGCGAGGCCGATGAACTCCTGGAGCCGGCCCGGCGTCATCTCGTCGCGCCGCTGTGGCTTCTCGGTCACGAAGCCGAGCTCCTGAATGGGGATGTGCAGAAAGTAGTCCGGGTGGAGGCGGACGAAGGGAAACCGGCTGAGCGTCAGCCGGATATCCTCGATCTCTTCATCGAGCGCTGACGCCGGCACGCGGATCAGACAGAGCGCGAAGACACCGCGGCGCTCTCGCCAATCCGCGGTGTCATGGCGTCCGTCCCGGACGTGCTTGTGCGACCGCAGCTCCTGCCAGATGCGGCGATAGGCCTCATCCTGCTCGGCCGGGATGTCCGGCAGCCACCAGATCGGACGCTTGAGGCGGCTGCCCCAGCGCGTCAGTGTCCGCCGGATGGGACCGCGCTTACTCAATGGCCTTGATCGTCAGCGTCGTTTGTCCGCCCGGCGTCAAGACCACCGCCTTGTCCCCGACCCTCTTGCCAATAAGCGCCTGGCCGATCGGCGACTCGTTTGAGATCAGCCCCTCGGTCGCCTTGGCCTCGATCGCGCCGACGATGGTGAAGCGCTCCTCATCGCCATCGAAATCGACCACCACGATGTTGCCGATCCCGACTTCGTCCGCGGCGCGGCCGTTCTGGTCGTCCTCGACGATGTCGGCGTTCCGCAGCATGTTCTCCAGATCGGCGATGCGCTTTTCGTTCATCGCCTGATCCTGGCGCGCGGCATCATAGGCGGCGTTCTCGCGTAGATCGCCGTGCGATCGCGCCTCGGCCACGGCGGCGACGATCTCCGGCCGGCGGACCTCTCTCAGGGTCTCCAGTTCCTCTTTCAACCGCTCGTACCCATCCCGGGTCACTGGTATCCGGCGATCCTCCATGAACATGACCTCGATTCCAACGCGTAAACCAACCGGACGCCGGCGCGGTAGGCGACTCGACGGCCCGTGTTGGTGCTTCGTCTGTCGTGGGCGGCCGCGCTCCGCGGCCGCCGTGGGTTCGGCTGCGTCTGCTAGGCGAACTCGAAGGTCGCTTCGATCTCAACCGTGATCTGGTTCGGGAGGGCCACGAATCCGACAGCCGACCGCGTGTGCTTGCCGGCGTCGCCGAGCACCTCGACCAGCAAATCGGAACAGCCGTTGATGACGCCCGGCTGGCCGCCGAAATCCGGCGCCGAATTGACCATGCCGAGCACCTTGATGGTCTTCGTGATGCGGTCCAGGTCGCCCAGCGCCTGCTTCGCCGTCGCCAGCAGTTGCAGCGCGACCGACCGGGCCGCCTTGTTCGCATCCTCCGGCGAGACATCCTTGCCGACCTTGCCGGTCGGGTGTCCGTCGGCCGGGCCGGTGCCCGAGATGAAGAGCAGGTTGCCCGTGATCTGGTAACGCACGTAGCTTCCGCCCGGTTGCACCGGCTCTGGCAGCTCCAGCTTCAGTTCCTTCAGTCGTTCCTCAATGCGCATCTCGTCTCCCTCGTGCTTCCCTGCAAACCATTTGCCAGCGTGCTAGTCACGTCCCAGCACGTCACCGATCCGCTCGACCGCCTTGGCCAGCGACTCGTCGTCCGTCGCGAACGAGAGCCGCACATGCCCTTCGGCCGCCTCGCCGAAGGCGATGCCCGGCACGACGGCAACGTGGGCCTCCTTGAGCAACTTGTCGGCCAGCGCGACCGAATCGAGGCCGGTCCCGCGCCCATCGACGAACGCATAGAACGCGCCCTCGACGCGCGGACAGCGCAGTCCCTTGACCGCGTCCAGCCCGTCGCAGACGGCCCTCCGTCGCCGGCCCCACGCCGTCACCATCTCGCCGATGAACTCCTGCGGCCCAGTTAGCGCCGCGATGCCGCCGGCTTGCGCGAACGAGGTCGCGCAGGTCACCGAGTGGCTCTGCACCTTGGCGATCTGGCTGATGTACTCGACCGGCCCGGCGACATAGCCGAGGCGCCAGCCCGTCATCGCGTATGCCTTCGAGAGCCCGTTGAAGGTCAACGTGCGATCCGCCATGCCGGCGAAGGTCGCGATCGACTCGTGCTGGTGGCCATCGTAGACGATCTTCTCGTACATTTCGTCGGTCCAGACGATCAGATCGTGCGCCTTTGCGAACTCGGCCACATCCGTCAGCTCCTCATGCGAGAGCACGCGCCCGGTCGGGTTATTGGGGGAGTTCAGCAGAATGATCCGCGTCGCGTCGGTCACCGCCACTTCCAGCAGCGCGCGGGTGACGCGGAAGTTGTCGTCCGGGCTCAGCGTGACGTGGATCGCACGACCGCCGGCCAGCTCGATCATTGGCACGTAGGAGACCCAGGCCGGCTCCAGCACCATCACATCGACGCCCGGCTCGACCATCGCCAGCGCCGTCTGGAAGAGCGCCGCCTTGCCGCCCGGCGTCACCAGCACGCCCTTGAGCGGATCGACGGTGATGCCGTTGTCGCCTTGCAGCTTGGCGGCGATCGCCTTGCGGAAGTCTGGCAGGCCAGGGCTCGCGACATAATGCGTCAGCCCACCATTCATCGCCGCTGCCGCCGCCTCGCGGATGTGCGCCGGGGTGATGAAATCCGGGTCGCCGCCGCCGAGGTCGATCACGTCGACGCCCTGCGCCTTCAACTGACGGGCGCTCTCCGAGACGGCGAGGGTCGGCGATGGCGCCGCCTCGCGCACACGGGCGGCGAGGAACTGGCTGGGAGCGCGCTGGGTTACCATGAAACGAGAGCCTCCTGACGAACTCGGGCCATTTGGACCATATTCTAGCCGCTCCGCACGCGGGAAACCGCGAGCCATGGTGATTCGTCTCCCTGTTATCTGTGAAACAGCCGGTTCCGATTGACCGGGGTACACTGATTCGCGATATCAACGGAGACGTTCCGGATGCGGCACGTGGCGGACAACGTTGGCGGCCACATGGTGAGAGATGTGCGCATGCAGGGGAGCTCGATGATGAAATCGCACCGAAGGATAGCCCAGGCGTTTGTCCTGCTGCTGGCGCTGCTGATGTCCGGCGTGGGTGCCTTGCTACCTGGCGTGGCCAGCGCCAGGCAGGCGAGTGGCAATAGCTATGTGTCCAAGATGACTGGAGTCACGATCGCCTGGAATTCGCCCTGGGCGTTCGACGACAAGGATTCCACGGCGGATAGCAACAGCGAGGTCGTCTTTCTCAACTCGAACGGCGCGATCGTCCTGATCGGGTACCTGCCGGTGGGGATCGACATGAACCAGGCCCGCGATCAGATCCTGGCGACGTTCCAGCAGGATGCCCAGAAGTTCACGCCGCTCGACCGCGGTTCATACTCCAACGTCTCCTACAGCCTCGACATGGCGGCGCTCAAGACCGATTCCGGTCAGAACGTCGATTTCGGCGTGTTCACGCTCTTCATGGGCAACACTGGTCGAGGCGCGACCGAGGTCTATATCTTCCTGTCGCCGGTCCAGCTCTTCACCGACGAGATGAACAGCGCCAAGAGCAACATCACGATCGGCGGCACGCCGATCTTCGAGGGTGTCACGCCGGGCGGCCTGCAGAACCTGCTCGACAAGAATGCTGGCGCGAGCGGCGGCTCCTCGTCCAGCCAGTCGCAGACAAAGACGACTGAGAAGACCCCGGCGCCGAAGCCGACGAAGGCGGCTGAGCCGGCGCCGACCAAGGAAGCCTCCGGCGGACTCAGCACGGACGTCTCGCTCGGCGGCAGTTCATCCGACAAAGGGAGTGACACCAGCGCGTCGAACAAGAGCTCGTCCACCAAGAGCAGCGCGACCAAGGACACGACGACCTCTACGTCGAGCACCGGAAAGGTCGATCCCGCGCTCCAGAAGCTCGGCGTCACCGCGCCCGGCAAGTACACCAGCCCGCAATTCGGCGCCAAGGTGACCTGGAACACGAATTGGGCGATCGCGCAGGACAAGCAGAAGAACCCGGTGGTGACGTCTGACGCCTCGGGTGGTGTCGACGCCATCATGCTCGATTACCAGGTCGGCGATGGCTTCGTCTTCGTCTCGATCGCGGACGGCTCGCAAGGGAGTCCGGCGCAGTACGAGCAATACTGGAGCTCCGACACCTACTTCCAGAAAGCGGGACTGGTGAACGCCGAGGTGCTCGACAGCAGCAGCACGGACACTGACGCGACCGTCCTGATCCGACACGATGCCTCGGAGACCAACTCGGCCAAGCTGATCGAGGTCATGCAAGCGCATGTCACCGCGGACGGCAGCGCGATCATCATCACCCGTGCGGTGACGTCATTGAGCAACACGATGCCCGACTTTTTCTTGGCGATCGCGAACGGGCTGACGATTGACGGCAATCCGCCCTTCAGCACGACCGACGCCGTCAAGTTCACTGCGGAGGCCGCCACCTAGCAGTTCATCGAGATCAGCGTGCCTCGCAGACGAACGAACCCCGGCCGCGAGCGCGGCCGGGGTTCGTCGCATTTCATGACAAGCGCGATCCTACGTCGCGTTGACGGGCTTCTCCTTCACCGTCTGCAGCACACCGCGCAGGTAGGCGAGGTTGTTTTCGAGCCGTTGGTCGAGCGGGTGCTCGGTCGAGAAATCTTCCAGCGTGATCCACTCGTCGTAGCCGACTGCGTCCAGCGCCTCGCAGAGCACGTGCAAATTGGCGACGCCGACCGGAACCGGCGCGGCGTCGCACATCCATTCCAGCGTGCCGTCCGGCAGGTACTGTTTCGGGAACCAGCGCGCGTTCTTGACGTGAACGTGGGCCAGGTACGGCCCCAGCATCTCCAGCCCGAGCCGGTACGCCTCGTAGCCTTCGTAGACCATGTTCCCGGCGTCGTGAATGACGCCGACGTGGGCCGGGTCGAGGCCGTCGAGGAAGAGCCGCGCCGAGGTGGCCGACGGGCAGATCGAGCGATGATGCGTCTCCACCAGCGCTTTGACGCCGTGCTTCGTGGCCAGCGCGGCGATCGTCTTGTACTGCTCACGCGCGGCCTCCCAGATCGGCCTGAAGGCGTCGGCCGGGTGGTAGTTCGGCACCTGAATGCGAAGTTGCGGCACGCCCATCGCCGCCGCGCCCTTCATCGCCAGTTCCGCCTGCGCCGCGTCGTCGCATTTCACGTACGTCGCCATCGCCGGCGTCTCCAATCCCGCGTCCGCGGCCAACTTCCTGTACTCCGGCGCCTGCTCGACGATCGTCGCGAGGGGCAAGGTGCAGCGGTTGTTCTCCCAGAAGGTGTGCGCCCGATCGGTGGGCGGCTGGTCGATTACCCGCCACTCGACGCCGTCGTAGCCGAGCTCCTTCAGTTTTGTGACCACCGCCTCCGGCGAGTAGGTCGGTGTCGAGACGGTAAAAACCGCGATCTTCATCCCTTATGCATCCCCCAACGTTACCCGCGTGCCGGTCCGGGCCGATTCGTAAATCCCGAGAATGATATCGACGGCCTTGCGCGCCTCGGCGCCGGGCACCGGCGCCACGCCGCCCGCCCGAATGGTGCGGATGATCTCGCGGAGTTGACGATGGTGACCGGCGCCGAAGTGCTCGCCCGGCTGCCAGCCTTCGAGCAGCCGCTGGTCGTCCTCCGTCAACAGGTCGTCGGTCAGCTCAATGGTTCCCGTGTAGTCCGTCAGTATCCCGCCGGCGAGCACCGCCCGGCCCTGTTGACCGATCAGCTCGACGCGAACCGGATAGTCCTCCAGCGCCGAGGTGGTGCCCTGGATGACGCCGAGCGCGTTGTTGTGGAAGCGGACGCTGGCGCTGGCGGTGTCCTCCGCCTCGATCGCGTGCGTGAGCGTCGCGATCTGCGCCTGGATCGACGCGATGCCGCCCATGATCCATTGCAGCAGATCGATCGTGTGGATGCTCTGGTTGATCAGCGCCCCGCCACCGTCGAGCGCCCAGGTGCCGCGCCAGCCTCCGTTGGCCGCGTAGTACGCATCCGTCCGGTGCCAGTGGACGAACGCGTTGCCGAGGACCAACGTGCCAAGCGCGCCGCGCTCGACCGCCCGCTTCAGCTTGATGACGTCCGGCTGGAGCCGATTCTGGAAGATGACCGCGAGCGAGACACCGTTAGACGTCGCCGCGTCGATCATGCGGGTCGCGCCCTCGGTCGTGATCGCCATCGGCTTCTCGGTGATGATGTGCTTGCCGGCGTTCGCGGCCTGCACGGCCTGATCGGGGTGCATTCCCGAGGGCGTCGCCAGGATCACGAGATCGACGTCGGGCTGCGCGAGCAACTCGTCGAACGACGCATACCAGCTGGCGTCGTGCTCGCCGGCCAGCGTCTTGCCCGCCTCCTCGCGTGGCTCGGCGACCGCCACGAGGCGCGCGCCGTCAATTCCGGCGAGCGAATCGGCGTGGAGCTTGCCGATCACGCCGGCGCCGGCGATTCCGATGCCCAATTGGTCTGTCACTGATCGTTTCCTTCCTTCTCGGGGGCGGCTGCTATCTGGCCGGATGCTACGGTCAGACGCGAGGCAGCGCAACAGCGTCGCCCCGCCGAAATGGTAGACTCCGGCGCATGGACCTCTCCCCCTGGCGTTCGAAGTCGGTCACATTGTCCTGGGCGAACCGGACCTTTGCATTCGATGTCTCCCAGGAGCTTTTCAGCAGCAACGCCGTCGATCAAGGATCATTGTTGCTCCTCAAGTCGCTTCCCTGGGATGCGCTTGCCAGTACGCGGCACATTGTCGATTTCGGTTGCGGGTACGGACCGCTCGGCATTGTCGCCGCGGCCGTCCTGCCCGATGCCCGGCTGACGATGATCGACCGGGACACGCTGGCCGTCGCTTTCGCCGCCGAGAATGCGACGAGGAATCTGCCGGGTCGCGCTGGGGCGAAAGCAGTTGACGTAACAGTCGGACTCGATCTGAGCGAGGCTGGACGGAGCGAGCTGCTGCTCTGGAACGTGCCGGGCAAAGCGGGAGAACCGGTTGTTTGCGGGCTCTGCGCCCAGATACCGGCCTCGCTCGCGCCGGGC
>JAICKJ010000167.1 GCA_025928015.1 Thermomicrobiales bacterium
CGTCGATATCCCCGCCCAGATCGGTATCGAGATGCACCTTCATCATCGCACCACGCCAGTTCATCCGATCGATACGCGCCTCATTGTAGGGGCGCAGGGTATGCGCCCGTGCCTCGCCTGCCAATCGTCTCCCGCATTCCAAAGCCATATATCGTCATTCCGAGCGAATCGAGGAATCTCTCCCCGAGCGCAGCGAGCCCCCGCCTCATGGACCACGTGTTGCCCTGTGGGGCGCTCACCTCGCCGCCATGCTGAGTGGGAGCAGCCCCGATGCATCCCCGCGCGGAGCGCCCGCCCGCCCTCGTCATGCTGAGCGCGTGCCCACCCTCGTCATCCTGAGCTTGTCGAAGGATCTCCCCGGCAGGGCGTCGTCCGCGGCGGCGGACCGGCGTCGCCGGAAGATGGCTTTTCAACCGAGAGCGCCCGACCGGCGGGGCAGAGGCTCGCTTGCGCTCGGAGAGAGATTCCTCGACTCGGCTCGGAATGACGGAGAAGGGATCGGGAAGCGGGGAACGAGCTGCCGACGAGGCGCTGGTGCCCGAAAGGCGCCCCTCCACCCTCGTCACCGTTTCCGGGATCACATCGTCGTTTTCAGCCCCGGAGGGACTTCGTCCGTTGAGCGCCTGGTTTTATTTTGGCGCAACTCCGCCGCCCTGGGCCGGTCCATTGATGGCCGGGCGGTGCCGGGACGCGAACTTCAGTGGCTTCCGCTCAACGCCCCGAACCGGCGCGTCAGCAAATACGTCGGCAACGCCGAGATGGCGACCATCAGGGCGGCGTAGGGGGCGGCGGCGGCGTAGGAGAGGGTGGTCGTGTTCTCCCAGACCTCGACCGCCAGCGTCGTTGTGCCGATCGGGGCGAGCAGCAATGTCGCCGTCAGCTCCGTCACCGTCGAGAGGAAGACGAGCGCGGCGGCCGCGCCCAGCCCCGGCGCGATCAGCGGCAGCGTCACCCGCGCCATGACCAGCGCCGGCCGCTGGCCGAGCGCCCGCGCGGCGTCCTCGATCGAGGTCGGCACCTGCGCGATCGCCGCCCGCACCGCCACGACGGCCAGTGGCAGGAAGAGGATCGCGTAGGCGATCAGCAGCAGGAAGGTCGTCTGGTAGAGCGGGCGGAGATAGTGGACCGTCACGACCGCCAGCGCCAGCGCGATGACGATCGCCGGCAAGGCGGTCGCGATGTAGATGCTGCGCTCGACCAGCGTCGTCAGCGGTCCGCGCTGGCGCACCGCCAGCAAGGCGATCGGCAGCGCCATCACCGTCGTCACCAGTGACGCGCCGAGCCCGAGCTTGAGCGTTGCGAGGGCGGTCGTCACTAATTCATGCGCCGGGAAGGCGGCCGAGCGGCCCTCCGCCAGCCAGTAGGTCAGCGTCCCGAGCGGCACGCCGAGCGCGAGGATCGCGACGGCGGTGAGACCGAGCAGGACGAACGGGGTCGCGTGGCGCAAACGGTAGCGGCGCGGTTCGCGGGCCGCGCCGGTGCCGACGCGGGCGTAGCGATCGGACCCGCGCACGATCCGCTCGACCAGCAGCAGCACGAGGCAGAAGAGCACCAGCACGAGCGCCAGCAGCGAGCCGGCCGCGCCGTTGAAGGTCAGCCGGTACTGGTCGTAGATCGCGGTCGTGAAGGTCGAGAAGCGGAGCATCGCGAAGGCGCCGAACTCGCCCAGGATGTGCAACGCCACCAGCAGGCAGCCGCCCAGCAGGGCCGGGCGCGTCTGCGGCAACGTGATCCGCCAGAAGGTCTGCCAGGGGCCGTGCCCAAGCGAGCGCGACGACTCCTCCAGCGCGGGGTCCATCCGCTTCAGCACGGCGGCGACCGGCAGGTAGACGAGCGGGTAGTGCGAGAGGGTGAGGATCAGCGCGGCGCCGCCGAAGCCCTCCACGCGGGTCGTCAGCGAGACCCAGCCGTAGCTGGCGACGAAGGCGGGGATGGTGATCGGCAACGCGGCGAGCACGCTCCAGACCTTGCGGCCCGGCAGGTCGGTCCGCTCGGTCAACCAGGCGACCGCCAGCCCGAGGGCGGCGGTCGCGATGGTGACGGTGAGCGTCAGCTTCACGGTGTTGGAGAGCAGCGTGGCGACCTTCGGCCGGAAGAGCAGCCGGGTCGCCTCGCTGCTTCCGGTCTCCATCGCCTGCTGGATGACGAAGAAGACCGGGATGAGCGTGATCAGCGCGACGGCGACGGCGGCCACGGCCACGGCCGGCGAGAGCCGGTGCGGCGCCCGCCAGGAAAGCCGTGCCGCCATCTAGAGAATCCCGGCGTCCTGCAGCAGCTCGACCGCGGCCTTGCCGTCGCCGAGATCGCCGGGCCCGATGTCGGGCGGATCGAGCTCGTCGAGCGGCTTCAACGCCGGCTGCCCCTTCGCGCCTTCCGCCAGCGGGTATTCGAAGTCGCCGGCGTCGACCAGCGCCTGCTGCCCCTTGGCGCTGACGATGAACTGGAGGAAGGACTGCGCCTCCTTCTGGTTCTTGCCCGCCTTCAGCGCGCCGGCGCCGGAGACGACGAGCAGCGCGCCCGGGTCCTGGTGCCCGTAGAAATGGAGCTTGCTCTTCATCTTGTCGGCGCCCTGCTCGCGCGCCATCGCGTACCAGTAGTAGTGCAGCGTGATTCCGCCGGCGAGCTGGCCGCTCTCGACCGCCTTCAGGATCGCCATGTTGCCCTGGTAGACCTCGCCGTTCTTCTCCAGGCCCTTGGCCCAGTCGAGCGCGGCGTCGTGCCCCTTCAGCTTGATCACCGCGGTGACGAGCGGCTGGAAGTCGCCGCCGGCCGGCGCGTAGCCGTACTTGCCCTTCCACTCCGGTTGGGCGAGGTCCATCACGGACTTCGGCAGGTCCGCCTCGGGCAGCAGGGCCGGGTTATAGAGGAAGACGTGCGAGCGCGCCGCGACGCCGACCCAGTCCTGCTTCGGCGAGTTGTACTGCTCCGGCACCCGCGCCAGCGTGCTCTTGTCGACCGGGGCGAGCAGCCCCTTGTCGGAGAGGAGCATCAGCGCCGGCGAGTTCTCGGTGTAGAAGGCGTCGGCCGGCGAGCCCTTGCCCTCAGCGACGATCTGGTTGGCCAGCTCGGGCCCCTCGCCGTCGCGGACCTGGACCTCGATCCCCGTCTCGGCCGTGAAGGCCTTGACGATCGCCGCGGTGGTCGAGGAATGCTGCCCGTTGTAGAGCGTCATCTTGCCGCCCTTGAGTGTGGGCGTGGCGGACTGCGCCGCGAAGGTGGCGGGGCCGCCGAGCAGCGCCGCGCCGCCGGCGAGCGCCGAGGCGCGGAGCATCAGGCGGCGCGTGAGCCGCGTTGAACCAGGCTGGAAGACCATTTGAACCGTCATTCTCCCGGCGCGGCGGACGTCGGGTTCCGCCGCGCAGTAGCGCATCGTGCGCCATCTTCGGGGCGAATGGCGACCGCCCGCTTCGTCGCCGGCGGCACAACCAGCGTCGCGGAGAAAGCCCCGCGACCGCCCTCTCATCATGTCCCTGGAGTATACCCGAGTGGCCAAGTCGGATATCGCGGCCAAAGGTAGTCGCGCCCGTGCATGCGTGTCAAGGACGGTGCGATGGGGTTGGGCAGCGGCGCCTCATGGAGCGCTCGTCGGACCGTGAGCGGGCTCGCCCCGGCGCGCGGGGGTCAACGCCTCGCGCTCACTCCGGACGAAAGCCGGCTGAAGACCGGCTGGCGAAGAGGGACACGATCATTCGGCCAATCGCACCGATGTTACCGGTCGCGTCGATCTCGGTCCCGGAGGGACTTCGTCGGTTGAGCGCCTGATTTCAATCTGGCGTCTGCCCAGTGTCACACGTCCCGCCCTTGCCACATCCGTTGCCAGCCCGGTTCACCGGGCTTCGTCGCCTTGGCCCGGTCCGTTTACGGCTCGGCGTGCGGGGCGACCGCCATTTTTCGGAAAGCGGTCCCGTGCACGGCGGAACCTCCGCTCGTCTTGACAGCGCCGAAGCGGTCGCCAACCATCCCGATGACGACCACGCGAGCCGCCGCGCCAGACCAGAAACGGGAGCATCATGCCGAAAACGCCAGCCACCACCCGCCCAACCCTGCACATGATCGGGAACGGGCACATCGACCCGGTCTGGCTCTGGCCCTGGCCGGAGGGGTTCCACGAGGTCACCGCCACCTTTCGCTCGGCGCTCGACCGCCTCGCTGAATCGGACGACTTCGTCTTCACGGCCGGCTCGGCGGCGATGTACCAGTGGATCGAGCGGCAGCGGCCGGAGATGTTCGCCGCGATCAGGCAGCGGGTGGATGAAGGGCGCTGGGTGATCGTCGGCGGCTGGTGGATCCAGCCCGACTGCAACCTGCCCTCCGGCGAGTCGTTCGTCCGCCAGGCGCTCTACGGGCAGCGCTATTTCCAGGAGAAGTTCGGCCGGATGGCGACCGTCGGCTACAACGTCGACTCCTTCGGCCACAACGCGATGCTGCCGCAGCTCCTGCGCAAGAGCGGAATGGATTCGTACGTCTTCATGCGGCCGCAGCGGCACGAGATGGGGCTGCCGAGCCGCGTCTTCCACTGGGAAGGGCCGGACGGGTCGCGCGTCCTCGCCTTCCGCATTCCGTTCGGCTACAACGCCAGCCGCGGGCTGCCAACCCACGTCGCCCGCACCGCCGCCGAGGTCGAGCCGCCGGTGACAGAGACGATGTGCTTCTACGGCGTCGGCAACCACGGCGGCGGACCGACGAAGGCGAGCATCGCCTGGATTCACGAGGCGCAACAGGACGATACCGGGCCGGAGCTGCTCTTCAGCTCACCGGACCGTTTCTTCGCCGACGTCCGCGCCCACGACTGGTCGCTGCCGACCGTCCACGGCGAGCTGCAGCACCACGCCAAGGGTGCCTATGCGGCGCACTCCGGCGTCAAGCGCTGGAACCGGGAGGCGGAGCACCTGCTCGGTGTCGCCGAGACGTGGACGGCCGTGGCGCACGCCGCGCAAGGCCGCGAGGTGCCCGTCTGCGACTTCACGCACGCCTGGGAGCAGGTGCTCTTCAACCAGTTCCACGACATCCTGGCCGGCACCAGCCTCGCCAGCGCCTACGAGGACGTCCGCGACACCTACGGCGAGGCGAAGGCGATCGCCAAGCGCCTCCTGCACGGCGCGCTCCAGTCTTTCTCCTGGGCGATCGACATCCCGCTCGCCGAGGAGACGCTGCCGGTCGTCGTCTTCAACCCGCACCCCTGGCCGGTGCAAACAGGCATCGAGGTCGAGTGCGCGGGGCTGCCGGAACACCCCGGTTTGATCGACGAGCTGGGCGAGCCGGTGGCGCTGCAGCTCATCCAGCCGGAGGCGACCGTCTCCCACGGCTCCCGCAACCGCTTCTGCTTCGTCGCCGACCTGCCCCCGCTCGGCTACCGGACGTACCGCGTCGTGCCGTTGGGCGAGGGCGCGGCCGAACCGGACGCCGGCGAGCTGACGAGCGACGAGGAGACGTTCACGATCGAGAACGCGCGGCTACGGCTGCGGATCGACGCCGCGACGGGCACGATCGCCGAGCTGCACGACAAGGAGCTCGACGTCGAGGTGACCGGCGGCCCGGCGGCGCGGCCCGTCGTCATCGCCGATTCGTCCGACACCTGGAGCCACGACGTGCTCAGCTTCGACGACGAGCGCGGCGCCTTCGCGCCGGTCCGCGTGCAACTGATCGAGCGCGGCCCGGTGCGGGCGAGCATCCGGGTCGAGAGCGTCTTCCAGCGCTTCACCGTCACGCAGACCTTCACCCTCCACGCCGGCGACGCGCTGCGCGTCGATGTCGGCGTCGAAGTCGACTGGCGCGAGCACCACACGATGCTGAAGCTCGCCTTCCCGGTCAATCTCGACATCTCGCGGGCGACCTACGAAATCCCGTACGGCTTCCTGGCGCGGGCCGCGGACGGTGAGGAGCAGCCCGGCCAGCGCTGGCTCGACCTCAGCGGGCCGCTCTGGCGCAAGGGCGATCTCTACGGCCTGACGCTGATCAACGACGCCAAGGCGAGCTACAGCGCGACCCGTCGCGAGATGCGGCTGACGGTGCTACGCAGCCCGATCGCCGCCCACCACGATCCGCGCGTGCCCGAGCCGGAGGGCCACTTCGTCTGGCTCGACCAGGGCCAGCAATCGCTCCGCTACGCGCTGCTCCCGCACGCCGGCAGCTGGCGCGAGTCCGAAGCCACGCGCCGCGCGGCCGAGCTCTGCGCCCCGCCCCATGTCGTCCTGGAGACGTTCCATCCCGGCCCGCTGCCGCAGGCGCAATCATTCGTTTCGATCGATGAGGGCAGCGTCGCGCTCGGCGCCCTCAAACGCGCCGAAGACGGCCACGCCACCATCCTCCGCCTCGCCGAAACCGACGGCGCCACCACCCGCGCCAAAATCAGCCTCCGGCCCTGGAACCGCACCATCGAAGCCGACTTCACCCCCTCCGAGATCAAGACGTTCCTGATCCCGGACGATGAGAACGAAGACGTGCGCGAGGTGGACTTGATTGAGCTGGCAGTGAAGTGATTAATGAGGAGGGAGTCGTTGGTGAATCGAGCGGGTGACGCGAGTGGTCTTCCATTGAACCTTGATCTTGGAGGGTACAATTTCGCGTTCGTGGCGCCGCTCATCCCTGAGAGTAATGTCGAAGGGGCCATTCAGGAATTCTATCCCAAGAGCTATACGCGAAGCGGGGCCCGACCATGTTGCACAAGCATGGTTATGGCGCATTCTGCAAATTTCGCATATCCGTCCCGCGGGGGTTGATTGGGGTCTATGCTCTGGTTGTAGACGGGCTCGTCTGCTATATCGGCGAGTGCGAAGACTTGGGCAAACGGTTCAACACGGGCTATGGCAATATCTCACCACGGAACTGTTATCAGGGTGGTCAGCCAACCAACTGCAAGATCAATCATCGCGTGCTTGACGTATCGAATACCGGGGAATCAGTCAACCTATATTTCCATTCGACATCGTCGCGGCACTTGGTCGAAAAGCGGCTCATCACTCAGTTCTCGCCTCCCTGGAATGGTTGATCTGGTGGCGGTGAGTGAGCCTGACCGCGCGGACTATGCCAATGTCATACCGCATAAAGCAACTGCCGGGTCTCATTGGCGGACTCGATGAAGTGCCGTCTGCGCATGGCGCCGGCCATGACGAGATCGACTGAGCGGCCGAGAAGCGCTTCCAATCGGTCCTTCAGTTCAAAGTATCGGGTCAGCCAGAGTCCGAAATCGTACCCGTCCGGATACTCGATGATGAAGTCGATATCGGAATGCTGTGGGTCGAACGCGTCGGTCATCACTGAACCAAAGACTTCCAGACGCTTGACTCCGTATTCCTGACAGAGGGCGCTGATCTCGTCACGGTGTTTTGCGATCAAGGGATGCACGCCGCAATTCTCGCTCGTGGCTCGCCGGACTTGGTCTCGGACGGTTCGGAAGGGCTGGAAACAGCATAGCGTATGCCTTGTGCGTGATGGCCGCGGACCATGTGCCAAGTGCGGTGGGCGCGATAGGATGGGGCGTGACAACCGGCTCTGTCGTCTGCCGTCGGAAAGGTGCCGCCCGCCATGACCGATTCCACCGTCGCCGCGGACCTGCGCGCGATCGTCGTCGATACCACCGCCAGTCCCTACGCCGAGCAGCGGCCGCTGCCCGTCGATGCCGTCCGCCTGACCGATGAGTTCCTCGCCCCACGACTGCGCATCAATCGCGAGGTGACGATCCCCGGCCAGTACGAGTTCCTGGAGGAGACCGGCCGGCTCAACAACTTCCGGCGTCTCACCGGCGCCCACGACGGCCCCTTCGTCGGCATCTACTTCAACGATTCCGATGTCTACAAATGGCTGGAGGCGGCCTCCTGGGCGCTGGCGACCAATCCCGACGAAGGGCTGAAGGCGCTCGTCGACAACGTCGTCGAGCTGGTCGAAGGGGCGCAGCGGGACGATGGCTACGTCAATACGTACTTCGCGTTGGAACGCGCGGACGAGCGCTTCACCAATCTGCGCGACAAGCACGAGCTCTACTGCGCCGGCCACCTCATCCAGGCGGCGATCGCCCACCACCGCGCGACCGGGGGTGACCGGCTGCTGCGCGTCGCCACCCGCTTCGCCGACCTGATCTGCGACACCTTCGGCCCGGCCAGCGCGGACCAGCGCGAGGAAACGGACGGTCACGAGGAGATCGAGCTGGCGCTGATCGAGCTCTATCGCACGACTGGCGAGCGGCGCTATCTCGACCAGGCGCGCTTCTTCCTCGATGTTCGCGGGACAGGCACCATCGGCGGCAGTCCGTATTGCCAGGATGACGTGCCGCTGCGCGAGCGGGAGACGATGGTCGGGCACGCCGTCCGCGCCGTCTATCTCAACGCCGGCGCAGCCGATCTCGTCGCCGAGGAGGGCGATCCGGCGCTGAAGGCGGCGCTGGAGCGGATGTGGACCGCGATGGTCGCGCGCCGGATGTACGTCTCCGGCGGGCTCGGCGCCCGCTGGGAGGGCGAGGCGTTCGGCGACGACTACGAGCTGCCCAACTCCCGCGCCTACGCCGAGACCTGCGCCGCCATCGGCTCCGTCATGTGGTCCTGGCGGATGCTGCTGCTCAGCGCGGCGGACGACACCCGCTACGCCGACCTGATCGAGCGCCAGCTCTACAACGCGATCCTGCCGGGCATCTCGCTCGACGGGCAGGGCTACTTCTATCAGAACCCGCTCGCCGATGACGGCTCCCACCGCCGGCAGCCCTGGTTCGGCTGCGCCTGCTGTCCGCCGAACGTCGCGCGGATGCTCGCCTCGCTCGGCGGCTACTTCGCCACGGTCACGACCGGGCGCGGCGGCGGCGGCGAGTCGGACATCACCCATGACACGATCTGGCTCCATCTCTTCGCCGAGGGCACGGTCAAGGTCCACCTGCCGGCCGGCGGCATGGTCAAGCTGCGGCTCCGCACCCGCTACCCGTGGGACGGCGACCTCGGCATCGAAGTCGAGGAGGTGCAGGAGGCCGGCTCGTTCACGCTGCAAATTCGCATCCCCGATTGGGCGCGGGGCGCGACGGGCACGGTCGCGGGCCGCAAGCTGCCGGCGTCCGAGACCGCGGCGGGGCAATACGCGACGATCACCCGGGTCTGGAAGGCGGGCGACCGGGTCCGGATTAATCTGCCGATGCCGGTCCGCCGGATCCTGAGCCACCCGCGCGTGATGCAGAACACCGGCCGCGTCGCGCTGATGCGCGGCCCGCTGCTCTACTGCGTCGAGGCGGCCGACCACCACGGCCGCGATGTGCGCGACTTCGTGTTGCCAGACACCGTCGAGCTGAGCGCCGAGCGGCGCGACGATTTGCTCAACGGCGTCACCGCCATCGCCGGTCACGCC
>JAICKJ010000223.1 GCA_025928015.1 Thermomicrobiales bacterium
GATCACCCAGCCAAGCACGCTCTCGATCCCCAGGTCGGCCAGCCACCGAAGCTGACCGAGCAGCTCGGGCACCTTCTCTCCGCGCTCGCCGACGTCGAAGCCGAAGGGCGCGGTCTTTTCGATCGCGTCGTAGTCGCGCCCCGCCTCCGCGCACAGGCGGCGCAAGCGGTTCAGCTTCTTCGGAAGGTCCGGCGACGGCGGGATGTTGCAGGCATCGGCGTAGCGGGCGACGAGCGGCAGCGTCCGGCGCTCGCCGCCGCCGGTGATCATGATGGGCGGGTGTGGCTTGCTGAGCGCTTGCGGCACGTTGAGCGCGCGTTCGAGGTGGACATGTTTGCCCGCAAACGGCGCGTCGCTGCCATGCTCGCCGGTCCACATCTGCAGACAGACCTGGACCGTCTCTTCGAGCAGGTCGAATCGCTCAGGGAGCGACGGGTACGGCAGCCCCAGGCCGGCCGCCTCCTCCGGGTAGTCGCCGCAGCCGATCGCCAGCATCGCCCGGCCGCCGGAGAGCACGTCCAGTGTGGTCACCATCTTGGCGAGCAGACCGGCCGGGCGATAGGGCGCGGCGGTGGCGAGGGCGAGCAACCGGACCCGCTCGGTGTGGGCGGCGATGAAGCCGAGCGTGGTGTAGGCCTCGATCTGGCTCGCCACGGGACCGCCCATGATTGGGTGTTGCCAGACATGGTCGGTCACGCTGATGGCGTCGAACCCGGCGGCGTCGGCCTTCCGCGCCACCTCCGCGAGCGTCGGCCCAAGGCGGTTGATGCCTTCCTGCCAATCGGTAGCCGCGATGTGCAGTCCGAGCTTCACGTCGATTCTCCCGTCACGAAGTCCGGGCGTCTGGCGTTGCGTTCATCATCTTCGAGCCACTCGGTTTCCATACGGGCGCCGGCGTGAATGTCGATGTGCCGTGCTGGACAATCACCAGCGTTGACGAACTTGTGCGGTGTGCCGGGCGGCACGACGACGATCTGACCGGCGGTTGCGACCACCTCGTCGGTGCCGACGGTGAAGGTGAGCTCGCCCTCTTCGACAATGAAGACTTCGGCGTAAGGATGGCGGTGGAGGGCGGGTCCGTGTCCGGGCGGCGAGTCGCTCAGGAAGAACGAGACGGCGACATCGCCGAAGTGGTGGCCCTCGAAACAGGCGGCGGTCCGGCTGTTGGGAAGCGCGGACCGGTTCAGCAGCTGCATGGAAAGCGCTCCTGTCTGTGAAGGGTTCGCGTGATTGCTGGTGCTCCGCGACCTAGTCCGTGATCGCGGTCGACTGCCTGGTGGTGATCAGCCCCATAAGCAGAAAAACGATGATCGCGATGTGAAAGATGACGTCGGGAACGGTGCGCGGACCGACGCCGACGGCGATGGTGAAGAGCCCGACCAGCGTTCCCAGCAGCGCGAAGCCCTGGACGACGAGCGCCGCCTGCTGCGTCAGCGCGGGGCGCGCCAGGCTCACGGCCAATCCAAAGAGCAGGACCAGGGCGATGATGCTCTCGGCGATGCGCGCCCTGTCGTGTTCGTAGCCGTGCACCAGCACACCGAAATGCACCATCGCGGCCAGGGCGAAGGCGATGGCCTCAACCAGCAAGAAGCTACGCACACGTCCGGTCATCGCTCGCTCCTACGACGTGGGGCTCGGCGGGTTCGCGATCGGGCTGAGCTGCATGCCGGCGAACCGCCAGCGCTCGCCATCCCGCACCGCGACCAAGGTGATGCGGAACCGGCCGCTGGCGTCAAGGCCGCGGTAGGTCGTCTGCTGGTCCTGCTCGGCGATGATGATCGCGCTCTCGCCGTAGGCGCGGACCGCCGGATCCTTCACGAGAAACGACGAATGCTTCAGGTCGCCGGTCCTGTAGCGCTCGCTCATCTGCTCCTTCGTCAGGATGAAGCCGAGCGGTCCGACGAGCCGGAAGTTGTCCACAAGCAGGTTGGTGATCGCGTCATCGTCGCCCGCGCGCTCGGCGGCCGCCCAATCGTTCACGAGCCCGAGGAGCGTCTGCATGGTGGCGTCCGATGTAGAAGAGCCGGAGGTTGGAGGTCGCTGGGTCATCGCGGTGTCCTTTCCCACATGCTCGCCGCGCCGTTTCCAAGACCGGGTCATCGTACCCGGGGAAATTGGAGATGTCAAACAATTTGATCAGTAATACTATTGCAATGGACAGGACAGAGTGGCGCTGGACGCGGGCGCGGAGATCGGGCCAACGAGGAGAGCGGTGGCGGAGATGGCGGGGGATCAGGCGAAGCAAGAACTGGCGAGCGAGGTGTGGCGCCAGATGTTCGGATTCTTGATGCAAACCGCGCCCAGACGCGGGGCCGTGCTGGCGCGGCTCGGGCTGACGCCAAACGAGAGCCGGGCGCTCTATTCGTTGGATGCGGAGACTGGCCGCGCGATGAGCGACCTTGCGGCCAGTTGGCGGTGTGACGCCTCCACGGCCACGTGGAGCGTCAACCGGTTGGAGCGTCTGGAGCTGGCGGAACGGCGTTCGCACCCGACGGACCGGCGCGTGCGCCTCGTCTTCCTCACGTCGCTGGGCGTGAAGACGAGGAGAGAACTCCTGCAGGGGATGTTCGCGACGCCGCCGGAACTGCTCGCGTACACCGACGAGCAATTGCGCACCCTTTGCGACCTGCTGGCCGGTCTGCCCACCGTGGACGTGGCGCAGGCTCGCGACGTGGGCGAGCGGAGGAATGTGCTGTCCTAGAAAGGCGTGAACGCCAGCGAGTTGGGCGCTTGCGCGCTTACCTGCCTGGCGTTCACTCGCTCGATCGTTCTGGATGTCTCCGTCACTGTCGAGCGTAGGACTACTGTACGGACGCCGTGCCGATTTGTCAATACCCTTTTCGCATGAATATTGCGAACGTCTCGGCCGTTGCCGTGCGGGCGACGAGGTGACTGGACGATGCGGCTGCGCGAGAGGGGAGACCATGGCGGAGGAGGCGTCCGCGGAGAAGCGACCGTTCGAAATCGATGTCGCGCTGGACCGCATCCGCGAGGCGGTGCGGCGCTGGCCGAAGGCGGCGATGTTCCAGCTCGCCGATGAGGGGTTCGACACGCCGTTCGAGCAGCTCATCGCTTGTTTGCTCTCCGTTCGCACCTACGACGAGGTGAGCCTGGTCGCCGCCCGGCGGCTCTTCTCCGTCGCCCGCACGCCGGACGCGCTCGCCGCGCTGACGCCGGACGAGATCGAGCGGCAGATCGGCGATGTCACCTTCCACGAACGCAAGGCGCCGCAGATTAAGGCGATCGCGACACGGGTGCGTGACGAGCTCGGCGGCGAGCTGCCCTGCGACGGCGAGGTGATGCAGTCGTTCGCCGGTATCGGGCCGAAATGCGCCCATCTGGCGTTGGGTGTTGCCTGCGGCGTGCCGACAATCAGCGTCGATATCCATGTCCACCGCGTGACCAACCGCTGGGGCTACGTGCGGACGAAGACGCCGGAACAGACGATGGCGGCCCTGGAACAGAAGCTGCCCGAGCAGTACTGGATCGCGATCAACGCGCTGCTCGTCCCCTTCGGCAAACACATCTGCACTGGCGTCCGCCCCCACTGCTCGACCTGCCCGGTGCTGGAGATGTGCCAGCAGGTCGGCGTGACAAGTTATCGATAGATAGGGCGAGCGGCTTATGCCCGGCTTTGTCCGCGGTGCGGTAGGTGAGCAGGACGGCGCCGGTGCTGAACGGTTGCGCCTCGACCAGCGCGAGCTTGGTCTGGTCGAGGCCGTCGCCGAAGAGCCGCTTCTTGCCCTGGCCGACGACGATGGGGTAGACGAGCAGCCGGATTTCGTTGTTCAGGCCGTGCGGGAAGAGGCTGATGGCCAGCGTGGCGCTGCCGTGGATGACGATGTCGTTGCTGATCTCCTGGTTCAGGTTGACGACGTCGGTGGCAACATCACCGGACAGCACGTGGGAGTTGGTCCGGGTCGGGTTGTCCAGGGTGGTCGAGGCGACGTACTTCGGCATGGTGGTGATCTTGTCGGAATACTCGTCGCCCGAGTGGGCCGGCCAGGCCGCCGCGAGGCCGTCGTAGGTGACGCGGCCGTCGCACGAGTACAGGAAACGACCACTCGCTGGGCGCCTCCATGACGCCGTCCAAGGTGAGAGCCCATGTGCTACTCCCTGATGTGTTTCTTGGCCGAACGTCAGGCGAGTGCCTCATAGACCGCCCTCCAGAAGTCGCGGTAGAGCTGCGGGCCTTCAGGGCTTTCCCACATGCGGTGGGTGAAGAGCATCGCGGTCAGGTTGTGGGTCGGGTCCGCGCCCCACGTTGTGCCGAGTCCGCCTTCCCAGCCGAACGCGCCCGCTGATCTGCCGTCCGAGGATGGCTGCGTGAAGACGGAGAGGCCGAAGCCCCAACCACGGCCATCGTGCAGGATCGGACCGCTCGTCGCTTGTTGCTCCGGCCCGAGCTGGTTTCTCGTCATCGCCGCGACGGATGACTGGCTGAGCACGCGCCTGCCGTTGTGCTGACCATGATCGAGCAGCATCCGGCCGAAGGCGGCGTAGTCGTCAATCGTCGAGACCAGGCCACCGGCGCCGGAGGGGAAGGCTGGAGGCCGGCTCCACTGGCCGTCCTCGACAGGGTCGTAGACCTCGGTCGCGCCGGTGGCGGGATTGGTCCAGTACTCGGGCGCGAAGCGATCGAGCGACTCGGCCGGAACGAAGAAGCCGGTGTCGGTCATGCCCAGCGGGTCGAAGATTCGTTCCTTGAGAAACGAATCGAAGGGCTGGCCAGACGCGCGGGCGATGAGGACGCCGAGAATGTCGCTGCCGGTGTTGTACATCCACTGTGCGCCCGGCTGTTCCATCAGCGGCAGTGAGCCGAACCGTCGCAGCCACTCATCCGGCGGCGGGACGCCGGACGGACTCGGTGCGCCCTGCCCCAGGCTCAGCCTGTCCATCGCGGTCTGGATCGGGTAGGTGTCCGGCGGCGCGAGGACGATGCCGAAGCCCAGGGTGAAGGTCAGGAGGTCACGCACGGTGATCGACCGGTTCGCGGGCGCGGTGTCGTCGAGCGCGGCATCGAGCGAGCGGAGCACGCGGCGGCCGGCCAGCTCGGGCAGCAGCCGGTCGACCGGTTCGTCGAGCGTCAGCGTGCCGTCATCGAGCAGGGCCATCGTCGCGGCGGCGGTGACGGGCTTCGTCAGCGAGCTGATGCGGAAGATCGCGTCGCGCCGGATCGGTTCCGTACTGCCGATCGCCGCCGTCCCGATTGCCTCGACGTGCTCATCGTCCCCGATGGACAGGTAGGCGATGAGTCCCGGGGCCGCGCCCTGCTCGACATGCTGGCGCAGCACCGCGCGGAGGCGGTTGAGACCTTCGCGCGAGAGCGCGGAACCACTGGTCGTCGTTGGTTCGGTCATGCGTCGTCCTCCTGCGAATCATCGCTCCGCCGTGCTTCTCGTCGGAGTGTGACGTGCCGGAGCGCCGGGCGCTTCTTCGATCTTGCGAACCCCTCCTTGCGAACTCCTCGGTGTCGCGGAGCGCGCATGGCGGGTATGCTGGGCGGACGATCCGGAATGCCACTCAATCAATGCGGGATGGGGCCGTTCCCGATCGTTTCGCTACACGCTCATCGTCGAGCCGGTGCCAAGGAGCACGCCGTTTCCATGACAATCGAACGCATCTACACGCCGGGGCTGGCGCCGGTCGACGGCGCGCCGGAGGTGGCGCCGATCTGCGGCAGTGGTTACCCCGCTCCAGTGTCGCCGGCAGCATGTTGCGGCCGCGCGCGGCAGGATGGATCGCAGTGGTGTCATGAGATCGGCACATCGGGTTGCCAGGAAGGAGCGAGGGTGAGGATCACTGTGACGAGCGTGTTGGTCGAGGATCAGGCGAAGGCCCTGACGTTCTATACCGACGTGCTGGGCTTCGAGAAGAAGACCGATGTGCCGGTGGGCGACGATCGCTGGCTGACGGTCGTCTCACCGGAGGCGCTGGACGGCGTCGAGCTGCTGCTGGAACCGAACTCGAATCCGGCCGTGCCGGCGCGGGAGTACCAGTGGGCGCTGCACGATGCCGGTATTCCGGCGACCCTCTTCACCGTCGACGACGTGCAGGCCGAATACGAGCGGTTGCGGCAGAAGGGCGTTGTATTCACGGCTCCGCCCTCACCCGCCGGGGAGGTAACGATGGCCGTCTTCGACGACACCTGCGGCAATCTGATCGCGATCGTCTCGGCGCCGGCGACCACCTAACGTCTGATGAGTGGAACGGCGCTGTAGATCAGGAAGCCGGCCACGAAGCCGAGGAGCGCATAGGTCCAGCTTCCCAGCGCGATGGCGAAGATAATGGCCAGCGAGACGCCCATGGTCAGTCCGAGCGCGAGCTGATGCCCTTCTGGCCGGAGACTTTTGCGTTGGTCGTTCATCCGGGCCCCCAAATCAATGCGCCGAATATCTGGATCCTTGTTGTACGCCATGGCGCCTGACGACCGCATGACGATGCGTCGAGGGGTATGCCAATGCCGCAACACTCAGGCGGTCGGCTGGCCGGGATGCGCGGCGGCAATGATCCGGCCCGTGACCTCGCGGGCAAAGGCGAGCATTTGTGCCTGGGACGCGGCGAGATCGACCGGCTCGGCCGGCTCCGCCTCGCGCCAGGCGACCGCCTGCCGGATCAATTCCGACCATTTGGGCGCCGCTGTCATCGCCCATCGGGCGGCCTGACGCTTGGAGGTCCAGTCGCCGGTGACATAGGTGTAGAGGGCGCGGCACATCGTCAGGACGACGTAGGCCTGCTCGCCGGCGTGCATCGGCGGAACCTCCTCGCCGGTCCAGTCGCGCCATTCCCGCATCCGGGCGCGGAGCCCTGCCTTCAACTCGTTGGCCGAGATCGGTGCGATCAGCGTCTTCGGGTCGGGGCCGAGGAGCGTCTCGCCGCGCTCGCGGACGACGTGCAGGTTGAAGAGCCAGGAGTGCTCGGCGACGCGGGCGTGGAACGGCTCGCCCGGGCTGATGATGGCGATGGTCGCGGCCGGA
>JAICKJ010000264.1 GCA_025928015.1 Thermomicrobiales bacterium
CACCGTCACCCGCGTCGTGATGTCGCCGGTCCCGATGTCCTCGGCGAGCGCCAGATCGACGATCGCCTCCCACCCGAATTCGGCCCGTGTCGCCTGATCTGTTTTCTGCACGCCTGCTCCTGCTCCAAAGGTAGGGAGAGCCATCACGCTGCACCCATTCCCAGGACGCGGCCCTAAAGAGACCGCGCTAAGGCGACAAAGCCGGCTCAAGCCGGCTGACGGATGGCTGCGCCCGAGTGTGCCGACGTTTCCACCTTCGCTCGTCGCCCAGCCCCCTTCAGGGGGCTTCGTCGTCTTAGCCCGGTCCCTTTAGGGCCGGGCGATGCGATCGGACGTTACGATTATCCCGTTCACTCCCCCGGCCGCCGCAGCGCGTTCGACGCGCCGCCCTTGAAGTGCCGGCCCGGCGCGTGCCACCCCAAGCGGTAATGGACGCTGCCATCGGGTTGCATCCGCCGCCCGACCAGCTTGAACCCGCACGCCTTGTAGAAGGGCATCAGCGCCTCGGTCGTCTCCACGACCAGCGGTCGCCGGCCCGAACGTCGCAGCGCATCCTGCAGGCAGATCCGACCGTACCCTTGCCGCCGCGCGTCCTCGCGCACGGCGAGGCAGGAGACGACATTCGCCATTCCTTCACGCCGCAGTCCATAGACGGCCACCGGCCCGCCATGCGTTGACGCCTGATAGAGCAGGTCGCCCCGCCCGCGCATCGCCGCCAGGACGGACTCCGCCGTCCCGCCCGGCGGCACGCAGGCCGTCCCGGTTAGCAGCGGCGCCACTGTCTCATCCAGTGCCGGCTCCAGCGGCCGGATTTCGATCCCGACCGCCGGATCGACAAAGACCATCGTCTTCGCGTCACTCATGAAATGTTGCTCCCGGCAGCGCACGGATCACGGCTCCCCTCTCCCAATGTTGGGGGCTGGGGAGGGGGCTATCCGGTCAGCAAGTCGCGGAAGAGCCGCTCGTCCCGGTACGGGCCGATCACCGCCAGGCTGTAGCGCTCGGGCCGGAAGAGCTCGTCCGCCAGCTCCTGCACCTGCGCGACCGTCACGGAGTCGATCTCTTCCATGATCTCCTCCGGCGTCTTGATCTCGCCGTAGGTCGCTTCCTGCCCGCCGACCCACGAGGCGACCGAGCGGCTGTCCTCCAGCCCCATCAGCAGCCGCCCCTTGCGCAGCGTCTTCGTCCGCTCCAGCTCGTCCGCCGGCACCGGCGCCTCGCGCAGCTTGCGCAGCTCCGCCGCCAGCGCCCCGACCGTCTCCTCGACCCGCTCCAGGTCGGTCCCGGCGTAGATCACGCCCTGTCCGACATCCTCGTAGGGCCGGAAATAGCCGTAAACGGAGTAGACGAGCCCCCGCTTCTCGCGGATTTCCTGAAAGAGCCGCGAGCTCATGCCGCCGGAGAGGATCGCCTCGATCGTCGATTGCACGAACCGGCGCTCGGTCGTGTAAGGCAGCGCCGGGAAGCCGAGGCAGATGTGCGCTTGCTCCGTCTCGCGGTCCACCAGCCGCACCCGCGTCTCGTGCTGATCGGACGCCAGCGGCGTGAAGGTATTCGGCGACCCGTCCGGTTTCAGGTCGCCGAAATAGCGCTCGGTCAGCGCGACGACGTCTTCGTGGCGCAGGTCGCCGCCGGCGGCGACGATCAACCGGTCGGGCGAGTAGTTTCGTCGCCAGTAGTCGATCATCGCGTCGCGCGTCGTTGCCCCGACCGTCTCCTCGGTCCCGGCGATCGGCCGACCGAGCTCGGCGTCGGGCCAGACGACCTCGTCGATCACGTCGTGGACCAGGTCCTCGGGCATGTCCTGGATCGAGCGGATCTCCTCGAAGATGACCTTGCGTTCCTTCTCGAACTCGGTCGGGTCGAAGGTCGTGCCGCGCATCATGTCGGCCAGCACGTCGAAGGCCAGCTCCAGGTGGGTGCTCGGCACCTTGACCCAGTAGGAGGTCGATTCGCGCCCGGTGGCGGCGTTGAGCGCGCCGCCGACCCGCTCGATCTCTTCGGAGATGATCGCCGGATCCGGCCGGCGCTCCGTCCCCTTGAAGAGCATGTGCTCCAGAAAGTGGGAGACGCCGCCGATCGGTGGCTGCTCGAAGCGCGAGCCAACGTTGTAATAGAAGATGAGGCTCGCCGAGCGGACGCCGCTCATCGGTCCGGTCACGACGCGGACGCCGTTGTCCAGCGTGGTCTTGAAATAGGGGGAGTCACTGGCCGTGTGCGGTGGCACCGTGCCCGCCGGCGTCGTCGCGAAGCCGGCCATGCGGTGCCGGTCGCGCTTGCCGTTCCAGAATGTCGCTGATCTCAAAGAAAGGCTCCTTCAGCATGCGGGTCGCTGATTGCATGGGAACCTTACCCAGCTTCGGCCCCGCACGCTAGTCTCAGGGCCATTGCGCGGTGGCACGGCATCCATTTAGCCGTGGCGGACGAACCATTCTTGGGCTGTTTGTCTCAGAAAGGGTTCGAGTTCCTCGAAAGTTCGCTTCCGATGCCCATTTGCACCAGATGGATGGGGAAAGCCGGTAAGGCACCGCTCGGGATTGATGGCGCGATCGTCTATGAGAATCTGCATTGCCTTGTTGGCAGCTTTCCCCAGTGGCACGATGAGCGCTTCTGATACTCGCTCCAGCTCATCACGCAAGTAATGGTCTATGTAATCTCTGAGGATTGGAGTCTTGGTGATGGAGGGGGAGTGCCCGGAGTAATTCTTCCCTTTGACGAAGACCGCATAGCGGATTGCGGACGTTGTATGAACAAGATCGTCCCGCTCTCCGAACAGTAATCGCGATGTTTCGATGCCGAGGCATCGGGCCAAACCGATCTCATCCAGCATCTTGACCAGATTGGTTCTCATCGACCCGACAAAGCTCGCGTCTTGCGCGACTTGGCGAAGTACGGCATCTGCGGATAGGTTCGCACGTAGCGCTTGGGCTGCCGACTGAAAGGCGGATTTCATCTGGCGGAGCCCGGGGGTGACACCGATAATCGCCACTTGGGCTTGGTCATTCACGTAGTCGAAGGGAACGTAGTAGATGCTTAGTTTTTCGTGCTGGAAGAGGCGGAATTCGGGCATGAGCACATTATCGTCCGAGACGGGCACAGGAAGTGCCCTTATCAAGGGAGAGAGTTGATCGAAGAGATCATCGGGAAGTTCCATGACGGTTCCTTTCCCGCCTGCGGGTGTGTGGTCTCTTGGTTTGACAATGTCGCCATCACCGTTGGATTTCGAATCGATTGTGCTCCCGATGCGGAGCGGTTACAACAAAGTGAGCGCGCCGGAAGGGATGCAACGTGAATGCAGAAACGAATAGCGGCGATGTGAGGGGCAATGGGATGCCCCGGCCGAATATCCTCGTCTTCATCACCGATCAGCAACGGGCCGACGCGCTCGGTTGCGCCGGCAATCCGGTCGTCCAGACGCCGAATATCGACGCGCTCGCCGCGCGCGGCACCCGTTTTGCCCGCGCCTACGTCGCCAACCCGCTCTGCCAGCCGGCCCGGGCGACGCTGCTCACCGGCCTGACGCCACGCGGGCATCGCGTCCGCACCAATGGCATCCCGCTCGACCCGACCATCCCCACTTTCGTCGATGCCCTCCGCCGCTCCGGCTACCGCACCCACGCCGCCGGCAAGCTCCATTACCGCAACTACGAGGCGCTGCCGGAGCAGACCGCCTGTCTGGATCACCTGCTCGAATCCCGCGCGATGTGGATGAGCGAGCGGATCGGCGCCCTGCCGCCCAATTACGAGGGGTTCGAGACGGCCGATTTCACCGGCGGCCACGGCTTCGGCACCTACGGCCATTATCGTCAGTGGCTGCGCGAGCAGAATCCCGATGGCGAACGGCTGCTGACCATGGCCGCCGGGGAGCAGCCGGCGTCCGGCGCCGAGCAGACCTGGAAGATGGCGCTCCCCGCCGAGCTGCACTACAACCGCTGGGTCGCCGACCGCTCGATCGCCTTCCTCGCACGCCAGCGGCAGATCGACCCGGACCGCCCCTTCTTCCTCTGGTGCTCCTTCCCCGATCCGCACCACCCCTTCGCGGCTCCCAAGCCCTGGTCCGACATGTACGACGATGCCGATATCCCGCTGCCGAACCGGCGCGCGGGTGAGCTGGATGACCTGCCGCCCTTCTACCGCGAGATGTACGAGACCGGCCGCCCGACCTCCGGCCGCGCCAATGCCACGAAGCTGCGCGACGACCAGTACCGCGACATTGTCCGCCAGACCTGTGGCATGGTCTCGATGGTCGACGACGAGGTCGGCCGCGTCATGGCGGTGATCGACCGTCTCTGCCTGCGCGACGACACGCTCGTCATCTTCATGTCCGACCACGGCGAGATGCTCGGCGACCACTGGATGCTCAACAAGGGGCCGTTCCACTTCGACGGCCTGCTCAACATCCCGTTCATCTGGTCCTGGCCCGGCCACGTCCGGGAAGGTGTCATGACTGACACCCTCGCCAGCCACCTCGATCTCGCCCCGACGCTGCTCGACATCGCCGGCGTCCCGCTCCCGGAGACACCGATGGGCGAGATTCCCGACCCGCCGGAGGCGCCGTCCCAGTTCCCGCCCTGGCCCGGCTTTTCCCTGCGGCCTCTCCTCAGCGGCGAGCAGCATGCGGTCCGCGACCGCCTGCTGGTCGAGAACGACGAGGACTACCTCGGTCTCCGCTTGCGGACGCTCATCACCGGCCGCTATCAGCTCACCGCCTATCCCGGCCAGCGCGACGGGGAGCTCTTCGACCGCGAGACTGACCCGCGCCAGCAGCACAACCGCTGGTGCGACCCGGACTACGCTGAGATCAAGCAGACATTGTTGGGGGAATTACTGAACGAGATCGTCCGCACCGACCCGACGATGCCCCGCCGCAGCACCCACGCCTGACGGGAGCCTATGGGACGGTGAAAGTAGCGACGTCCTCGCCGCCAACCACCCCGTCAGCCCTTGCCACCCCACCGCCCGTCATTCTGAGCGAAGCGAAGCATCTCGCGGCGAAGCCGGTCCGCGCAGCGGACCGCTGCTGCGGCAGGAGATGGTTCGACTCCGCTCACCATGACGACGAGAAGAGCGCGCTTCGCGCGGGGATGCTTCGGGACTTCGCCCGCTCAGCATAACGAGATGGGGAGAGTCCCGGGGGGATTACTCCGGCGGCTCGTCCCCACGCTTCTCGCCCCACAGGGTGGCTGGCCGGCAGAAGCCCAGTCCGTCGAACATGTAGCCGCCGACTTCCTCGTCCGGGTCCGCGAAGGCGTCGAGCAGCGTCGCCGCGTCCTGCGGCGTG
>JAICKJ010000073.1 GCA_025928015.1 Thermomicrobiales bacterium
CTTTGCGCCCAAGTGGATGCACAATAGGCGTCAGCAAAGGGGTCATCGCCCGGCGTTTACCTGACTGTATGGTTCGGGCCAAACGTCTTTGGCATCGTTGCCTTATGCCGCAGGCACAGATTGTGGCGTGGCGCACAGGCATTCCGGAATCACGCGTCGTCATTGAGTTCGCAGGAGGGGCCATGAACATGGCCGTGACCGAGATCGACACGCTGCAGGCGCGGCCGACCGAGGACGAGATCAAGACCGCGCTCGACGAGGCGCAGGCCCGCCAGGTCGCGCTGGTCGACCTCCAGTTCAGCGACATCGCCGGCGGCATCAAGTCGCTGACGATCCCCAGCAATCTGTTGGAGACGACTCTGCGCCGCGGTTACCGCTTCGACGGCTCCGCGCTCTCCGGTGGCATGCGCCGGGTCGAACTCGATCTCTACCTCGCGCCCGACCCCTCGACGCTCACCTTCCCGCCCGCGCGCGAGGGCGAAGCGGCTCGCGCCCAGCTCCTCTGCTGGGTGCTGCGCCGAGACGGCTCATCCTTCCCCGGCGATCCGCGCTCGACCCTCGAACGCGTCCTGCGCCGCGCCGCCGCCGCGGGGTTCGACTATCAGGTCGGGATCGAGATGGAGTTCTACCTCCTCCATCATCCGCTGGCCGATCTCTCCGGACCGCCGGCGAGCGACGCCGCCGGCTACTTCGACATCGGCGACGACCTGCTCGCCGGCACCCGCGACGAGATCGTCGCCACGCTCGATGCGATGCGGATCGGCGTCGGCGGCGCCCACCACGAGACCGGTCCCGGCCAGCAGGAGCTCGATCTGCTCCAGGCCGGGGGCATCAGGATCGCCGACCAGATCATCGTTACCCGGCAAGTGATCCGCTCGGTCGCCGAGCGGCGCGGCCTGCACGCCACGTTCATGGCCAAGCCGTTCGCCGACGCCCCCGGCTCCGGCATGCACATGTTCCAGCGCCTCGCCCGGCTCGAACGGGGAGACGACCTGCTGCGCGATCCGTCAGCCAGCGACGGGCTCTCGCAGACGGCGCGGCATTTCATCGCCGGCCAGCTTATCCACGCGCCCGCGCTCTGCGCGACGCTCTGCACGACCGTCAACTCCTACAAGCGCCTCGCCGCCGGACACCGGGCGCCGCAATATGCGACCTGGGCGCGCGTCAGCCAGGCGTCGCTGATCCGCGTGCCGGCCGCCGCCGAGGGCATGTCGACCGACATCGAGCTGCGTAGCGCCGACGCCATGGCGAACCCTTACCTCGCCATCGCCGCCTCGCTCGGCGCGGCCCTGGATGGCATCAAGCAGGGCGACCCGCCCTCCGCGCCACTCGACGAGAACCTGGTGACCTACGACGTGGACGAGCTGCACCGCCTCGGAGTGCCGATGCTGCCGACCAGCCTCGGCGACGCACTGGACGCGCTCTCCGCCGACAAGGTGCTGCGCGAGACGCTGGGCAACTACGTCTTCGAGCAGTTGCTGACGGTCAAGCGGGCCGAATGGGCCGCCTACCAGCACCACGTCAGCCCGTGGGAGCGGCAACGCTATGGCGACGTGTAGCAGCCTCCTCCCCCAACATTGGGAGAGGGGAGCAATGACGGTAGGGGCGATCCCCGCGTGGTCGCCCCGCGTGAACCAGGTGATGCCGTTATGGTCATGATTTCCGTGGCCGATTTGCTCCGCCGGGCCCTGCCGGCCGAGACGGGGGTGATCGCCGGCGAGAGCGGGCTGGGACGCGAGGTCACCTGGGCCACCCGCCTGCACCCGGCGCCGCCGGCCTTCAGTCACCTCAACGGCGGCGAGCTGGTGTTGCTGCCGCCGGGCACGCTCGAACTGCTCGATGAGCGACTGACCCTGGACGAGGCGATCCGCCAGCTCTCCCATTTCGGCGTCGCCGCCGTCGCCGTCTCGGACAACGGCAACGCCGCCGCCCGTTCCGCCGCCGACGAGGCCAGCCTGCCGCTCCTGCAGCTCCCGGATGGCATCGAGTTTGGCACGCTGGAGCGCGAGACCTCCCGCTTCATCGCCGAGCGGCGACGCGAAATCCAGCGGCGCGGCCAGGAGGTCGGCCGCAAGCTGATGGAGCTGGCGATCGCCGGGGAGCCGCTCTCGGCCCTCGCCCGCGACCTCGCCCGCCTCTCCAACCGCGCCGTCGCGCTCGAAAACCGGGACGGCCATCTCCTCGTCTTCCAGGCGCCGGTGACGCCGCACCCGACCAAGGACGAGGCCGTTGCCCTGCTGCTCACCGACCGCGGCAGCATCTACACCTGGCTCCGCTCGGTCGCCGCGACCAGCCTCGCCGAGCCGCCGACAATGGCCTTCGACGGCGACACGCGCTGGAGCCGGATCATCGCCCCGGTCAGCGGCCGCGACGGGCTGCTCGGCAGTCTCTCCCTCTTCGTCGAAAGAGGGACGGAAAACGTCGAGGACGCCCTGCTCGCCTCGCGCGGCGCGGCGGCCTGCGCCGTCACGCTCGCCCGTGAGCAGGCAGCGGCGAACGCCCGCCGCGAAGTCGAGCTGAACGTGCTCGACGAGATCCTCGATGGCGCGCTCCGCAGCGAGGTCTCACTGCTCCAACAGACCAACCGCCTCGGCCACGATCTCAATCAGCCGCATTGCGCGCTCGTCGCCCGCATGGACGCCGCGCCCGGCTCTCCGGCGCGCTCCCGCGATGGCCGCTGGTCGTCGTTGGAGGAGACTCTGGCCCGGGCGACCAACGCGCACGCCGTGCCGCTGCTCTGGCGGGTGCGGAACAACAGCGCCGAGGTGATCTGGCCGGCGCCGAATGGCGTCGATATCCTTCGGTTCGCGGCCCAGCTCCGCGATGACCTGATCCACGCCTCCGCCAATGGCAACGAGGTCGTCTCGATCGGCGTCGGACGGCCCCGCGCCGGGATCGAGGGCATCCGCCGCTCCCATCAGGAGGCACGGCAGGCGCTGACGCTCGGCCGGCGCATCCAGGGGCCAGGACATCTGACGACCTTCAACGACCTCGGCATCTACCGGTTGATCTACGCCGCCGAGTCGCTCCCGGAACTGCGGACGTTCCACGATGAGTCCCTGGGCGCGCTGCTTGCGTACGACCAGGTGCATGGCGCGGAGCTGATCAAGACGCTGGAGGCATACTTCGTCGCCAATTGCAGCCCGAAGGAAGCCGCGTCGGTGCTCCACGTCCACCGAAACACCGTGCTCTACCGGCTGGATCGAATCAAGGAGATCACCGGACTCGATCTGGACGCCGCGGATGTGCGCTTGCGGCTCAACCTCGCGCTCCACGTCCGCCTCGCCCTGTCGGCCTGAGCGCCATCGCGGCGTGATAAGGTCCTTTCGTAGCTCCGGGCCCTGTGCCCGGCAAAGGCCGAGGGAATACACATGAGCGCCAACACCAGCGCGGTCCGGGTATCGACCGCTCAGCCGAGCGCGCGCGCCCGGTTCATCCGCGAGACCTACCTGCATGTCGCGCTCGCGATCGCGCTCTTCGCCGTCATCGAGTGGGCGTTGCAGCAGTGGTCCGGCGCCGCCGATCTCGCCCACAAGATGACCAACGGCTACAACTGGCTGATCGTGATGCTCCTCTTCATGGTCGTCTCGTCGATCGCCGACCGCTGGGCTCGCACAACGGCCTCGCAGGTCACCGTCTACGGCGGTTTCCTGCTCTTCATCGTCGCCGAGGCGGTGCTCTTCCTGCCGCTGCTCTTCGGCATCGCCAGCGGCGCCAGCGACGTGCTGGTCTCGGCGGTCGTCATCACCGCCGCGATGGTCGTCGGGTTGACCGCGATCGTCGTTATCACGCAGACCGATTTCTCGTTCCTGCGCAGCTCGCTGGTGATCGGCGGCTTCGTCGCCATCGGCCTGATCGTCGCCAGCATCCTCTTCGGCTTCAGCCTGGGGATCATCTTCTCGCTGGCGATGGTCGTCTTCGCCTCCGGGTCGGTCCTCTACAACACCTCGAACATCATGAACGTCTACCGGACCGACCAGCCCGTCGCCGCCGCGCTCTCCCTCTTCGCCTCGATCGCCCTGCTCTTCTGGTACGTCCTCCGCGTCATGGGCTACGCCCGCCGGTAGCGCGACAGGTTGCGGTGACGGCCGGACGCCATGCCAGATGCCCGACCTTGTTTTTCCGGTCAATCAGCGGCCCTGGTTAACGTAGCGTCGAGGCCGGTGGAGCGATCGGATGCGGCGATGGCGGTCGCCACGCGGATCGCGTCATCCCCGATTTTGGCCAAGGTGTGTGCACCGAGATTCGAGAAACCGGCGAAGTGCAGGCCCGGCGTGGCCGTGCCGCCATCGTGGACGACCGGCAACCCGTTCCCGTCAAACACCGGCGCATGAATCCAGCTGAAATCCCATTGGTAACCGGTGGCCCAGATCACCGACGTGATGTCCGCCGCCGCGAGGTCGAGGCGCTCATGTTGGGGCAACGCAAAACCGTCCCGGAGCGGCGGGTCCGACTCGGCGGGCGGCGCATCGATCCCGGCTTGGGCGATGAAGCCGTCGATCATCTGTCGGGCGTGCGCATCGAAGCCGTCGGCCTTGGCCAAATTCTCGTGCAGGTCCGGAGCGAGCCGGAGCATCCCATCGTCAATTGCCCGCACGTGACCGAGCAAGCGGACGCCATGGCGCGCGAACTCGTGCAGGTTGAGCGTCCGGCCGCCGTTCTTGCCGGAGACGTGCGGCGCGGCAAAGGCCGGATCGATCGGCTGGTTGAAGAAGCCGATCTCCAACAGCCACCCGAAGACATCGCGGCCGCGATACCGGCGCGGCGCACGGCCGGCGCCACCGACGCTCAGATAGACGGTGCGACCGTGCTGGTAGAGCTCCTCAGCGATCTGCGCTCCGGATTGCGCCGTGCCGACGACGAGCGCCGCGCCGGGCGGCAACGCCTCCGGGCGGCGGTAATTGCGGGAATGAAGCTGTGTGATCGCCGCCGGCATCCCAGCAGCCACGGCAGGCACCTTCGGCCGCTGGAAGAGGCTCGTCGCGATGACGACATCCCTCGCTTTGACGGTGCCGCCATTCGTGCGGAGGATGAAGGAGCCACCTGGTTCGACGTCCACCGCTTGCACCTCGGTATCGAAGACGACTGGGGCGCCAAACGATGCCGCATAGGCTTCGAACGTCCGGACGACCTCGTCACGCGGCAGGTAGCCATCGGGGTCGTCCCCCTGATAGCGGGCACCTGGTAGCCGGAACGCCCAATTGGGCGTCACCAGCGTGAACGAATCCCAGCGCTCGCTCCGCCACGGCTCAGCGAGCCGTCTTGCCCGCTCGAAGACCACGTGGTCCCGTCCTTGCGTCGCCAGCTCGTGGCTCACTGCCAATCCCGCCTGTCCGGCCCCGATGATCGCGACGTCAATGCTTGTGGTCGTTGCCATAGCCGCTTCCTTTCCTTCGGTTCCAGCACGGAAACCGCTCTCCGCGCCCTACCTGCACCCTATGACCCGGACAGCGGCGATCCCTGCCCCGGATGGGGTATCGCCGCGGGGTATTCCTGACGGCGCGATCGCAACATTCGCCGTGGCACGAGCTCGAAGCGAACGTACCAGGCCAGCATCAGTCCGGTGGTCACCAGGTAGAAGCTGTGCAGCAGCCAGATCGGGCCAAATGGCAAGGCGAAGACGTAGACCGAGTAGGCGAGATTGCCGAGATTGGCCAGCGCGATATTGCCCAGGCTGTACGAGCGCAGGTCGCGCGTTCGGTATGCCTTCCAGACCATCGGCAGCGTGCTCAGGGCAAAGATGAGGGTCGCGGTCAAACCCGCGACGACCGGGATATTCAGCTCCATGGCAGTCATCCTCACGTAACGAAACCAAATTCCTGAGGATGAGCGTGGCTCGCGAAGCGTTCCCGGTCGTCACCCGATTGGGGACTGCGAGGGATGTATTTGGCGGCAGCGGCGCGGTTTCACGTGTCGAGGAGATCAAGCGCGCGAGCGCGGGCAGCAGCTTCCGTCCGGTTGCCGACATCGAGCTTGCCGAAGATGGCGCTGGTGTGCTTCTTGACCGTCTCAGGAGAGATGAAGAGCGTCTCCGCGATCTCCCGGTTGGTGAGCCCGGCCGCGAGCAGACGCAGCACGTCACGTTCCCGATCACTCAGCGGCTCGGGCAGGCGTTCCGCACCGGCCGGGCCGCGATCGACACAAGCCCTCAGGATGCGGCCGGCGTAGTCCGGCGCGATGCGCCGCGAGCGCGCCTCCTGCAGCAAGCGGGCCAGCGGCAGTCCGAGGTCCGCAAAGAGCCGGACATACCCTTCCGGTTCGGCGAGCCGCAGCGCGCACTCCAGGAGTGTCAGCGCCCGCGCTGTATCTCCTTGCTGGCTCTCTCGGAGCGCGAGGAGGGCGAGTGCTTCCACCCGGATGCCTAGCCGGCCTTCCGCCTCAGCCGCCACAGCCAGACTGTCCAGGAGTTCCCGCGCCCGCGTCAGCGAGGCGGGATCGCCGCGTAGGTTCAAGACGCGGGCGATGCCCAACTGGGCCGGTTCGCTTTCCGGCCGGCGCTCCAGCTCACCGCGCTCCAGCATCATGCCGGCCCAGGCCTGTGCGGCGTCGAGCCGGCCGGTTTGGATCCAGAGATCGAGCTGGCAGCGGTCGAGACGACTCGTCCAATCCGGCAGCGTCCCCTGCTGGGCGAGGAGGCGGACCCGCTCCAGGTGAGCCATCGCGACCGTGGCGTCGCCTTCCGTCAAGCGCAGCCGGGCGGCGATGACATGACCGGCGAGCTGCGATTGCGCGTCACCACCGAGGTCGGCGCGGGCCAGGCCCCGATCCAGGTGGTCCCGGGCCTCGCCCAGCTCATCCCGCTCGTAGTGCGATTCGGCGATGCGCAGGTGGATCCAGCCGGTGACCGGCAGCGGCAGGCGCCCCCAGTTGCCGCGATCCTCGACGGCGGTGAGCGCCCGGCGCCAGTACGCGTCCGCCGCCCGCAACCGTCCCTGCCGCAGCTCCAGATCTGCCAGCGCGCCGTAGACATTCGCCGCCCGCACCGGGAAGGTGGGACCGTGATGGATGCGAAGCACCTCGAGGTAGGCGGCTCTCGCCTGTTCCCACCGACCATTGCGACGGTAGGTGTCCCCCAGCGCGTGATGAACGTCGGATCGGAACGAGAGATCGCCGGACGGCAGGTCGCGTAGTGCCTGATCCGCGAGGGATTCGGCGAGCGGCAGATCGTTCATGGCACAGGCGATGAAGCACCGCACGGCGGAGATCATGGCCCGTTGCTGGGGGATATCCTCGCCGACGACATCTGCCAGCCGCGCCTCGACATCATCGACCCAGCGGACGCCCTCCGCCAGCGCACCAGTGGTAAACAGAAGCCCGGCGCGGGCGAGTCCGAAGGTCGGGTAGCGGGTCAACCAATCGGTGGGGAGGGCGTCGAGCCAACGCCGGATCACGTTGGCGCCGCCCGTATTGAGCTCCTGGGAGAGGTGGCGCTCGAAGATCAGTCGCACCGTGCCGACATCCTGACCCGCGAGCGCGTGATCGAACGCCGGCTCCGGCATTCCATGGTCAAGGTGCCAGCGTCCCGCCCGACGGTGCAGCGCGCCGATCTCCTCCGGCGCGCGGCGCGCCAACTCGTCTCGCAGCACATCGCCAAAGAGCGGATGATAACGGAACCACTCGCGCAGGTCGTCCAGCGGCGCAATGAAAAGGTTGGCCCGCTCCAACTCCTCCAGCATAGCCTGGCTGCCCGTCGATTCGACCACGGTGTCGCACAGTGGCCCACTCAGGCGATCAAGAATGCTCGTGCGGAGCAAGAACCGGCGTTGTCGGGCCGGCAGGCGCGCCAGAACATCCTCCCGCAAGTAATCGGCGATGAACCGGTGGCGGCCAGTGATCGCGGGCGGCTCCGCGCCCGGCGACAGTGTCAGCGAAACCAGCTGGAGCCCCGCGATCCACCCTTCGACCTGATCGCCGATGGCCGTGGCCGCCACGTCCGGAAGATGGATTCCTCGTGCTTCGCGGAAGAAATCAGCCACTTCATCGCGCTGGAAACGGAGATCGGCCGCGTGCATTTCGAACATCTGCTGACGCGCCCGGTACCGTGCCAGCGGCAAGGGTGGTTCTGCACGCGCGGCAATGACGAAATGAACTGGTGGCGGCAAATGGTCGATCAGGAACGCGACGTCCCGGTGAATGGCCGGATCGTGGATGACGTGGTAGTCGTCGAGGACGAACACGATCGGCTCCCGCCGGGCATTACCGAGGTCGAGGCACGCGGTCAGCACGCTGTCCAGATCGGGCTCCGACGAGCCAAGCAGCAGCCCCAGCGGACTCTCCACAATCTCCGGCCGCACCGGTTCCCACGCGGCCACCAGATACCGAAGAAAGCGGATCCGCTCACTATCGGCCGCCTCACTCGAATACCAGGCGACCGGCACCGGCGCGACCTCGGCCCACTGCCTGAGCAGGGTCGTCTTGCCGTAGCCGGCCGGGGCGGAGATCACCGTCAGCGTATGTGTGAGGACACCATGGGAGAGTGCATCACGTAGCCGAGCGCGTGTCACCTCATGCCCAAATGCTGGTGGCACATGGATCTTCGTGGTGAGAAGTGAGGCCCTGGGATCGGTGACATCCATGGTAGGCCCATCCCTCATGATTGGCCATTGATCCGAAGATGTCCCGATTCATGGAGCACGACCGAACGCGGTGGAATCGTGCCGTTGAAGTGGCCCAATATCAGCGTAGCATTATTGTCAACCCAGATTCGTCATCCAGGCAACGCCTCTGTGGCCGAGCGGTAGGCGCGGTCGAGGATGCGATTGGCGGCGAGACCGTCGGCGGCGGTGACGCGAGGCGAGGCGTCGCCGCGCCAGCAGGCAAGGAAATGGGCGAACTCCCGCGCGAAGCGGTCGCCGGGTTCGACCGGCACCTCCTCCCAGGTCGTGCCGTCCTTCGACACACGCAGCGCCATCGTCCCGTAGTCCATGACCGCCGTGCCCTTCGTGCCGTGGACCGCGAGCGTCCATTCGCCGGCCGGCGTGCGCCAGCTCGACTCGATCACGCCGATCGCGCCATCCGCCGTCTGGAGCAGCATCGCGGCCGTGTCATCAACCTCCAGCGTCGGCCCCAGGTCGGTCTCGCGGGTGCTGGTCATCGCGGCGACCCCCGCGGCGTCGCCGACGAGGAAACGGAAGAGGTCGATCGAATGGATGCTCGTGTCCGCCAGGACGCCGCCGCCGGCCAGCTCCGGGTTCGAGAACCAGGTGGTGGCCGCGTCCGCCTTGTGCCCGGCGAAGCGGTTTCGAAAGCTCATGACGGTGCCCAGCTCGCCCCGGTCGATCATCGCCTTGAGCGTCTCGATCTGCGGCTGGAAGCGGTGGCAGAACCCCACCGACAAGAGCGTGCCGGTGCGCTCGACCGCCGCCGCCATCCGCTCGGCCTCCACCAGCGTCCGCGCCATCGGCTTCTCGCAGAGCACGGCGATGCCGGCGTCGAGCGCGGCGATCGCGAGATCGGCGTGGAAGCGCGGCGGCGTGCAGATGCTGACGATGTCGATGGTATCGGCGCTGATCAGGTCGAGCCCGTCCGCGTAGCCCTCGCCGCCGTATTCGGCGATGACGGCGCCCAGCGCGGCCGGATTGGCGTCGGCGAAGGCGACCGGCGTGACGCCATTGGCCTGCCAGGCGCGGATGTGGGTCTTGCCGATGCTGCCGGCGCCAATGACACCGACCCGTGGCATGCGCTCGGTCATTGCTGCCCCCGTATATCGGCCAGGGAGACCTTTTGCCCCGTCTTCGCGGAGCGGACGCCGGCGGCCAGGATGGCGAGCACCTCCAATGTATCGGCCGGCCGGAGCGGCGCGCGGTTCGTCTGCGCCATCTTCAGCACCTCGGCCATCGTGTTCCGGTAGAAGCCGGCGTGGTCGCTGATCTCGACCTGTGTCCACCCTTCGGCGCCGTAAAAGGTCATGTGGAAGAGGTACTTCGCGTCGCGCAGCGTCTCGACGACAACCGCTGGGCCAGCTTCGTAGCCGATGACGGCCACATCCCGCTGCGGAAAGGCGAAGCGCTGGACCCAGCTCGCGCCGGGACCGACGATCGCGACAAGCTGCTCCACCGCGTGCACGCCGTAGTAGTACCAGTCGCCGGGGCCGACGCTGACGACCGAGCTGAGCTCGCCGATCGCCGGCAGGGTCTCCCGCAGCTCCTTGAATTCCTCGGCGAAACGCAAGGCGGAGCAGCTCATCAGCGGCGCGTCGTGCTTCTGCGCCAGCGCGAAGAGATCGACCGCATCCGCGTACTCCAGCGTCATCGGCTTGTCGATGAAGGTCGGCAGTCCCGCCTTGATGAAGGGCGTCGCGAGCTCCGCGTGCGTCGCGCCGCCGCCGGTGTCGTCGACGACCAGGACCGCGTCGATGTCCTCGGTCATGCCGGCCGGGTCGCTGACGACGCTCGGAATGCCGTAGGTCGCGGCGAGCCGGTCCGTTTTCTCCCGGTCATCGCCCCAGAGCGCGATGATTTTGCCGTCCTCGAGCTGCGCCGGCTGATCGTCCGTGCCGTTGAAGATCTTCGCGAACGCCTCGGCGTGGGAGGTGTTCACCCCCACGAGTCCAAACCGCACCAATCCGTACTCCCCTTCCATGCTCCCCATGTTGAGCGCAATCCCGTCCTTCGTCATTCTGAGCGGGCGAAGCCCCGAAGAATTTCCGTGCGAGGCACTTCAAGACGCGCGAAGCGCTACCGCTTGTCGTCTTGTTGCGTCATGCTGAGCTTGTCGAAGCATCTCCTGCCGCAGCAGCTGTCCGCTGACGCGGATTGGCTCCGCCGGAGATGCTTCCCGTTTGTCAGAATGACGGGGCACGCGCCACCGACTTCGCCGGCAGGATACCGGATTCCCGACCGGAGCGCGATGGCGCGGATGTTGCCGTAGAATTGGGCACAGAGGACAACGTGCCAGTCGGGCCGGACAGCGCCCGGGAGTTGCAAGCCCCGGCACGTTCGCAGGGTCGGCCGCACCAGACCCGCCCCGCCAGGAAAGGGTTCCTGATTCATGAGCACCAAGAAGAACGGCGCGCTCGGCGACCGCGCGCAACTCGACACCGCGTCGGGCAGCATCGGTTACTACCCGATCCACTCGCTGGTCGAGGCCGGGCTGACCGAATCGATTGACAAGCTGCCCTTCACCGTCCGCATCCTGCTCGAGAACGTCCTGCGCAACCTGGGCGGGGAGTTCGTCGACCGCGGCCACGTCGAGGGGCTGGCCGCCTGGAAACCGGGCGCCTCCCGGGCCGCGCACTACGAAGTGCCCTTCCTGCCGGCGCGCGTCGTCCTCCAGGACTTCACCGGTGTCCCCTGCGTCGTCGATCTGGCCTCGATGCGTACGGCCATGGCCGAGCTCGGCGGTGACGTCGCGAAGATCAACCCGCTCGTGCCGGTCGATCTCGTCATCGACCACTCCGTGCAGGTCGATCGCTTCGGCACCCTGCTCGCCTTCAACCGTAACGTCGAGTTCGAGTACGAGCGCAACAGCGAGCGCTACGCGCTGCTCCGCTGGGCGCAGAAGTCGTTCGGGAACTTCCGGGTCGTCCCGCCGGGCACCGGCATCGTCCACCAGGTCAACCTCGAATACCTCGGCTCAGTCGTCGAGCGCCGCGGCGAGGGCAAGGATCAGGTGGCGCTGCCCGACACGCTGGTCGGCACCGACTCACACACCACGATGATCAATGGGCTCGGCATCCTCGGCTGGGGCGTCGGCGGCATCGAGGCGGAGGCCGTCATGCTCGGCCAGCCGCTCTACCTGCTGCCGCCGGAGGTCGTCGGCTTCCAGTTCAACGGCAAGCTGCGCGAGGGCGTCACCGCGACCGACCTCGTCCTCGCCGTGACCGAGCAGCTCCGCGCCCACGGCGTCGTCGGCCGCTTCGTCGAGTACTGCGGCACCGGCCTGAGCAGCCTCAGCCTGGCGGACCGGGCGACGCTCGCCAACATGTCGCCGGAATACGGCGCCACGGCCGGCCTCTTCCCGGTCGACGACGAGACGCTGCGCTACCTGCACCTGACCGGCCGCAGCGACGAGCTGATCGATCTGGTCGAGCGCTACTGCAAGGCCCAGGGGCTCTTCCGCGCCGACGATACTCCCGTGCCGGAGTTCGATGAGCTGCTGGAGCTGGACCTCGACACGGTGCAGCCGAGTGTCGCCGGCCCCCGCCGGCCGCAGGATCGCGTGGCGCTGGGCGACGTGCGACGCACGTTGCGCACCTCGTTCGCGCCGCTCTTTCCGCACTCAGGCGACCTGGTTGACCCAATCGATATGGGCGTGCCGGGCGGCACCAATTACGACGAGCAGTCGGCAGGGTCGTTCCCGGCGAGCGATCCGCCCTCCGCGATGGCCGGCGGTAACGGTGAGGATCAGCGCTACGCCAATCAGCCGGCAAAATCCACGAACACAATCTGGACGCAATTTGAGCACACCGGCACGGTGCCGGTGACCATGGAAGATGGCGTCGAAGCCGAGTTGCACCACGGCGCCATCGCCATCGCCGCCATCACCTCCTGCACCAACACCTCCAATCCCTCGGTGATGCTCGGCGCCGGCCTGCTGGCCAAGAAGGCGGTCGAGCGCGGGCTCGATGTCGCGCCCTATGTCAAGACGAGCATGGCGCCCGGCTCACAGGTCGTCACGCGCTATCTCGACCACGCCAACGTCACGCCCTATCTGGAGGCGCTCGGCTTCCACACCGTCGGATACGGCTGCACGACCTGCATCGGCAACAGCGGCCCGCTCCCGGAGCCGGTCGCAAAGGCGGTCGACGAGAATGACCTCGTCGTCGCGGCGGTGCTCTCCGGCAACCGGAACTTCGAGGGCCGGATTCACTCGCAGGTCCGCGCCTCGTTCCTCGCCTCGCCGCCGCTGGTCGTCGCCTACGCGCTGGCCGGCACGGTCGATATCGACCTGACGAAGGACCCGCTCGGCTACGACCCGAACGGCGAGGCCGTCTACCTCAGGGATATCTGGCCGACGCGGGATGAAATCAAGGCTGTCATGGACGAGAGCGTCGATCCACAGATGTTCCGCGAGGAGTACGCGACGGTCTTCGAGGGCGATGATCGCTGGCGGGCACTGCCGGTGCCGGAGGGCCAGCTCTACGACTGGCACGAGGATTCCACCTACGTTCAGAACCCGCCCTACTTCGAGGGGATGGCCCCGCAGCCGGAGCCGCTCAAGGACATCACCGGCGCCCGCGTGCTGGCGCTGCTCGGCAACTCGGTCACGACCGACCACATCTCGCCGGCCGGCGCGATCGCCCGTACCAGCCCGGCCGGGAACTACCTGGTCGAGAAGGGCGTGCGCCCGGTCCAGTTCAATTCCTACGGCTCGCGGCGCGGCAACCACGAGGTGATGATCCGCGGCACCTTCGCCAACATCCGCCTCCGCAATCTGCTCACGCCGGACAAGGAGGGCAACTGGACGAAGTACCTGCCGACGGGCGAGGAGATGAGCATCTACGACGCGGCGGAGAAGTACATCGCCGACGGCACGCCGCTGCTGGTCATTGCCGGCAAGGAGTACGGCACCGGCTCCTCCCGCGACTGGGCGGCGAAGGGCACGTTGCTCCTCGGCGTGCAGGCGGTCATCGCCGAGAGCTTCGAACGCATCCACCGCTCGAACCTCGTCGGCATGGGCGTGCTCCCCCTGCAGTTCGCCAACGGTCAGAACGCGCAGTCGCTCGGCATCACCGGCGAGGAGACCTTCACGATCAAGGACCTCGAGACGACGCTGAAGCCGAAGGCGACAATGCAAGTCACCGCGACGCGTCCCGACGGCTCGACGTTCACCTTCGACACGGTCGCCCGGGTCGACAGCAACGTCGATGTCGATTACTTCCGCAATGGCGGCATCCTGCCGGCGGTGCTGCGCAAGCTCGTACAGGCATAATCCGGACGTACATCGTCGTTGGACAACCGGGGCGGTCAGGATCAGACCTGACCGCCCCGGCTACGCCGTACACTTGGCGACATGAACGAGCGAGTCCGTGTGGTGGCTGGCCGGCGGACGCGCCAGCGGTGAATCGGGGGAGAAGAGACGAACGTGCCGGAGACGAGGATGGAAGTCGCGGCGCTGGTGGGGAGCCTGCGGCGGCAATCGTACAACCGTGGCCTGTTGCGGACCGCGATGCTGCTCCAACCGGAGGGCATGCACATTTACGAGGTGCAGATCGACGATCTGCCCTTTTTCAACGAGGATTTGGAGCGGCCGTCGGACCCGCCGGCGGTGCGTGCATTCAAGGGCGAGATCGACCGGGCCGATGCATTGCTCTTTCTGACCCCCGAATACAGCTACTCCATCCCCGGCGTGCTGAAGAACGCACTCGATTGGATGTCGCGGCCGCCCGGTCACTCCAACGCCCGGGGAACGCCGGCGGCGTTGATGGGCGCCGCGATCGGCCGCTCCGGCACAATGCGGGCGCAATTGCATTTGCGACAGATCTGTGTCCAGGTCGGCATCGCGCCGACGCCCGACTCAGAGGTCTTCGTCACCTTCGCCGGCGACAAGTTCAACGCCCTCGGCGAGCTGACCGACCAGACCTCCCGCGACCTGGTGCGCGACCTCTTGGAAGACCTGATGGACTGGACCCATCGCCTCCGCGGCTGGCGTTAGGACGTCCGCTCTCCGAACACCGGCAACGCAATCCTTTTGGGGCGATCCGACGTGGTCGCCTGCCTCGCCACCAATCCTGTTTGCTCCCGCCAATCCTCTCCGCTTGTCATTCCGACGCAGGAGGAATCTCCCGCCGCAGCGGCGTCCTCGTTGGGGACCAATCCCGTCGCACCCTCGCCAACCTGCCACGCTCGTCCGGCGTGGCAGGCGCTCGCTGCGCTCGGAGAGAGATTCCTCGTGCGCTCGGAATGACACTGTTAGCCCATTGGGAAGGGAAAACGGATTGCCGGCGGGACGACGGGCGCACGCCGTGCGCCCCTACGTGTGTAATCGCGCGTGCAAGAGGGCGAGGACGGCCGCTTCCTCCGGTTCCAGCTCGGTCAGCGAGGTCGTCAGCTCCTCCGTCACCTGCTGATGGACGGATTGCGCGAGGGCGCCGTCGAGATAAGCGTCGATGACCGCGGGGTGGATGTAGCAGTTGCGGCACACGGTGCGGGTGTTGCCGAGCCGCTTCGCGACTGCGTCGATCGCCTCGATCACGCGCTTGTTCGCCTCGGCGTCTGAATCGACTTCCTTGAACCCGGCCAGCGCCTCGGCCGCGATCAGCGTCCCGGCCCAGGTGCGGAAATCCTTGGCCGTGAACGGCTCGCCGGAGATCTCC
>JAICKJ010000310.1 GCA_025928015.1 Thermomicrobiales bacterium
CCTGAAGACCTTCTCGTATGGTTGCGCGCCCCCGTGCCCCTTGGCTACACCCAGCCACCCGCCTATTGGCGCAAGCTCTAAGCGAGAGCGACCTGCAGCCGGTGCTCTACACCCCGCTTCAGTCGATCGGCACGGTCACCTACCACGAGGTCGAGCTCGAGCCGGGCACCTACATGGCCGCCTGCTTCTTCCCGACGGCGGGCACGGGCGCGCCGCACGCCATGGAAGGCATGGTTGAGGTCATCAAGGTCTCGTAACGCGGGTCTCCATCTCACAACGTCATGGGGCGAGGGTCTTTCCTCGCCCCGTGGCATGTCGCGGACAGTCGTGAACCGATGGGAGGACTATGATCTCCAATATCCGCCGGTAGCCGATCTACCCCAGGGGCATTGCGACCGATGACGCAGCACACTATTCGTGACCCGAACCGGGGCGAGGAGTTTTCATCCTCGCTCCGGTTTGCCATCCATTGGCTGTGCTTGGCACATATACATAACAAGGAGGGCCGATGTCAATTACGCTGGCCGTAGGGGAACTACCCACCGCGCAGATCCTCTGGACATTGCACCTGAATGGGTTTCCGCGCCAAAATGATCTGCGACCGGTTTTTGGCATGACAAGAGTCTGTGAGGGCCTAGATGTACTGCGCCAGTTGTGGCACCAAGGTGAGCGAGACTGCGAACTTCTGCGAGCAATGTGGCAATCGAGTGAGTAAGGCAGCCGCTTCTGCTGGAGTAGCATCCCATCTTTCCGGACAATGGGAGTATTGTGAAATCATTGCGCAGAATGGTTTTTTTCGGGATTCGTAGCGCGGGTCACGGGCCCTAATGGGACAAAAGAGCTGTTTCGAGAGCCGACGATCCTCGAGCCAAATGATGGCGCGCTTCACCGAGCTACAGTCAAACGAGTTGCCGACAGGCTCATTAGGGAGGGCTGGGAGCCGCAGCCATCAGGATCAGCGTGGTACAACATGCGCTTTCGGCGTCCGGCAACCTTCTCAACGAAGAAGAAATGGTGGGAGAAATAGGCTGTCAGACTTTGCGGTTCGGCGAATCGCTCCAGGTGCTGTGATACGCCAAGAGTTCGGGACTTGTTCGGCCGCATCGTCTCTTGGGGGCCGAAGCGTTATTTGTCACGCTGTGCCATCTATGTCTGGCCAAGAGATCTAGCAGCGCTGAAGTCGCCACGGAGGGAGATTCTTCCCTCCGGTCAGCATGACAGGGAGGCGTGCTGGCGTGTCGGGTCGGCGTGCAGACTGGCGACGAAGGCGTCGTCGTTGAGCGCCGGGTAGGCGGCGTAGACGCGGTCGATCTCGGCCAGCTGCCCCGGCGAGAGCGCCTCCTTCGGGTCGAGGCACCAGCGGCCGGCCAGCAATCCCTGCCGCCGCAGCACCTCGTGGATGCCGGCGATGCAGCCCCGGAACCCGTTCGCGCTGTCGAAGAAGGCGGCGTTGCTGTCGGTCACCGCGACGCCAGTGGTCAGCAACTCGCCGATCCGCTCGCCGTCCTTCGCCGCCACCGCCGCGTGACATGCCGCCAGCAGCTCGACCGCCGTGTGCGTCCAGACCGCCCAGTGCCCGAGCAATCCGCCGACGATCCGCTTCTCGACCGTCCGGCCGTTGACGTCGAAGCGGTACGTCGTCAGCAAGTCCGGGATGATGTTGTCGTCGTTGCCGGTGTAGAGCATGATCTCCTCCGCCCGTGACGATTCGGCCACGGCGCGGACGACATCGAGCGTCTGGTAGCGGTTGAAGGGCGCGATCTTGATCGCGTGAACCCCCGCCAGCTCGGCGATCCGCCGCCAGAAGCCATATGGCAGCGGACGCCCGCCGACGCTCGGCTGCAAGTAGAAGCCGAAGAGCGGCAGCACCTCGGTGACGCGTTCGACGTGCGCGACCAGCTCGTCCTCGGACCAGTCCGTCAGCCCGCCGAGGCTGACGAGCGCCAGATCATAGCCGAGACCGGCCGCGATCTTCGCCTCGGCCAGCGCCGGCGCCGTCGGTCCGACCACGCCGGCGATCTTGATCACCGGCGCCGGCGCCGGGGTCGCATCGACCACCCCGGCGGCGATTCGCAGCACCGGCTCATAGAGCCCGGCCGCGCGGATCGCGAACTGCGTCGTGTGGACGCCGACCGCGACGCCGCCGGCGCCCGCCGCGAGGTAGTAGCGGGTCAAACCGGCTTGACGCTCGGCGTCGAGCGCGCGGTCAGGCGTCAATGCCAGCGGGTGGGCCGGGATGACGACACCCTGGTGCAATCGCGCGGCGATCTCGGGCCGCAGGGAGGCAGGATGTGTCATCAGAACTTGCCCTCGCGTTCCTGGAAATGGGTCGGCTTGTCGAGCGACGGCCCGCCGGCGCTGATCCAGGCGGCGAGCCAGTCGATCATCGTCGCCGGTGGCACTGTCGGGTAGCCGAAGTGGGCGAAGGCCCGGGCGGCGTTGCTCAGCAGCGCGGTCGGCGCTTCCTCGCCGGTGATCTGCGGCGCGATGCCGAAGCGGCGGGCGAACTCCTCGACGACCCAGCGGGTCGAGAGCGTCTCCGGTCCGGTCACGTTGAGCACGGTTGGCGGCGAGCCGGCCAGCGTCAGGCAGCGGAGCGCCATCGTGTTGGCGTCGCCCTGCCAGATGACGTTGACGTTGCCCATCGTCACGTCGACCGGCTCGCCGGCGAAGACCTGGCGGCCGATGTCGTAGAGGACGCCGTAGCGCAGATCGATCGCGTAGTTGAGCCGGAAGATCGTCACCGGCGTCCCGCGCTGTCGCGAGACGTGCTCGAAGATGCGCTCGCGGGCGAGGCAGGACTGCGCGTACTCGCCGACCGGCGCCGGTGGCACCGTCTCGTCCGCGCCGCCCCGCGTCACCGGGCGCAGCGGGTAGATGTTGCCGGAGGAGAAGACGGTGAAGCGCGACGTTGGGAAGCGCTCGGCGACCCGGCCGGCGAGGTAGACGTTGGTCGCCCAGGTCTGGTATTCGCGGCCGGTGGTGCCGAATTTGGTGCCGAGCATGTAGACGATGTTCGGTGTCTCGGGCAGCGCGGCGAGCTGGGCCGGATTGTGCAGATCGGCCGCGATGGTCCGCACCCCGGCGGCGTCCAGCTTCTCGCGGGCGCCGGCATCGGAGAAGCGGGCGACGGCGAAGACCTGATGGTTGCCGCCGGCGGCGGTCAAGGCGCGCCGGGCGAGGATCGCCAGCGTCGGCCCCATCTTGCCGGCCGCGCCGATGATCATGATGTCGCCGTCGAGCGTGGCCAGGTCGGCCACCAGCGCCGGCGAGGGCGCCGTCAGCAACTCCTCCAGCGCGTCCACCGAGCCGATGCTGGGTGGGTGGGCGCCGTCCGCTTGAGGCGCGGTCGTCTGGCCGTTTATCGTCACGACCTTCGTGTTCGCGGGCATGTCGATTATCCCTTCAATCCACTCGTGGCGATGCTCTGCACGATATAGCGCTGGCAGAGGATGAAGATGATCAAGCTACCCTCCTCACATCCGCTGTTCATATCTCGGCGTGGTAAATAAGTGTGCGCCAGATGGCGGACTCCATTAGTGCTCGCTGGTGATGCGGAGGTGTGCGCGGGCTGTTGTTTTGGATCTCGACAGTCAGCCGAGGGATATGCTGGTCGATCTCACCCCAGGTGGCGCGAAACCAGGCTATGGTCCGCTCGTCATCCGAGTAGGGAAATGCGCGAGGATCTGCGAGAGGACGAGCCATCGTGCGTAAAGTGTGCCAGTGCTCGATGATGTCACGACCCCAAGCTGTGATGCGCATCTGGAGCTCATCTGCCAGGGTCGGGAATGCGAGGGGGAGGAGGAGCATGCAATTGCGGTCTGACTCAACAAACTCCGACTGATGCAGGTCAAGAAACACATCGAATTGATCGCGCGAATCGAGATCTCGGTAGAGGCGCATGAGCGAGGATTCCGGATCCCGATTTGGCTCCACGAATTCGTGCTGATTGATTTGCTCGTAGACGATTCCGCGCCGCAGCGGGCTCTGGTCATGGAGGCTCCACCGCGCGACTCGCTGCCACATCCCGCCACTGACGGGGTCGACGCCCCTCATCCATTGCCAGAACTCCTCGTTCGTGAATCGTTGTCCATCCCACCAGAGCACAGGTGCCCAACATCGGCCGCCGGGATTTGCGTCTGGATTACACGTCAGATGTACGTGCTTCAATATGTGCTGCCGATCGTACGGACATGGCTGTCCTTCTAGGTCCCAGCCGGTCAGGAGTTGATGCAGGACATTCATGATTGCCGCTGTGCCAGCAGGTTCGTGTGCGTGGGGTACGCATATCCAGA